>NZ_JBVIQR010000224.1:0-1003 GCF_055576875.1 Streptomyces sp. NPDC033229 | reverse complement strand
GGCTCTACCTTCTTCCTGGGTCTGCCCCAGCCATTCGTAGGGTTGTGGCACCCAGGGGAGCTGGGTGTGGCTTTCATGCGGCTGCCGTCCGTGGCTCAGACCGCTTGGCCGCCCGGCTTCCCACGACGACTCGGCCGCCGATTGGGAAGTGCGAGAAGGTCGCTGCGTAGAGCAATGCCGGCGAGGTCGTCTGTGGTCTGAGGTGCAGGTACGAGCGACTGGAGCACGATGAGCCGGATATGGGCCGGGATCGACTGCGGCAAGACCCATCACCACTGCGTAGTCCTTGACGCCGAGGGCGGCACGCTCTTGTCGCAGCGTGTGACCAACGATGAGCCGGAGCTCCTCCAGCTCCTGGGCGACGTTCTCGACCTGGTTGGCGAAGACGGGGTGACCTGGGCGATGGACATGACCGGCGGTGAGCCCGGCCTGCTGATCGCCTTGCTCGTCAACCACAGTCAAGAACTTCTCTACATCCCCGGACGCATGGTCAACCGTGCCACCGACGCCTACCGGGGCGAGGGCAAGACCGACGCCCGCGACGCGCGTGTGATTGCCGATCAAGCCCGCATGCGCCGCGACCTCCAGCCCATCCGTCCGGGTGACGAGACGACCATCGAGCTGAAGCTCCTGACCAGCCACCGAGCAGATCTGGTGGCCGACCGAACCCGGACGGTCAACCGGCTCCGGTCCACGCTGACCAGCATGTTCCCCGCCCTCGAACGTGCCCTGGATGTCAACAACGCTGGACCGCTGGTCCTGCTGACCGGCTACCAGAGCCCGGCCGCCATCCGCCGCGTCGGCACCAGCCGCCTGACGACTTGGTTGCGCAACCGCAAGGTCCGCAGCGCCCAAGCCCTCGCCACCGCGGCCGTCGAGGCCGCCGAGCGGCAGTACACGGCCGTCGTCGGAGAGAGGGTGATCGCGAAGATGGTGCACACCCTCGCGAAGGAGGTGATCGCCCTCAACGAGAAGATCTCCGAGATCGACAAGCTCATCGAGG
>NZ_JBVIQR010000223.1:0-1016 GCF_055576875.1 Streptomyces sp. NPDC033229 | reverse complement strand
TGCGAGTACTTCCTCGGTGGCGCCACTTCTTCCTCGTTCCCTGTTCCAGGCGATCCTATTGGACACCTGTCCGAGAACTTCGAGGCACCTCAGGCGGCGCTCAGTTCCGATGCCCAGAACGGCTGGTGGGCACTGGAATGGGACATGTCGGGGAGCAGGCCGGTGTACGAGGTCGAGTGCACGACCTGCGGGGGTTCCTCGGAGGCGTCGGAGGGCAGCGCGGGGCCGGATGCGTGGGCCCTTCAGCACGCGGACCGGACCGGCCACACCGGCTACCGGAACATCCTGACGCGGTTCTCGCGGGCCTCGCGGTCGGCGGGCACCCCATAGACCGGAGGAGGGCCGTGGCTCCGGGGATGGATCAAACGGGCTTCATTCACCCCGTCGTCGACGGTCCGGCCTTGACCCCCGCGTGGAGGGGCTGGGCTGCGCGCAACAACAGCAGAAGCAAGACCTGACCACCCCGCAGCCTGGACAGCAAGAGGGGTGCTCCGGAAGGGATCCGCGAGGACCCCGGTGCCGATGGTACCGAGGCTCTCGTCGTGCGTCCGTGCGATAGCCCCAGAAGATCCAATCGACCGAGGATTTTGAGGGGTGGCAAGTTGAAGTCGGGGCCTGAGCGTCAGGGGTTGGAGAGCGGCGTCGAGGGTTCTGGGGTTGAGGAGTTGGCCCCGGACGCGGTGGGAGCGTGGGTGCGCGGCGTGGACTACGTGGCGGGCTGGCGGCAGGCCACGGGCGCGTTGGCGGAACTGGCGGACGCCCTGGCGGTAGCAGGACTGGAGGGGCCTGGAGTGCGGCTGGGGGCGGGCGCGGAGGACGACGGAGCGGGCGTGGTCCGACTGGAGTTGACGGTGCCGGCGGCTCGGCGGATGGCCAAGCTGGCTGAGGCCGCTGCGCCGCACTTCGGTAGGGCGAGCTACTGGGAAGGTCATTCAAAAGTCTGTGTGATCTTGCTGGGCAGTGATCGCTGAGCGTGGGATCGGTCCCTCCGGCGTAGCGTGTGAAGTGCCAACCGT
>NZ_JBVIQR010000222.1:0-1022 GCF_055576875.1 Streptomyces sp. NPDC033229 | reverse complement strand
CGGAGGGGCTGACGGTCCTTGATCCCTGCGGTACGCCGTCCTCATGAGGTACGTACAAGGCGGCGGTCTGACTGCCGAACGGAGGGCATTCCGGGAGAAGTTGCGGACCCGCGCGGCCGAGCTGTTGGCCCGGGGCGGTCCAGCGCGGACATCGCCAAAGAGCTCCGGGTGAGTGTGCGGTCGGTCCAGCGGTGGCGCAAGGCATGGGCCGACGACGACCCCCGATCTCTGCGGTCGAAGGGACCGGCGGCCCTGCCGCGGCTGAATGACGAAATGTTCGCCGTCCTCGAGCAGGAGCTCGCCAAAGGCCCGGCCGCGCACGGGTGGCCGGACCAGAAGTGGACGCTGGAGCGGATCAGGACGGTCATCGGCCGCGGATTCCACAAGAGCTGCACCGTCCAGGGCGTGTACTACCTGCTCAAACGGCACGGGTGGACCTGTCAGATGCCCGTCCGGCGGGCGGTCGAGCGCGACGACGAAGCCGTGATGGGCTGGGTGAAGGGGACCTGGCCGCAGGCGGAATGACTGCGGCGGCGCTCGGGGCCTGGCTGGTGTTCGAAGACGAGGCCGGGTTCTCGATGACGCCGCCCAAGGCCCGCACCTGGTCCCGGCGCGGGATCACCCCGGTGATCCGCGTCCGGGGCCGGTCCCGCAGACGCATCTCCGTTGCGGCCATGGCCTGCTACCGGCCTGGCTGCCGCAGCCGGCTGATCTACCGCGCCCGGTATGACGACGGTGGCCGGCGCCGGCGCAAGAGCTTCGCCTGGACCGACTACCGCGACCTGCTCATCGCCGCCCACCAGCAGCTCGACGGGCCCATTGTCCTCAACTGGGACAACCTCAACACTCATCTGACCGCTGGTATGCGGAAGTTCACCGCCGAACGGGACTGGCTGCATGTCTACCAACTGCCCGCATACGCACCCGACCTCAACCCGGTCGAGGGTATCTGGTCACTCCTGCGGCGCGGCCCGCTGGCCAACACCGCCTTCACCAATCCCGACCACCTCGCCCGGACCCTC
>NZ_JBVIQR010000221.1:0-1032 GCF_055576875.1 Streptomyces sp. NPDC033229 | reverse complement strand
GTGGTCCGCGCTGGTGAAGGCGACGTTTGCGGTGAAGCCGCGTCGCAGGAGTGACCAGATACCTTCGACCGGGTTGAGCTCGGGCGCGTAGGCGGGCAGTTGGTGGACGGTGAGCCAGTCCTGGCTGTCGATGAACTCCCGCAGTCTGGTGCACAGATGGGTGCCGAGGTTGTCCCAGATGAGGACGATGGGGGCGTCCAGCTGCCGATGGGCGGCGATGAGCAGGTCGCGGTAGTCGGTCCAGGCGAAGCTCTTGCGCGTGCCTTTTCTGCTGCTGTGGCGGCGGGGCCGATAGATCAGGCGGGGCCGTTCGCCGGGTTTGTAGCAGGCCAGCGCGGCAACCGACAGGCAGCGGGTGGTGCGGCCCCGGACCCGGATGACGGGGGTGCATCCGCGTCGGGCCCAGGTGCGGGAAGTGGGCGGCGTCATCGAGAAGCCGGCCTCGTCCTCGAAGACGAGCCAGGCGTCGAGCGCCGCCGCGGTGCTTCCACCAGTGGCCACGTCTCCTTCACCCATCCGGTGATCGCGTCCTCGTCCCGCTCGGTCGCCCGCCGGGCGGGCACCTGGCAGGAGAAGCCGTTGCGGACCAGGAGCTTGCGCACCCCCTGGATCGTGTAGGTCATGTGGAACCGTCGCCCGATCACGGTCTTGACCCGGGACAGGGTCCACCGCTGGTCGGGCCATCCGTGGGCCACTGGCCCTTTGGCCAGCTCCCGCTCCAGCACGGCGAACCGGGTCTCGTCCAGCCTCGGCAGCGAGGCCGGTCCTCTGGACCGCAAGGCCCTCAGCCCACCGTCCTGCCAGGCCTTCCGCCACCGCTCCACCGACCGCACATGAACCCGTGAGTCTTTCGCGATCACAGAACTTTTCTCGCCCCGGGCGAACCGCTCGGCCGCCTGGAGCCGCAGCTGTTCCCGGAACTCTCGCCGCTCGTCGGTGAATCCACCACCCTGTGCGTACCGCATACCTGTCGACGTACCGCAAGGATCAAGACCTGTCAGCACCTATGACAACACGAGTTCAGCCTCAGTA
>NZ_JBVIQR010000220.1:0-1042 GCF_055576875.1 Streptomyces sp. NPDC033229 | reverse complement strand
AACAAGGGCCTAGACAATCCTCATTCTCGCTGGTCAGAGGCACTTTCCGCTGACCTGATCACCAGCTGGACAGCCCGCTTCGTGAAAGCGCGAGGTTAGGCAAGCGTTGTGCAGGGCTGGCGTTATCGGCTGGCGTGGTGCTGTCGGTGACCGCGGGGGTGCTGGCGCCCGTGGCATGGGCGTCACCAGATCCGACGGTGGGCATTCTGTACTCGGTCAATGGCGGGCTAACGTGGGACAGCGATGTGACAGCCGATCCGGGCGATGAAGTACTGGCCCGGGTGTGGTACAACAACGACTCCGATAAGACCCTGGCCGACACCCAGCTTGTCACCGTTATCCCCGCGGGCTTCACTCTCAAGGATGACACGACCCGCGTCTGTCTCAGCCCAAGAACCGGAAGCTCTACGTCTCCTCAGTCGAGCCCGGCACAACCGGACTCGACGGAAGATAAATGCACCAAGCTCACCACTGCCGACGAGGCGCAGGTTTGGCCTGATAAACGAACCCTGGGCATCAGTCCAAGTGCGGGATTCTTCGGCCAGCGGCCCTACGACACCGCCGGTCCCCTTGCCATGGGCAAAAACCGCTACGTAAACCTGCACCAGTGCGGTTTCTTCAGCCCCACCTACAGCGAAGCCTGGACCACCTACCTGCCCAGGGGGCTCGACTCTCTGGGCCGTGACTGGAACACCGGGACAAACGCTTCCAACACAGCCGACTCCACCCTGAAATGCGGCGTAGGCGGCGGCACCTTCACAAACCACACCGACGAAAACGCCCTAAAAGCACTCGACACACTGGACACCACCCGGGGCCGGGGATTCGTCGAATTCAAAATGACCGCGCCGACGGTTGAGTCGACGACGTCGTTCACGCAGTCCGGGAATCTTGCCGGTACCAGCGCCCCGACCGCGGATGGGAAAGTGACGGTGCTGGCGAATCAGGTGGACTGGACGGCGAAGCCGAAGGATGAGGGGCGTGCGGTGGTGCCGGGGGCGGTGGTTCCGTTCTCGGTTGATTACGGGAAGCTGTCGGGTAC
>NZ_JBVIQR010000219.1:0-1050 GCF_055576875.1 Streptomyces sp. NPDC033229 | reverse complement strand
ACACAGTGGACGCGAGCAACTGAGGACAAGCCCTCGGCCTATTAGTACCAGTCAGCTCCAACCGTTACCGGTCTTCCACACCTGGCCTATCAACCCAGTCGTCTACTGGGAGCCTTAACCCCTCAAAGGGGGTGGGAATACTCATCTCGAAGCAGGCTTCCCGCTTAGATGCTTTCAGCGGTTATCCCTCCCGAACGTAGCCAACCAGCCATGCCCTTGGCAGGACAACTGGCACACCAGAGGTTCGTCCGTCCCGGTCCTCTCGTACTAGGGACAGCCCTTCTCAATATTCCTACGCGCACAGCGGATAGGGACCGAACTGTCTCACGACGTTCTAAACCCAGCTCGCGTACCGCTTTAATGGGCGAACAGCCCAACCCTTGGGACCGACTCCAGCCCCAGGATGCGACGAGCCGACATCGAGGTGCCAAACCATCCCGTCGATATGGACTCTTGGGGAAGATCAGCCTGTTATCCCCGGGGTACCTTTTATCCGTTGAGCGACGGCGCTTCCACAAGCCACCGCCGGATCACTAGTCCCGACTTTCGTCCCTGCTCGACCCGTCGGTCTCACAGTCAAGCTCCCTTGTGCACTTACACTCAACACCTGATTGCCAACCAGGCTGAGGGAACCTTTGGGCGCCTCCGTTACTCTTTAGGAGGCAACCGCCCCAGTTAAACTACCCACCAGACACTGTCCCTGATCCGGATCACGGACCCAGGTTAGACATCCAGCACGACCAGAGTGGTATTTCAACGACGACTCCACCATGGCTGGCGCCATGACTTCACAGTCTCCCACCTATCCTACACAAGCCGAACCGAACACCAATATCAAGCTATAGTAAAGGTCCCGGGGTCTTTCCGTCCTGCTGCGCGAAACGAGCATCTTTACTCGTAGTGCAATTTCACCGGGCCTATGGTTGAGACAGTCGAGAAGTCGTTACGCCATTCGTGCAGGTCGGAACTTACCCGACAAGGAATTTCGCTACCTTAGGATGGTTATAGTTACCACCGCCGTTTACTGGCGCTTAAGTTCTCAGCTTCGCC
>NZ_JBVIQR010000218.1:0-1056 GCF_055576875.1 Streptomyces sp. NPDC033229 | reverse complement strand
GCGGGGTCTGATCCGGTAAATCGTGTTGCGTGACGCGGATGCAACTGACTGATGTGGAGTGGGAGTTCATCGGCCCGTACCTGCCGATCGGCGAGTACGGGCCGTACCCCGAGCGGCTGCGACAGCAGTTCGAGGGCGTGATCTGGAGGTTTCGCACGGGCGGGCAGTGGCGGGAGATGCCGCAGGAGTTCGGCGCCTGGTCGACCGTCCACAACCGTTTCCGGCAGTGGCGGGACGCCGGCGTCTTCGAGGCCCTGCTGGAGGGCCTGATCGCGGAAGCCGCGAAGCTCGGCGAGGTGGACTTGTCCCTGGTCAGCGTGGACTCCACCACGGCCCGGGCCCACCACGACGCTGCCGGGATGCACCTGGATCCCGAGGTCGTCACCGCCCTGGAGAAGGCCGCAGCCGAGGAGGAGAAGGCCCGGCAAAAAGGGGCGGCCCGGAAGGACAGGACGGGCAGGGCGAGGGAAGCGACCCGGAGCGCGAAGAGCGACGGCGCATCCGGCGCCGGCACAAACTGCGGTTGAAAGCCGCTCTGCTCGGACGTTCGCGGGGTGGGCAGACAAGCAAGGTCCACCTCGCCGCCGACCGCAGGTGCCGCCCGCTCGCGATCGTCCTGACCGCAGGGCAGGCCGCGGACAGCCCGCAGTTCATCCCCGTACTCAAAAAGGTACGGGTCCGCGGGCCCGTCGGCCGTCCTCGCACCCGGCCTGGTGCGGTCGCCGGGGACAAGGCCTACCCGTCCCGCGGTAACCGCGCCTACCTGCGTAAACGTCGGATCAAGGCAGTCATCCCGGAGAAGAGGGACCAGGCCGCCAACCGGAAGAACAAGGGCAGCAGGGGCGGTCGGCCGGTCACCCACGACGCCGAGCTCTACAAGGAGCGGAACACCGTCGAGCGCCTGATCAACAGGCTGAAGGCCTGGCGAGGCATCGCCACCCGATACGACAAGACCCCTCAGAGCTACCTCGCCGGCCTCCACCTGCGCGCTTCATTGATCTGGATCAAGGACCTCACCCGGACCAGCCCTTGATCACAACCGAATACGCGCCCTAG
>NZ_JBVIQR010000217.1:0-1059 GCF_055576875.1 Streptomyces sp. NPDC033229 | reverse complement strand
CCACGTGGTGCCGGGCTGGCCGTACTCGTTCGTCGCTGCGCTCACCCCGGACCGCACCTCGTGGACGCAGGTCCTGGACGCGGTCCGGCTGGGGCCCGCCGACGATGCCGCGGCCGTCACTGCCGGCCAACTGCGGGCCGTGGTCGAGCGACTCATCGCGGCGGGCCAGTGGCAGTGCGGCGACCGGGACGTGCTGGTCGTGATGGACGCCGGCTACGACGTGATGCGGCTGGCCTGGCTCCTGTCCGACCTGCCCGTCGAGCTGGCCGGACGCCTGCGCTCCGACCGCGTCCTGCGGCTGCCGAAGCCGCCGCGCATCTACGACCCCAAGGGCGGCCGCCCGCCGAAGCACGGACCGGAGTTCCGCCTGGCCAAGCCAGAGACCTGGCCCGAGCCCGCGGTCGTGACCAGGAACGACACTCCCCGCTACGGCAAGGCCGAGGCCCGCGCGTGGGACCGGGTCCACCCCCGCCTCACCCACCGCTCGGCCCGGATCGACCTGGACGGCGAACTCCCTCTGGTCGAAGGCACGCTGATCCGCCTCAAGATCGACCACCTTCCCGGCGACCGTGACGCACCACCCATCTGGCTGTGGTCCTCCGCGACCGGCGCCACCCCGGCCGACGTCGACCTCGTGTGGTCCTGCTACCTGCGCAGATTCGACCTGGAACACACATTCCGCCTGTTCAAGCAGTCCCTGGGCTGGACCCGCCCGCGGCTGCGCGACCCGCGGGCGGCGGACCAGTGGACGTGGCTTGTCATCGCAGCCCACTCCCAGCTCCGCCTCGCGCTGCCGCTGGCAGCCGACCAGCGCAAGCCCTGGGAGAAGACCACCCGCCCCGGCACCGCGCTCACCCCGACCCGCGTCCGGCGGGGGTTCAGGAACATCCGCCCCCACCTGGGCAGTCCGGCGCGTGCACCCAAACCCACCCGGCCGGGACCAGGACGACCACCCGGCGTCAAGAACCGCCACCCCGCCACCCACTACGACGTAGGCAAGACCGTCAAACGCCCCGAGACACTCATCGCTCTGCGTGACAGCCGACCATAAGGAACAAG
>NZ_JBVIQR010000216.1:0-1083 GCF_055576875.1 Streptomyces sp. NPDC033229 | reverse complement strand
GACGGAAACCCCACCACCCCTCACCGGGCAGTGGACGGAAGACCCACGCGGTCACCCCGACCGGGCAACCAGTCGGCCATCCCCCACCCCACCCAACCACGCAGAACCCGAACCGCAGCAGTGCCACCGCACCCCCACCGGACAGGCGGAGCCACACAACGGGCACTAGCCACAAGCCAGCCACGGAGGCTACGCCCACACAGGGATGGACCCAACAGCCTATTACTGGGACAGTGCCTGATACATGTACTACCGCACACACAGGGATGGGCTCGACCTCCTCAACGGATTCGTGCAGGGATGGTCCACCTAGCCCCGCTCCCCGCCCAGACGAATCGACTAGCCTCTGCGTTCCTATGGCTGGTACTACCGGGGCAGGCAGGGATGAGCCCAGCACGCTGATGGCGAGCAGATGAGGTCCCGGTATTGCTCGTACGGACAGGCAGGGTGGAGCCCAGCGCCTCAGCAAGATGTCCACTCGTGCGGCCTCGCGAGTCAGGTACGTCACTCGCGATACACGCTCAATTCTTCAGAGCTCCGAAGAATGATTCCGCCATCGCGTTATCGAAGCAGATGCCGGTACGGCCGGCAGGTTGTCGCAGCCCGAGCTCTTCGAGGACGCTTCCATACTTGCCTGACATGTAGTTACTTCCGCGATCGGAGTGGCAAATTGTATCCTTGACAAGCTTCCTGTTCCGTGCAGCATTGCGGATCGCCTGGGATATGAGCGGTGTTTGGTAGTGGTCATCCATCGCGTAGGCGATGACTTCCTTGGTGCAGGAGTCAATCACCGTCGCGAGATACAGCCAGCCCTCACCGGGAAGGTCATTCAAAAGTCTGTGTGATCTTGCTGGGCAGTGATCGCTGAGCGTGGGATCGGTCCCTCCGGCGTAGCGTGTGAAGTGCCAACCGTCACGCGCTCGTTCGGGGGGACCGATGCCGTTCCACCGTACTACCGGTTTGAGTCCGCATCAGCTGGGCCTGCTCACTCGCGGGTGGCCCACTTCCTGCGGTCGAGGACGTTCTTCTGCAGCAGGCCGAAGAAGGACTCCATGGCCGCGTTGTCGGCAGCTGCCCCGACTC
>NZ_JBVIQR010000215.1:0-1099 GCF_055576875.1 Streptomyces sp. NPDC033229 | reverse complement strand
AATGATCAAACGCGCGTGGGCGGTGGCGGTGGCTGCATAAGCGATGGTGACTTGTTCAGGCAGGCCGAGCTGTGGCTCGCGCAGGGCGGCCTGGATCGCGGCGGCTTTCGCCTCTCGGTTGCGGCGGCGATGGCGGGTGAGGACGGTGGTGATCTGGGTGCGGGTGAGCTTCGCCGCTGCCGCTGGAGTGGGTGCCTTGACCAGCAGTTCCAGTGCGTCAGTGCTGGTCAGCGTCAGGTCCGCATAGGCAGACAACGCGGCAGGGAAGTACTCCCGCAGCGTGGAGCGCAGTCGCTGAAAGGTCCGGGTGCGTTCCCAGATGTGTCTGATGGGCGCGGGCGACCACCTTGACGGCCTGGGCCGCCTCGCTGTCCCCGGCCACGGCCCGCAGCTGGGCCCGGTCGATGCGGACCATGCCAGCCAGTGCGTGGGCGTCGCCCTTGTCGCCCTTGGCCCCGGACGAGGCATAGCGTTCCTTGAAGCGGTTGACCTGGCGGGGGTTGATCGCGAACACCTGGTAGCCGGCGGCGATCAGAGCCTGCACCCACGAGCCGCGGTCGGTCTCGATCCCGACCACGACCTCGGCCGGGTCCAGGTCCTCGCCGTCGTGCCGGGCGACGAGCTCGTGGAGTCTGGCGATGCCCGACACTCCCTCGGGCAGATTCACGGCGGCCAGCTTCCGGCCGCTCTCGTCCTGGACCTCGACATCGTGGTGGTCCTCGGCCCAGCCATCACCAATCAGCAGCAACAGACCCTCCCCATAACGTACTTGACACAGCGGTGCAGCCTGCGGAAGGCACGGCACGCGGCCTAATGGATCCAGTGCTCACACCCCCCTGGGGCGGGCACGCCGCCCCATCAGCGGTCTGGCCTACCGGCCGACCAGCAGGGGCACGGTCTCAAACCAGAAGTCCGATGCTTCGGGCAGCGATAGTGCTCACCTGCTGGCGGCTACGGAATCAAGCATTCACCGACTCCGTGGCTCCCATTACTGAGGGTTTCGGCGTGAAGTCGGTGGTGACGGTGGGTGGTCCCTGCGCTATGCCGTGGGCATGCGGTATGCGCAAGGGGGTGGCCTGAGTGCCGATCGGCGGCAGGC
>NZ_JBVIQR010000214.1:0-1112 GCF_055576875.1 Streptomyces sp. NPDC033229 | reverse complement strand
GATCCTCGCGGGGTCCGCCACCGTCTGGCCGCGGTGCTCGCACCGCGCCGCGTGTGCTGTGCTGGCCGGGGCGACGTCGCTGCTGGCGGTCGGCGAGTGGACCGCCGACGCCCCGGCGCACGTACTGGAACAGGTCGGTGCCCGCCCTGATCCGCTGTTTCCCAGGCGGCCGTTGCCTTCCGAGACGACGGTGCGCCGGCTGCTGTCACACATCGACGGTGACGCGCTGGACCGAGCGGTCGGGCATTGGCTCGCGGACCGCCGCCCGAACGCGACCGGCGCCGCCGTCCTGCGCGGCCTGGCCGTGGACGGCAAGAGCCTGCGCGGCGCGGCCAGGGCGAACGGCCGGAAGATCCACCTGCTCGCGGCGCTGGAACACGCCACCGGCCCCGTCCTCGCTCAACTCGACGTGGGCGAGAAGACCAACGAGATCACCTGCTTCCAGCCACTGCTGGACACCGTCGCCGACTTGGCCAAGGTCGTGGTCACCAGCGATGCGATGCGATGCACACCCAGCGCGAGCACGCCGACTACCTCCTGGACCGAGGCGCCCACTACATCGTGATCGCCAGAGCCAACCAGAAGAAGCTGCGCAAACAGCTGAAGTCCCTTCCCTGGAACGACATCCCGCTCCAGGGCCGCACCAAGGGCATCGGCCACGGCCGCTCGGAGATCCGCCGGATCAAGGCCGCCACCGTCAACAACCTGCTCTTCCCCGGAGCCCGCCAGGCCATCCAGATCAAGCGCCGCCGCACCGACGTCAAGACCGGCAAGTCCACCGTCAAGACCGTATACGCCGTCACCCGCCTGACCGCCGAACAGGCCACCCCGCCCCAGCTCGCCCGACTCGTCCGCGACCACCGGAAGATCGAGGCCCTGCACCACGTCCGCGACACCACCTTCGCCGAGGACGCCTCCCAGCTCCGCACCGGCAACGCACCCCGCGCGATGACCACCTGGCGCAACCTCGCCATCGGAGTCCTTCGGACAGCCGGAGTGAAGAACATCGCGGCCGGCCTCCACCACAATGCCCGCGACCCACGCCGCCCCCTCGCACTCCTCGACCTCAGATGATCACGAACCGGACGTCACACGACTACGCCAAAGCCCTG
>NZ_JBVIQR010000213.1:0-1161 GCF_055576875.1 Streptomyces sp. NPDC033229 | reverse complement strand
TACTGATCTTTTCGTAAGTTCGGTGGGGTTGCTGAGTGGATGGTCAGGCCGGTGTGGGCGAGGAAGGACCATGGCAGTTGTGGGTTGTGGTTGATGCGGTGGATGCCTTGTTCGGTGGCGTCGGCGACATCGGTGAGGTGGTCGCCGGCGAGGTTGGCGAGTTCACGCTTCTTGAGCGAGGACCACAGCAACTCCACCGGGTTCAGCTCGGGAGCGTAGGCGGGTAGTCGCTCCAGAGTGAGCCAGTCCTGCTCGGCGACCCAGGCACGCATCGCCCGGCTCCAATGGGCCGATAGTCCGTCCCAGACCAGCACCACTCGCTCGCCGCGGTAGAACGCCTTCATATGCTCGAGGACTTCAATGAGGGCGGTGGTGTCGTAGCTGCCGGGCTTGAGGTGGAAGCACAGACGGGCCCCGCGTTCAGGATCGGTGGAGTGGTAGCCCAGGGCCCCGGCCATCGACGCCCGCTTCCAGTTCAGGCGGTGCCGCAGCAGCGGGGTCCGGCCACGGGGTGCGTAGGTGCGGCGGATCTGAGGCAGCAGGGATACACCTGATTCGTCGAGGAACACGATCCAGGCACGTGTGTTCACGGCCCCTTTTTGATGCGCGGCCACTCGTGCGCGATCCAGCGGGCGATCTCGGACTCGTCCCGCTCGATCGCCCTCCGCTCGGGACGCTGCAGACTCCATCCGAGTCGGCCGGTCAGCAGTCGCCATACCGACGCCCGCGACAACGCCACCCCCGTTATCTGCTCCACGACAGCGCCGACTCGTTCCAGGGTCCACAGGTCGGCCTCGAAACCATGAGCCTGAGCTCCTCGCGCCAACGCGGCCCGGACGGTCTCGACCTGGGCGTCGTCCAGCTTGGGCGGGCGACCGGTGGCCGCACGCCGCCGCAGGGCCCAAACGCCGCCTTCTTCCCACACCCGACGCCACCGCCGCACACTCTCGGCACACACACCCACCGCCCGCGCGATCTCCGCATTCGAGGCGTCCTCCTCGAACAACTCGACCGCCCGAACACGCCGTGCCTCCGCCAACTGAGGCCGCGACAAAGGAGGAAGAGACGAACCGGCAGCCGAAGGCCAGGGTTGATAAGCCACCCCAAAAGCCTCCCACTCGCAAGGCCAGCACACCCACCGAACTTACGAAAAGATCAGTA
>NZ_JBVIQR010000212.1:0-1197 GCF_055576875.1 Streptomyces sp. NPDC033229 | reverse complement strand
CGACAGCCGGGCCATCAGCCCGACCGCCACCAGCCCGAACAACCGAAACGGCCCGCCGAAGAAACCGACGGACCGTCACGAAAGATCGAGGCTAGAGGATCTTCAGCGTTGCTGCTCCAGGGTGAGAATGGCCTGGGTTATTGACGTGAGGCGGTTGGGCTGATGCGGGCGTTGCGGAAGATCCGCCAGCACTTGAGGCGGGTGGAGGCTCGCTCGACCGGCAGCCGGGCGTGGGCCCGGCCCCGGTTGACGCTGGTTGTTTGATGGTCAGGTCGCTGACGTCGAAGCCCGCGGCGAGCTTGGCGGGGGTGGTGTGCTCGCGTGGGTACACCGGCGCCACGATCGCGCGCTGGGAGGGCCGCAGTCTGCAGCGGCGGTCATCCTCACAGGTGGCGATCAGCATCGTGACCCACTCCACCAACGTGTGCGGCAGTCCAATGCGGCAGGATGGACAGCCAACGAGGCTCCCAGGCTGTGGTGCTGAGACGTCAGACATCTCGATCAACAGCCCGAGGGCCTCGCCCGTTACGGGCCCACCGCCAGCACCCGATCAGTGGCCACCCTGAAGATCCTTACTGAGCCTTTTCAGCGGTAGCCCTCCAGGGTTCAGACGGGCCATACCGCGTTCGACAGGATACCGGAGCCGGGCATGGGCCTTGTTCAGCAACCGCTGTCGGACGGTGAGTTCCAGACGTGGACGGCGGCGGTACGGGACAGCGAAGGTCCCGCCGGCACCGAGACAGCCCAGGTCCGCCAGGGCTGGGGTAGGGTACCCAGCCGTTGATGTTCTCCCCTTGAAGATGGGTAGCGGGTGGTTGCGCTGTGGGGGTGAAGTCTCGGGAGTGCACGGACCTCGTCGAGATCCGCACCGATGGGGCGAAGCCCGTAGCGGCGCCAGCTTTCCTCAACATCCATCGCTGGTCTCCTTGATCGTCCGGCCCGGCCCGTGGCCTATCGGCCCCACCCATCGCCGTTCGGTCGGACGACGGCTCCTCTGCCGGTCACAGTATGCGCACCGAGAGCCGGCCCATGTGGGTCAGCGGCCACCGGCGCAGGTGACCAATGCCCCACGCCACCCGACATCACTTACTGAGGGTTTCGACGTGAAGTCGGTGGTGACGGTGGGTGGTCCCTGCGCTATGCCGTGGGCATGCGGTATGCGCAAGGGGGTGGCCTGAGTGCCGATCGGCGGCAGGC
>NZ_JBVIQR010000211.1:0-1205 GCF_055576875.1 Streptomyces sp. NPDC033229 | reverse complement strand
CCAACCTCGTATCTGACCGCTACACCACCGCCTGAGGACAGGCAATGAGCAGGTCAAACACGCCTCATCCGCTATCACGCACCAGCTCGTTAGAGGTTGGCTCAAGGCAGGGACGGTAGAGGACGGTCTGTTCAACAGGACCGACGAGGGGACCCCACAAGGTGGAGTCATCAGCCCCTTGCTCCTTAATATCGCTCTGCATGGGATGGAAGCTGCCGCCGGAGTACGAAGGTGGAACAACGGGCGCATAGCCTCGAATTCCCCCGTCCTTGTCAGATATGCAGACGACTTCGTGGTGCTATGCCACACGAAGGAGGAGGCATGCCGGGCGAAGCAACGGCTTCAAGAGTGGCTTGCCCCAAAGGGTCTAGCCTTCAACGAGGATAAGACGCGAGTCTGCCACGTCAGCGAAGGCTTTGACTTTCTTGGGGTAACCATCAAGAAGAGCCCGAGTGGGAGCGTACTCTATCAACCTTCCAAGGTGGCAATGCAGAGAGCCAGGCTCAGATTGAAGGAGATCATCTGGCAGGTGGGCGGGAAGGGAACAACGGACGACCTTGTCCGCACTCTCAATTCGTTCATCAGAGGGTGGTCTAGCTACTACAGTCCGGTAAACGGGAAGCAGTCTTTCCTGGCGCTCGACCGGTATCTATTCGACCGGCTGTGGGCGTGGGCTGTGAAGAAGCACCGCCGCAAGGGGCGGCAGTGGATCAGGAAACATCATTGGGGCCTGTACCACCCGATGCGAAATGATAGGTGGGTATTCGGGCGACCGAATCACTATCTGCTGAAATTCGCGTGGACTCAGATCCGCAGACACTCGCTTGTTCCGGGGGCATCCTCCAAGGACGATCCAGCGTTGGCGGAATACTGGTCTAAGAGGGCCAAGAAGCGCGGGATTCCGCAAATGGAGAGGAGCTTCATCCTCACCCTTGCTGCCCGGCAGAAGGGCCTCTGCCCCGGCTGCGGTATGGATCTGATGGAAGGTGCTGGATTTGAACCAGACAACCTACGCGAGTGGGTCAACTGGTTCTCGGCGGCTACGCGGGCGTTCAACGTCCATCACGTAGTCCACCGCCAGCATGGGGGGTCTAACGACCTCTCGAACCTGGAAGGTCATTCAAAAGTCTGTGTGATCTTGCTGGGCAGTGATCGCTGAGCGTGGGATCGGTCCCTCCGGCGTAGCGTGTGAAGTGCCAACCGTC
>NZ_JBVIQR010000210.1:0-1211 GCF_055576875.1 Streptomyces sp. NPDC033229 | reverse complement strand
AAGTTCGTCTCGACGATGGGGGAGTCGAACTACAACCGGGAGCTGTACCGTCCGGACTGGATGCACATCATCCGTTCGCAGGCGTTCTCCAACCTTTGGCTGAAGGCGCTCAAGGCGCATGACGAGGGCCTTGTGGTCGTCCGGGCGATGGGCACCGACGAGCTCCATGTCATTGGAGACTGGCGCGGTGTCTTCCCCGAGGGCCGGGGCGTTACCGAAGTCAAGGTCAAGGACACCTACATCGCTGGCACGGCCGAGCACACGGAGGCGGAAGGGGAGGGAGAGGGGTAATGCCGGAGAGGAACCTCGACTTCGGAAGATTCGGTGCCCGGGGCATCAGGGGCAGCGACGCCGTGGCCCGCAAGCTCGACGAACTCGCGGGCGGCATCGCCACCCCGGTGACCGCCAAGCGCGGCCTGATAGCGCGCCTGCACTACCTGACGAAGACGGGCAAGAGCCGGAAAGCCGCACAGGACGCCGGGCTGACGGTCACCGACCGGACGCTCAAGGCGTGGCTGGAGGGCAAGCGCCGGCCGTCGAAGGCCAACCTGGAACGCATCGACGCCGCATACAGGGCGGTGCGTCGGCAGAACGTCGCCCGGCACCTCCTCAAGCGCCTGAACCGCGAGGGACGCGGGACCCGGGTGGAGATCCACCCCCTCAACCAGTCCCAGGTCGCCCGGCCACACCAGCGCGTCATCGAGTACCGGACGATGAACGTACGCCGCTGGGACAAGATCGTCGGTTCCTGGGCGGCCGGTGATTACCGGGGCCTGGACGATGCATGGACCGCCGATGTACTCCCGGACCTGGGCTCGCAGTGGGGCCAGTACGAGTACGTCACCAACGTCGGCTTCGCCGCATAGAAGAACCGGCCCTGGCAGGAAGTGGTCCGCGGCGCCTGCTGTGATGGCGTACGGTGGGGATCACCGGCGCGGGGTGGAGCAGCTCGGTAGCTCGCTGGGCTCATAACCCAGAGGTCGCAGGTTCAAATCCTGCCCCCGCTACTGCTGAAAAGGGCCCGGATCCATCTGGATCCGGGCCCTGCCGCATTCCAGGCCGTTCCTACCGCGCGCTCTTGCCCGCCGCGCCACTGGTCCAGCGCATGCCGAGCGCGTCGAGGTCTGCGCGGCGCTGCTCGGTGAGCTTGTCGGCGCGTTTGCGGATGTTGTCGAGAATCATGCCGAGCTTCACCGCCAGGAGCTCCTCAG
>NZ_JBVIQR010000209.1:0-1339 GCF_055576875.1 Streptomyces sp. NPDC033229 | reverse complement strand
CTCCACCACAATGCCCGCGACCCACGCCGCCCCCTCGCACTCCTCGACCTCAGATGATCACGAACCGGACGTCACACGACTACGCCAAAGCCCTGGGTGGGGGGTGGGTGATCAGCGTGGAGGACTGGGCCGAGATTCGGCGGTTGCACCGGGCCGAGAAGATGCCGGTCAGGGCGATCGCGAGGAAGTTGGGGATCGCCAGGAACACGGTGCGGCGGGCGGTGGCCAGCGACGCGCCGCCGAAGTACCAGCGGGCGCCGAAAGGCTCGATCGTCGATGCGGTCGAGCCGCAGATCCGCGAGCTGCTCGAGCAGTGGCCGGACATGCCAGCGACGGTGATCGCCGAGCGCATCGGCTGGACTCGCGGGCTGACCGTGCTCAAGAACCGCGTCCGCGAGCTGCGGCCGGCGTATCTGCCGGTGGGCCCGGCATCGCGGACGGTCTATGAGCCGGGCGAACTCGCCCAGTGCGATCTGTGGTTCCCGCCCGCGGAGATCCCGCTCGGGTTCGGGCAGACCGGCTGCCCGCCGGTGCTGGTGATGGTCTGCGGATACTCGCGGTGGATCAGTGCCCGCATGCTGCCGTCGCGGAACGCGGCTGACCTGATCGCGGGGCACTGGCGGCTGCTGGCCGAGCTCGGGGCCGTCCCGAAGGCTCTGGTCTGGGACAACGAGGGCGCCGTCGGGTCCTGGCGGTCGGGCGGCCCGCAGCTGACGGACGACTTCGCCGCGTTCGCCGGCCTGCTCGGGATCAGGATTATTTTGTGCAAGCCCCGTGACCCCGAGGCCAAGGGACTGGTTGAAAGGGCGAACGGGTACTTGGAGACCTCGTTCATGCCCGGCCGGGTCTTCACCTCGCCGGCGGACTTCAACGTCCAGCTCGCCGACTGGCTCACCAAGGCCAACCGGCGCCTCCACCGGACCTTGCAGGCGAGGCCCGCGGACCGGCTCGACGCCGACAAGTCGAGGATGCTCGGCATCCCGCCGATCTCGCCACCCACCTGGTGGAAGTCCAGCCTCACATTGCCGCGCGACCACTACGTCCGCCTCGACACCTGCGACTACTCCGTCCACCCCCTGGCCGTCGGCCGCCGGGTGGAGGTCGCCGCCGACCTGGACCAGGTCCTGGTCACCTGCGACGGAGTCGAGGTCGCCCGTCACACCCGCTGCTGGGCCAAGCACCAGACGCTCACCGATCCCACTCACGCGGCCGCGGCCCAAGCCGCCCGCACCACCATCAACAAGCCTGAGGTGCCTCGAAGTTCTCGGACAGGTGTCCAATAGGATCGCCTGGAACAGGGAACGAGGAAGAAGTGGCGCCACCGAGGAAGTACTCGCAG
>NZ_JBVIQR010000208.1:0-1369 GCF_055576875.1 Streptomyces sp. NPDC033229 | reverse complement strand
GTTGATCCTGGTCGACAACCCGTCTACCAGGAGCTTCACCACTACGTACAGCCCAACCACCCCCGCCCGGCCCCCATCAGGTTGGAAAAGGCTCAAGGTGACAGCCCCATGACCGGCTTCACGAAAATCTGGAAGAGCCGCTTTTCATGGCCGCTGACAGTGGGCTCAGGCGTTGAACAGATGGGAAATATTCGGATGTGGAGGAAGTGGGCTTGTTGCTTCGGTTGGTACCGTGAGAGTGTTTCAGAGTCATGGACCGCCTCTCCTGACCGTCCGGGGAAAAGGCGAAATGCAGTCTTCAGGGCGGCCTGAGGGTCGCCTTGCACTTGACACATAACCGTTCTTTCGTCGCTCGTCTATGGGCCGTCTTCTTTGTCAATGGGGCCGTTCTTTCCAGTTGGGCCCCGCGTACTCCAGAGGTCAAGCGCCTCCTTAATCTGAGTGACGGTGAACTGGGTATTGCCTTGTTCGGTGTCGCCGCAGGATCTGTTCCGGCGCTGCTGCTCACCGCTCGGATCCTCGACCGTATGAGATCAGGGCCGGTGTGCGTGGTTACCGCCCTGTTCTTCAGCGCGTCGCTGCCCCTGATCGGCTTCGTCGATGGTATGTGGCAGCTGACCGGAGCGCTCATGCTGCTCGGTGCAGCCAGCGGCGTCCTCGACATCGCCATGAACAGCGCCGGCATCGCCTACCAGCATTTTACTGGTCATCGGGTCCTGTCCCGGTTGCACGGTGGATACAGCCTAGGTGTGCTCGTCGGCGCCCTTGGCGGCGTAGCTGCCACGCATGTTGGTGCCAAGGTGACCGAACACTTCCTCGCCGTTGCCGTTCTCCTTGTGGCTCTGACCCTGCTGTGTGCTCCGATATTGTGGTCCCAACCCCGGAGCTCCGCAGAGCGAGAATCCGAAGACACCCCGGTCCTGGTGCGAAACGGGCGCTTGGGCCTGCCATGGACGATCGCGATGCTCGCCGTCTCCGGTCTGCTCATCGAGGGGCTGGTGACCGACTGGTCGGCTTTGCTGATCACCCGCGACCATGGAGCTTCCGCCTCTGTGGGAGCCACCACACTGGCTTTGTTCAGCTTGGCGATGTTCATCTCCCGTTCAGCCGGTGACGCCGTGCTGAACCGCTTCACGGAACGCACAGTCCTGACAACCGTTGCCGTGGTCGTGATCTGCCTCGTGCTGATTGGCTCAGTCGCCGCCGGTCCCCTGGCCATGACGGTGACCATCGGCCTGGTAGGGCTAGCCCTGGGCCCGGTGTTCCCTGTGGCAGTCTCCCGTGCCAGCCGATCCGCACCGGGCCGAGCCGCGGCGATGACCGCGCAGGTCAGCACTGTCGGGTACATCGCGTATCTCGGTGGGCCGCC
>NZ_JBVIQR010000207.1:0-1380 GCF_055576875.1 Streptomyces sp. NPDC033229 | reverse complement strand
TCACCCTGACCGCCAAACCCGGCTTCACCTTCACCCCGCCCACCAGCAACACCCCCCACGCCACCTCCGGCTGTGACACCAAGGGCACCCAGATCGTCTGCAACTGGCCGGCTGAGCGCTTCGACCCGAACCAGCCCCAGCCCTTCGAACTCATCGTCAACGTCAAGGCCGGCACCACCGCACCCGCCGGTGTCACGGACGCCTTCACTTACAAAATCGTCGCCAAGCCGCCGAACCAGAGCGGCACCGGAGGCACCCACACCGAACAGACCCCCGACGACAACGGCGACCCCAACATCCCCAACACCGCCAAAGTCACCGTAAGCTGACCACTCCATATCCATCCCAAACGGGCAGCTCCGACCGCTCCTCCTAGTCGGAATCGCAGTCGGAATCGTCCCTCTGAGTCCCGTCATCGCTCGGCAGGACCGTTCTTGAGTTAGCTCGGGAGCGGTTGACGAAATCCCGTCCGATCAATCTGATCGGGCGGGATTTCGTCGTTGCGGGGCCTGTTGGGAGGTCGGCGTGCGTGCGGGTGTGTGGTGCGGGCGTCGTTGCCCGCGATGTTGCCCGGTTGCGGGCATGGGTGAGTGCGCCGCGCTGTGTGGGCGCGTGCGGAAGTTGGCCGGGCTGTGTGGTTTTCGTGGGCCGGGATCAGGACGAGGCCGGCGGCGGTCGGCCACTGACGGGGTATTCGGCTGTGGGGGCCATGTTGTTGGCCGAGACGAGTTCCGCTGTGGTGATGGCTGCGTAGTCGGCGTCGGTGAGGAACCCGCCGGTGCGTTCTTCGAGCCAGGTCTCCAGCACGGTCAGGTTCGCGATGGTGAGCATGACGGCGACGAGCAGGGTCTGGGTGACCTGGCCTGGTGCGGGGCGGTGTTTGGGGTTGCCGATGTCGAGGTCGCTGCTCTTGAAGCGGCCGGGTCTGATGCAGGTTTGGGTGACAGGATGAGTCACGCGGCCTGGAGGGCCGGTGTGGTCATGACGGTCTCGAATTCGGCGGGGGTCAGTCGGCCGAGGGCGGCTTGTCGGCGACGGCGGTGGTAGGTCCGCTCGATCCAGGTCACGACGGCGATCCGTAGTTCCTCGCGGGTGGCCCACTTCCTGCGGTCGAGGACGTTCTTCTGCAGCAGGCCGAAGAAGGACTCCATGGCCGCGTTGTCGGCAGCTGCCCCGACTCTCCCTACCGACCCGGCCATCCGGTGCCGGTCGAGCGCCCTGACGAACTTCCTGGACCGGAATTACGAGCCGCGATCGGTGTGCAGGATGCATCCGTCGACGTTTTCACGCCGGGCCACGGCGTTGTCCAGGGCGGCCACGGCCAGGCGGGACTTCATCCGCGTGTCGATGGAGTAGCCCACGATCCTGTTGCTGAAGACA
>NZ_JBVIQR010000206.1:0-1401 GCF_055576875.1 Streptomyces sp. NPDC033229 | reverse complement strand
ACAATGCCGTTGCTTTTGGCGGTTACTGCCATCTGTGGTTCATGGTGATGGCGACTGCCGGACGCTGTTGGCTGGCCGACTCGTCGGGGGCCTTGCTGCCGAACGATGTGATGCACGATTTGATCTTCCGTGGGCAGTCACGTGACCGTCGTCGTGGCAGGAGAGCGGCCACGATCTCGGCGATGCCGAGTCGGCGGTCACGGTTGCGGGCAGAGGGGGGAAGCCGGACGGCGCAATCACCGAGCGGCGGACAACGTGCAGGGCCCGGGTGAACGAGGTCCGCTCGGCGGGGCTCTGGGCGAGGCGGGCCGCCTCGTCAAGGAGGTCCCGGGTCGCGTGGTGGACGATCAGATGCGCGAAGATTTCCTGCCGCACCCCGTCCGGCGTCTGCGACCGCAGGACCGGTCTGTCGCGCTGATGGGTCTTGAGCTCGTCGAAGACCAACTCAATCTCCCAGCGCCGGGCATACAGTGCGGCGAGTTCGGCGGCCGGGTACTTCTCGTGGTCCAGCAGGCTGGTGATGAGCCGGACGACTTCCGCCTGGCCGTCGATCCGGTACTCGATCACCCGCACCAGGGCGGGCGGGGCTTTCACGGTGCCGGCTGCCTTGCTGTGTTTGTTCGCCTCGATGCGGGCCAGGTAACTCCCGTCCGCCAGGACGTCTTGGACCCTGCGGGCTTTGCGCCGCTCCGTCCTCCAAAGCAAGTGGGCGCCACGGTCGCGGAGGCGGTGCCAGCGGGCGAGACCCCACAGTCCACGGTCAGCCAGGAGCAGTGTTCCCTCGCCGACGTGTCTGTCCAGCTCGTCGGAGACGATCCGCTCGGAGTCCTTCCAGCCGCCGATCACCGCGTCCAGCACCGTATGTGAGGAACACTCCGCCACAGCAACCACCCGGGCCATCGGATAGCCCATCGGGCTGCGCTGCGAGCCGGATTTGCCGAATGTCTCCCGGTTGCCGACCGAATCAGGGACGGCCAGCAGCATCCCGTCCAGAGCAAGGACCCGCAGGCCACGGAACAGGTCCCTACCCTGGCCCAGGGGCCGGGCGACGGCTCGGTGCAAGTCGCGCATGACCGCCCATCCCAGTCGTTGCCTGGCCCTGGTCAGTGACGATTTGTTCACACCAGTCCACGTGCGCAGGCCCGGCGCTCCCGCTTTCAGCAGCCGCAGGACCTCCAGGTAGTCGACCCGTGGGAACAGGCATAACGCAAGGACGAAGTACACCGTGAACCGGGCCGACAGCAGACGGCGCCGCTTCTCCACGCAGCCCGCCTCGCCGACGACCTGGTCCACCAGTTCAGGCGGACACGACCGGGTCAAGACCCCAAGCCCTAACCGCTCCAGACGCGACACCAACACGAATGGCCCAACGCCCGCACCACCCCAAAAGCAACGGCATTG
>NZ_JBVIQR010000205.1:0-1416 GCF_055576875.1 Streptomyces sp. NPDC033229 | reverse complement strand
ACCTCAACCCGGTCGAGGGTATCTGGTCACTCCTGCGGCGCGGCCCGCTGGCCAACACCGCCTTCACCAATCCCGACCACCTCGCCCGGACCCTCTGATTCATCCAGCATTGGAAGCCCTCTGCTCCTATGGACAAGCCGGGGCCGCGAACCGATATCCTTCACGCAGAAAGTGCCTTCCTCTGGCGACGACAGAGCCCCTAGACAAGGTCCATCGTCCCAGCTCAGGAAGGCACTTTTGCGTTTCTACCCAACCCTCAGCCGCACCCCAACCGAAACAGCGAGGTTAAGTGATTTCTGCCGCCTGTCGCTCAACCGCCCCCGGGAGAATTTCCGGCGGCCCGCGGGTTCGCGAGTGATCGTTGAATCAGCACAGACCTGACAGGTCTACACCAATGCCCCACCTGCATATATATGCACCGCCCGCCTAAGGTCACCCCGGCCCCGAACATTTGAGTGACGCACATTACATTCGGGTGGGCTGGTGGTGTAAGGATTCGTCAGGACGACCGTCAAGGAGAGCCAAAGCGTCGCGTCGGCGAGGCCGGAGCCAAGGGGGCGTCCTGCAAGAGGGCCTCACCGGCGGGCACAGCACCCTCCTGGCCACCACCGGGGCCGGCTCCTCTTTGCTAACGCCGGGCGACGGCCGCCTCGACGGACCGCGGTCAGCGGCAGGAATCAGGTCGCCACGGCTCGGCCAGCAGCCCGACCTGGCCGGTCGCAATCTGCCCCTGCGACACACACGGCCGGTTGCCCCCCACCCAACGGGGGTCACCAGCCGTTCTCATTTCCCTCGGGACGACATCGGATTCGGGGAACGCGCGGCGGGACAGCTCGCGCATCGCGGCGGACTGCCGCTCTACCGCCTCCGCGATACCCGGGACACCCGGCGCGGCGAGGCGACCTCCTGGTGCGCGGCAAGCGCGCTGCAGTACCCCTCGCACGCCGTCTCTCTCGTCCTCACCGGACCCACGGCAACGTCGACCAGGGCCACCGAAGCGACATCGGCCGGGTCGGGTGCGGGCACGGCACCGGGCGGCAGGATCCGCAGGGCGCTCACCGCGGTGCGGCCCGCCGCCTGTTTGGCGGCTCCAATGACCCCGGTCTGTTCCAGGCGCGCCTTCGCCGCCAACGCTGACGACTCCGGACACACGGTGAGCTGACCGAAGTCCGGGTCGAACGCCGCGGCTGCGACGTGTCCGGCGAGGGCAAATACCGCCCACCGGTCCCGCAGCGCCGCGCCGGCGGCTGGGAGCTCCCAAACCCGCTCGATGACCAGCGCGCCGATCGCCGCTCCGAGGCCCATTGACTCGCGCCCGTCCGGGTCTGTCCAGTAGACGGTGTAACCGTGGTTGGTTTGTAGGTTCAGATTCGGTTGTTGGTGAGGCGTCCGTCGAAGGCGGTGTCGAATGCCTGG
>NZ_JBVIQR010000204.1:0-1430 GCF_055576875.1 Streptomyces sp. NPDC033229 | reverse complement strand
CGCCGCGGGGCTGAGGGCGCCGACGGCGGCTCCCACGCCGATCGCTCCGGCGGTACCCAATAACAGGCGTCTCGACAGATCGGACATGGCGCTCCATGTTGTTAAGCGGCCTCGGAAGCCCGGATGAGCACAACGTACCGCCGCCCCGGAAGAGCACAGTGCGCCCTTTCGTAACTGACCACCGACCGGGTGACACCAGGGATTGGCGACGCCCTGCCAGGATCCGGCAGATCGCCTGTACCGCGAACGCCACCGCGACGGCGAACGCACGGACCCGCCCAGGCTTCGAGCGCGGTCTTCAGCTCGTCCAGCGAGCAGAACACGCCGCGTTCGAGGCAGCGTCGTTCGAGCTCGGCGAACCACCGCTCGACCTGGTTGATCCACGACGAGTACGTCGGGATGAAATGCAGCTCGAAGCGGGGGTGGGCGAGCAGCCACCGATGCACCACGGGTGCCTTGTGCGCAGAGAGGTTGTCGCAGATCACGTGCACCGCCAGGCCGGGGTCGGTCTGCCGGTCGATCTCGTCCAGGAAGTCGCGGAAGTCCACCGCCCGGTGCTGGGCCGACAGCTTCCCGATCACCTTCCCGGTGGCGGTGTTCAGCGCCGCGAACAAGTCCACGGTGCCGTGCCGGACGTAGTCGAAACTGCGCCGTTCCGGTGTCCCCGGCACCATCGGCAGCACCGGGGCGGTCCGTTCCAGGGCCTGGATCTGCGGTTTCTCGTCCATCGCGAACACCGCCGCGTTCGCCGGCGGCGCGAGATACAGGCCCACCACGTCCCGGATCTTGTCGATCAACAGGGGATCCGGGGAGATCTTGAAGGTGTCGGTCCGCCAGGGCTGGAGACCGAAAGCGCGCGAGATCCGCAGCACGCTCGTGGGCGAGATCTCCACCCGCCGAGCCATCTTCCGCTTCGACCAGTGCGTCGACCCCTCGGGCAGCTCTTCGAGGGTGCGGACCACCATCTCTTCCACCTGGGCATCAGTGATGGTCCGCGGCACCCCCGGCCGCGGCTCGTCAGCCAGACCGTCCAGCCGGTCCCGCAGAAACCGTGACCGCCACTTGCTCACCGTTATCCGGTGGACACCCAGCCGGCCCGCGACAGCCATGTTGCTGCCGCCTTGCGCACACGCCAGAACGATTCTCGCCCGCAGGGCCAGGCCCTGCGCGGTCGTGCGACGCTTCGCCCACCCCTGCAACACCACCCGCTCGGAATCCGAGAGCACGAGCGGGACCAGCCTGCTGTCACCCATGCCCTCCAGCACACCGCCGAACGACCCAGCCGTCACCAGCCCCGGCCTGATCTGGGACAGACCACAACTCACGTGGCGACACTGAGGTGACCCCCGGAGTGTGGACACAGGGTGTCATGCTGCGAGTGAGAGTTTAGCTGTCTTGTGGTGCTGCTGTTCGAACTCCAGCGGTGAGAG
>NZ_JBVIQR010000203.1:0-1431 GCF_055576875.1 Streptomyces sp. NPDC033229 | reverse complement strand
CGCCAACCTCGTATCTGACCGCTACACCACCGCCTGAGGACAGGCAATGAGCAGGTCAAACACGCCTCATCCGCTATCACGCACCAGCTCGTAAGCGGCCAGCTCCAGGGTGGAGTTGGCTCGGTGGTCGTGTTCATAGTCGATCGGGCTGTGGTACCCGCACACGCTGTGTAGCCGATGGGTGTTGTAGAAGCCGGTGATCCACGTGGCGATCTTCAGCCGGGCCTCGGCGCGGGTGGCGAAGGTGTGCCGGTGGACGTATTCGACCTTGAGGACGCTGTTGAACGCCTCGCTGACGGCGTTGTCGGAGCACGAGCCGACCCGGCCCATGGACTGGGTCACGCCGAGGCGGCGGCAGGCCCGCTTGAACCGGCGGGAGACGTACTCGCTGCCGCGGTCCGAGTGAAAGATCACGCGCTTGACGTCGCCGCCGCGGGTGGCCGCAGCCATGTGCAGGGAGGCCACGACGAGATCGGCGTCGTGGCGCTCGCCCATTGCATAGCCGAGCAGGCGGCGCGAGAACAGGTCAATCACCGTGGCCAGGTAGAGTTTGCCCTCGCTCGTGACGGTCTCGGTCATGTACCCAGCCCAGACCTGGTCCGGAGCATCCGCGCTGAAGTCGCGGCGCACGAAATCCGGGGCAGCAGCCCACCGCCTGCCCGGGCGGGTGAGCCCGCGGCGTCGCTGTGTCTTCCGTCCGGCCAGGCCGAGCTCGGCCATGGTCTTGGCGACGGTGTTCACCGAGACGCGCCATCCCTCCCGGACAAGCGTGATCCAGATCTTCGGGGAGCCATAGGTGCCGCCCGAGGCGTCGAAGACCCGCCGGATGGCGTCGGCCAGCTGTCCGCGCCGCACCTCGCGGGCGGTAACAGGCTTGTCCTTCCACTTGTAGAACCACCACTCGCTCACGCCCAGGACGTGACAGGACACGGTGTGCGGAATGTTCTGCTCGGCCTTGCAGTCACTGATCACTCCGCCAAGCCGGGCCGGGTCCGCAGCAGCTACTTCACCCACAAGGCCATACAGCGTTTGAAGACATCACGTTCCATCTCCAGCTCGCGGATGCGCTTGTTCTTCTCGCTCATCTCCCGGCGCAGCCGTTCCAGCTCAGCGCGTTCACCCTCCCGCAGCCAGCCGCCCGAGGCGGTGGGCGCGGGCCGGTCGGAGGAGGCTGAACCGTTCCTCCTCCAGCGTGAGACCCAGCTGTGCAGCGTCCCCGGATGCACTCCGAGATCCTCGGCGACCTCCGGGATCGGTTTGCCCGTCTCGATCACGATGCGTACAGCGCCCTCACGGAACTCCGCGTCGTACTTCTGTTGCCTGGACCCCCACGCTCGTCATGACCACGTACGACGCCCTCGGCCCAGCTGCCGCTGAGTACGTCTTCGGCGCTGACCTGGTGCGCCGCGCTCGCAAGCTGGCGGGCGGCAG
>NZ_JBVIQR010000202.1:0-1438 GCF_055576875.1 Streptomyces sp. NPDC033229 | reverse complement strand
TGACGGGGGCGGCCGCGTCGGCCGCGGATGCGGGGGCTCGCGTCCAGCAGCGGCATCAACTGCGTCACGTCGTGCCGATTTCCGCTGGTCAGCGAGGCGGCGAGGGGTGTTCCGTGGCGGTCGGTGATCAGGTGGTGCTTGCTGCCCGGACGGCCGCGGTCGACTGGTGAAGGTCCGGTGTGAGCCCCCCGTTCAAGGCCCTGACGTGAGAGCCGTCGACCGCGGCGTCGTCCATGTCCAGCAGGCCCGTCTTGCGGAGCTCCGCCAGGAGGATCCCGTGCAGACTTGGCCACACACCGGCCCCGGTCCAGTCCCGCAGACGCCGCCAGCAGGTCACCCCGCTGCAGCCGATTTTCTCGGCCGGCACATCTGCCCAGGCCACACCCTTACGCAGGACGTAGACGATCCCGCGCAAGGCGGCACGGTCGTCCGCCGGCAGACGACCCGGATACCGCAGACGCCGCGGCGGGCGCGGTGGAAGCAGCGGGGCGACACGTTCCCACAAAACATCAGGCACAAGATCATCAGACACATCCAGAACCTTGCCCCCCGCCAGCCCAACTGCCAAGCCCCTGAGCCAAACTCATTCTGAAATGATCAGTAAGAACTGCTGGTAGAAGACGCTGTTGCGGGACGGCGCGGTCATGGTGACCTGCTGCCCGTCCCTGACGCGCGGGCCGCCGTAGACCCAGGTCTTCTCCGGCCCGCGGCCGTAGTCGAGCTCCGCTTTGATGCGACGGCCATCGGGTGACCAGCCCGGCGCGGGCGGGAGAGTACGCGGGATCACCGGCCCGAGCTCGTCGACGCACACGACCGTCGCGTCGTCGGGCGGGCGGGTGTAAAGGCCGACGATCCGCGCCCTTTTCCCTCGAAATCACGGTCCTTCGACCTCACCCAGGAACGGGTACGGCGCCATCTGACGCCCTCGGCCAGCAGAATCCTGCGGATCTGGGGCCTTCCCACCTCAATCCCGTAACGGCGAGCAGTCTCCGCGAGGGCGTCGAGTGTCCATTCCGGCGGCCCCGCCTCGTCGTCCGCCGCCAGTTCACCGTCTTCACTCCTGGTCAGACGGCCGGGAGACGCCTGTCTGACCAGCGCGACAATCCTGGAGCGTTCAGCCTCGGTGATCCGCCGGGGCCACCCACTGACGGGCCGGTCCTCCAGCCCCTCCAGCCCGAGCGTGTTGAAGCGGTGGAGCCACCACCGCACCGTCTTGGCATGACAGCCGAGCTCCGCCGCGATCGCTGCCACCCGCAGACCATCCCAGCTCAACGCGATGATCCGCGCTCTCATCACCAGATCCGCCGGAGCCTTCCGGGCGCCCGGTAAGGCAACGGCATTGGTACTAAATGATGTCCCGTAAGCCCTGGTCAGGCGTGTGATGATCTTGGTGTGAGTGTTGTGGTCACGGCGTCTGAGCCGGGGTGGATAGGTCTGT
>NZ_JBVIQR010000201.1:0-1443 GCF_055576875.1 Streptomyces sp. NPDC033229 | reverse complement strand
CCTGATATCCCGGGCGATACGCAACGCGGCCCGCAACCGGAAACTGGCAGCCGGAGCAATATTCCATTCCGACCGGGGCAGTAACTACATGTCAGCCGAGTACGCCGCCGACCTCAAGGCACTCGGGCTACGGCAATCAGCCGGTCGCACCGGAATCTGCTTCGATAACGCCATGGCCGAATCGTTCTTCGGAGCCCTGAAGAACGAGCGTGTGTCGCGCGTGACTTACCTGACGCGCGAAGCCGCCCGACGGGACATCACCCAGTACATCGAATTCTGGTACAATCACAAACGCCTTCACTCGGCGGTTGATTACCGCCCGCCACGCGAAGTCCACGCCGAGTATCAGAAGTTGCGAGCCGCCGCGTAAGAGATCGTCAGACATCCGTCCGGGATACGCGGGGCCCCTCAGCATTTGGTGCCCACCTCTCGGAGAACTCCAGGAAGCGTTCGATGTTGCAGCCTGGCTCGAACGGGCTTGAGGTTACGCGCAGCTTGTCCCAGTCCTGGCGGGCGACGCAGCTGCAGCCCGTCCGTACGGGCACGGTCGACCAGCATTGCGATCAACTGCTCGTCCGACGCGTCTGCGGCCGATTTGACGACCGGCTCCTCGACGGCCTCGTTCTCCACGATGGTTTCGCTCATCAGGCGCCTCCTTGATCATCGGATCCGCCGTTGATTACTGAGGTTGAAGGTGGGTTGTTGCAGGGGCTGGCGGTTGGTGATCAAGCCACTGCGGAGCCGGTTCCGGGACCGGGCCCGGCTTGGCACGGACGGCTAGGTCCGTTGCCGGTTTCCTGCGGGAAAGCGGGTCCTTTGGCTGTGCCAGTCTGGGCAGCCAGAGCAGTCGTCGTGGACGTCTTGGCTGTTCCGCCCGCCTTGAGAGCGAAGATGAAAATCTTCCGGTACCTGGTGACACCATCGTGTGTCCGGATCGTGGCGGTATACCGGTGTGTATGAGGTATCCGCGGGGTGGGGTCTGACCGCGGGGAGGCAAGTGTTCAGTGAGCGGGGCCGGTTGGAAGCGGTCGGGACATTCCGTGCCGGGAGGGGCGGTACGGAGATGCGAAGGAGTTACGGGTCAGCGTCCGGTGGGTCCAGCGGTGGCGGCGGGCGTGGCGGGAGGCCGGGCATGACGCTGTCCGTTCCCGTGGTCCGGCGTCCCGGCCGAGGCTGAGCGTGCTGTTCGCTGTGCTGGGGAAGAGTTGGGCAAAGGTCCGGTCGCTCATGGATGATCTGATCAGAGATGGACGCTGGCCAGGACCAGGACTCTGACCGGCCGCCGGTTCCACAAGGGCATGACGCTGTCGGGGATCTCCCAGATGCTGCGGCGGCGCGGCTTGAGCCTCTAGCCTCGCGCTTTCATGATGCGTGCTGTCCGGCAGGTGATCAGGCAAGCAGAAAGTGCCCCTGACCAGCGAGAATGAGGATTGCTGAGGTCCT
>NZ_JBVIQR010000200.1:0-1443 GCF_055576875.1 Streptomyces sp. NPDC033229 | reverse complement strand
GGACTTCCCAATCGTGATGTCAAGCCGCCAGCGTGACGGGGGGTGAAGCATGGAACTGCTCTCCGTCACGGATCATCGCCCAAAGGACGTTGAGGCGTCGGCGTGCGAGAGCCAGCAGGGCCTGCTTGTGGCCCTTGCCCTCGCTCCGCTTTCGGTCGTAGAACGCCTTCGACACAGGGCAGCACTGAAGGCTCACCATGGCCGACAGGTACATGGTTCTCAGCAGACCGCGGTGGTAGCGCCGGGGGCGGCGCAGGTTGCCGCTGACGCGGCCGGAGTCGCGGGGCCTGGGGGCCAGGCCGGCGAAGCCGGCCAGGCGGTCGGCGCTGCCGAACGCGTCCATGTCGCCGCCGGTGGCGGCCAGGAACTCGGCGCCGAGCTTGGGGCCCATGCCGGGCAGGCTGCGGATCACTTCTGCGTGCGGATGCTCCCGAAACTTGGCCTCGATCAGGGCGTCGAGCTCGGCGATCTCCTCATCGAGGGCCATCACCCCCTTCGCGAGGCGGACCACCATGGTGGCGGCCAGCTTCTCGCCGGGCAGCGCGGTCTGCTGGGCCTGGGCGGCCTCCACGGCCGTCTTCGCCAGTGCGGAGGCGCCGCGGACCTTGCGGTTCTTCAGCCACGTCTCGATTCGGCTCGTGCCCGCCCGACGGATCGCGGCCGGCGTCTGGTAGCCGGTCAGCAGCAACACCGGCCCCCGGTTCGTCAGCTCAAGGGATCGCTCCAACGCTGGGAAGATCTCAAGCAGTTGAGCCCGAAGCCGGTTGATCTGCCGAGTGCGGTCGAAGACCGCGTCCAGACGGCGGGTGGTCAGAATGCGCAGGTCGACGGCGATCTCGTCGCCCGGCCGCAGCAGGCCCAGATCGCGGCGGACGCGCGCCTGGTCGGCGATGACGAAGGCGTCCTTCGCGTCGGTCTTCCCCTCGCCGCCCTTGTAGGTGGCCGAGGCCCGGTGGACCGCCAGGCCGGTGAGGTAGGCGACCGGCTGGCCATGGCTGACCAGCAGGCCGATCAACAGCGCGGCACCGCCGTGGTTGAGGTCCACAGCCCACAGCGCGTCGGTCGAGATCTCCAGGACATCGCTGATCAGGGCGAGCAGTTCACTCTCGTCGTTCGCAACCCGACGGGACAACAGACGCTTGCCATCTGTGTTGATCACCACGCAGTGGTGGTGCGTCTTGCCGATGTCCACTCCGGCCCAGATCTCGGGCACGTTCCCCTCCGCCAGCTCGTCGTACATCGATCCCGCAGACGACCTCGCCGACGTTGTCCTACGCAGCGATCGGAGTCGCATCTCCCAATTGGCGGTCGAGTCGTCGCGGGGCTCCGGGCGGCCAAGTCCCTTGAGCCATCCCTACGGCGCACCAATGACAGCCATACCCAGAGCCCCCGGGCCCTCCGATCTTACGAATGACCAGAGCAACCACCCTTGAAAGGTAGGAC
>NZ_JBVIQR010000199.1:0-1451 GCF_055576875.1 Streptomyces sp. NPDC033229 | reverse complement strand
GGTGGATTCAACTGATCGTCGCAACACCTCGTTCATGGAGGTGCTGATGGGTAGGCCAGCGGGCTGGATGACGGAGCTGACCGGCAGGTCGCCAATGAAGTCGCCTGGCAAGCCGTCACTGCGTCGAGACACCGAGCGGTCGTTCTGGCATGAGATCGGCAAGGGGCGGACCAGCGAGGAAGCCGCGGTCGCGGTCGGCGCGTCACCGGCAGCCGGCAGTCGCTGGTTCCGGGACCGTGGCGGGATGCCCACTTTCCTGCGTGGTCCTGTCTCGGGGCGCTTCTTGACATTTGAAGAGCGCGAGGACATCGCCCTGCTGAGGGTTCAGGGTGCCGGGGTGAGGGAGATCGCCCGACGACTCGGCCGCCATCCTTCGACCGTCTCCCGGGAACTTCGCCGCAATGCGGCCACCCGCGGCGGCAGACTCGAGTATCGCGCGTCCGTCGCGCAGTGGAAGGCCGAGCTGATGGCCCAACGTCCCAAGTCGGCCAAACTGCTGGGGAATGACCGGCTCCGCGAGTACGTGCAAGAACGGCTCGCCGGGGATGTCCGGCGTCCGGACGGCACGCAGGTGGCCGGGCCGAGCACGCCGCGGTGGAAGGGGCGGAACAAGCCCCACCGTCAGGACCGGCGGTGGGCGACGGCCTGGAGCCCGGAGCAGATCGCGGGCCGGCTCAGGGCCGACTTCCCCGATGATGACTCCATGCGCATCTCGCACGAAGCGATCTACCAGGCGCTTTACGTCCAAGGACGCGGGGCCCTCAAGCGTGAGCTGGTCGGCTGTCTGCGGACCGGACGTGCACTGCGGGTTCCCCGTGCCCGAGCCCGACGGCGGGCGAACGGGCACGTCACCTCCGAGGTGATGATCAGCCAGCGACCGGCTGAGGCCGAGGACCGGGCAGTCCCGGGACACTGGGAAGGCGACCTCATCATCGGCACCGGCAAGTCCGCGATCGGCACTCTGGTCGAGCGCACGACCCGGTTCACCATGCTGCTGCACCTGCCGCGGCTGGAAGGCTTCGGCGTCGAGCCGCGGACGAAGAACGGGCCGGCGCTGGCCGGTCTGGGCGCCGAGGCCGTCAGGGACGCGATCGCCTCCACGATCACCGCGCTGCCCGAGCAGCTGCGTCGTTCGTTGACCTGGGACCGCGGCAAGGAACTGGCACAACACGCCCGCCTCCGCGTCGACACCGGCCTCGAGATCTACTTTGCGGACCCGCACAGCCCATGGCAACGAGGCACGAACGAGAACACGAACGGGCTGCTGCGGCAGTACTTTCCGAAGGGCACCGACCTGTCCCGGTGGCAGGCGGGCGACCTCGAGGCCGTTGCACTCGCCCTCAACAGCCGACCCCGCAAAACCCTCGGATGGAAGACACCCGCCGAAGCCCTCAACGAACACCTATCCTCAACTAAAGAAGCCGGTGTTGCGACGACCGATTGAGTCCGAG
>NZ_JBVIQR010000198.1:0-1456 GCF_055576875.1 Streptomyces sp. NPDC033229 | reverse complement strand
CGAGTGAGACCACCAACGCAACGACCAGGAGCCATGCCCTGCCACACCCCCATCCGCACCAACGTCACCCCTGCGGCACAGGATGAGAAACCTTCACTGACGCAAACCAGCGGTGAAGGCCAATGAACAAAGCTATTACCTGTCACTGTCAGGCTTCAACTCGGCTGAGCCTGAGCGGCTGTAAGATCGCCGATGCAACTGGTTCGGTTCGCGGTCGGATGTGGGCTATTTGAACTTCGTGTGGTGGCGTGATAAACGCGTCGGCGCCGTCCTGGATAGCCCTGTTCATCGGGCTGAGGCTGCGTTGCTTCGGCAAGCTGGTGACCGCGCTGCGGCGGGAAGAATCGGACGAGGTCCGGCATGGCCGACCCTGGAGCCTGCCGCTGGAGGGCCGGGTGTTGCTGGTCTTGGCGTATCGGCAGACAAACCTGACGCTGCGTCAGCTTGCCCCGTGTTCGGGGTGTCGAAGTCTGCGGCCGACCGCCTCATCGCCCATCTCGGCCCCTTGCTCGCGCTCCAGCCGCGCAAGCGGATCCGCAGGGACACGTACTGACCGTGGACGGGACCCTGGTACCGACCCGCGACCACAGCCGTGATCAATGCGGTCAGCTTGATCGCCTCCTACATCTTCCATGCGGTCCGGGCCCGCACATTCGCGGGCTCCACGGGCTGGAGGTGATGAAGTGGGTCAGGGCTTGCCGGTGAGTCCGGCGTCCACCGAGTCTGCCGCGGCGCACCCGACCATCGCCGACGGCGGATACCAAGGCACCGGCCTGCTCATCCCGCACCGCAAAGGGCAAGGTAAGACGTACCTCAGCCCACATCAGGAAGCGGAGAGCGCCGTCCACCGCCGGGCACGAGCCCGGGTGGAACACACCCTGTCGCGGTTGAAGAACTGGAAGACCTTGCGGGACTGCCGGCTCAAGGACGGCGTTCACCAGGCCTCGGCACCGCCCGGCTCTACAACCTGACCCTCATCGGATGTCTCACACCCAAACGGGACAACCTCGAGGCGCGAACTATTAATGAGATCGCACAAGCCGCCGCCTGCATCGTACTGAAGGCACCGGCGACCTCGTGAGCGCCCTTACGTTACACCCTTGTGCACCCGAAAGGGTGAAAATCTAACGCAACCCTTGTTGGTGGTTGACCAATTGCGGTGCGCTGATGGCCCTGGGTGGCCAGCGTCGCATCTTCAGCCAGCGCCACCCTCTACCGGAAGGAAGCAACAAATATGCGCATCCCGCAACGTATCGCCGTTGCTGCTGGAGCGGTCAGCTTGAGCATCACCGGCCTCATCCTCATCGCTCCGCATGCCTACGCCGACGGACAGTACACCTGCGAATACGGCTCATACGACCCTAAATGATGTCCCGTAAGCCCTGGTCAGGCGTGTGATGATCTTGGTGTGAGTGTTGTGGTCACGGCGTCTGAGCCGGGGTGGATAGGTCTGTTC
>NZ_JBVIQR010000197.1:0-1485 GCF_055576875.1 Streptomyces sp. NPDC033229 | reverse complement strand
CGGAAACCCCACCACCCCTCACCGGGCAGTGGACGGAAGACCCACGCGGTCACCCCGACCGGGCAACCAGTCGGCCATCCCCCACCCCACCCACATGAACACCCACCGCAGACGCACGCCAAAACAGGGCCAGCCTTCAACCCTTTCACGCTGGGAGCGGAGACAGCGGGCTAAAGCCGCAGGCCAACCACTGCCCGTACACATGGGGATGGGCTCGCCAACACCATCACCCGCGCCGGGGCGCCCGCGCACTGCCCGTACATGGGGATGAGCTCATCTGATCCTCTCATGGAGGCACTGCCCACACGTATGGGGATGGGCCCCACTGGCTGATCGACCTCGATGATTGAGCCTCTTCGAGTTGGCTGCTGATCGGGTGACGGATGAGACGGACTGGGTCTTCCCCGTGACTGTGGACACCGGTTGTCATGCGGCTCTACCTTCTTCCTGGGTCGGCCCCAGCCATTCGTAGGGTTGTGGCACCCAGGGGAGCTGGGTGTTTGTGTCCTGAACGTGGATGGAGCTGGTTGTAGGAGCAGTTCTTGAAGTGATGCTGTGCGGAAGATGAAGGTTGTTGGCCCTTCGGAGTCGCCCTGCGGGGGGAGGCTTCAAACCACCTCGTGCTGCGTTGGCTGAAGACCGTCGTGGTGAGCGACGAGGAAAAGGCGTCGTAAGAGGCGTCAGGTGGGGACCGGGAAGACGAACGCAAGTGAATCGCTGCTGACGTGTCGTAAGAGTCAAATCTGACATCAAAACCGGGGTGTATACCCAATCCCGGGATGAGTCTGGCGGATGCCTGTTTACTGGCCAGGCGGTGTCCGGCATGCAGGCGACGTGAGCCCGGTCTCCGGCTTCCGCATGGAACAGGAGAAGGCGTTCCTTGCCGCTGCTCGTGTTGATGGCGGGCGAGAGGGAGTGTCCCAAGCAGCCGAAACTGCAAGGGATCGAGTACCGAGGCCAGGCGCGCCGGCGGACCGGCTCGTAGTAGTGGTGAAGCCCCTGTAACGGGGGTGGAGCGAAGGGGCCGGGTCGTCCGTGGCTGAGTTGATCGCGTCAACCGGGCGGTGCCCGGGAGGAATTCGGTGGACCAGTTGAAGTCACAGGCCAAGCCGTTTGAGATTTCGAAGTGGGAAGTCAAGGAGGCGTGGGAGGAAGTCAGGGCGAACAAGGGCGCTCCCGGAGTGGACGGACAGTCTCTCGACGAGTTCGAGAAGGGCCTAAAGGGGAATTTTTACAAGGTCTGGAATCGGATGTCGTCGGGGTCTTACTTTCCGCGGCCGGTGCGCGCGGTGGAGATTCCCAAGTCTCATGGCGGATGGACAAGAATCCTCGGGATTCCGTGTGTGGCTGACCGGGAAGGTTATTCAGAAGTAGTGGATCACGATGGGGCCCAGGTGCGGAGGAGTTCGAGCTGGACGGTGGTATCGAGGTTCTCGGGGAAGCGGTCGAGGGGGCCTCGGTAGTTCTCGGAGAGGATCTTCCAGT
>NZ_JBVIQR010000196.1:0-1520 GCF_055576875.1 Streptomyces sp. NPDC033229 | reverse complement strand
CCGGTTGTCGCGTTGGGTGGGCGCGGGGTTCCACTTCGCCGGTGTGGTGATGGGGGTTGTCGGGACGGTCGAAGTGGCTGGTCAACCGGGGTCCGGGAGGCTGTGGAGCCTGTCGATCGCGTGGGTGAGGACGTCGGTTCAGGACCATCGGGCAGTGAAGCGGAGCCGGTGGCGGCGGCCGGTGTTCACGAGTTGGGCGGCGGCGGAGAACAGGCGCAGGGGGATCTTCTTCGGTTCCCAGCGGCGGGTTTGGCCGGTCCGGGCGAGCATCGGCATCCAGGCCAGGAGGTCGAGTGCGAGGGAGACGATCTCCAGTCAGATGCGGTTCTGTGCGGCCTCGTGCAGGGGCAGGTTGCGCAGGCCGGTGTCGCGGGCACTTTGATGCGGTCCTCGCAGCGGGCCCGGCGGCGGTGGCGCAGTTCGGGATCGGCGAGCTGGCCGTCTTGGGTGTTGGTCGCGAAACAGGTCAGCCGTAGTCCGTCGGGGTCGGTGAAGCGCAGTTGGGCACGGGGGTGCGGGCGTTTCTTGCGGACGATCAGCCGCATGCCCTTGGGCCAGGTGCTCAGGTCGGGCATGTCGGGGATCTCCGCGACCCAGGCTCCGGGCTGTTCGGTGCCGCCGGAGTCGTCGGCCGGCGTCCATGCCTTCTTCGGGATCTTCGGCACGGCCTGGTGGATGGCGTCGGTGATGGTCATTCCGACGGAATGCGACAGCCACCGGCCTCGCTTGGAGAGCCAGTCGAGGAAGGTGTGGGTGGCGTCGGCGGAGTCGGTCCGGGTCAGTGTCTGCCGTCCCCGCCGAAGGCGTTGGGGCAGTTGGTCCAGGGCGAGTCGGGCGGTTTCGATGTGGTCGGCAGCGGTGTTGGAGCCCGCGTTGCCCGGCCGCAGCAGGGTGGCTACCGGTTCCCCGGACCCGGCTGAGCCGTGGTCGACGAACGCGACGAGCGGGTGATGGCTGAAGGTCTTTTTCCAGGTCGCGGTGGCGTCCTGCTTCTCGGAGCGGGCGAGCACCAGCCCACCGTCGATGTCCACGATGACGCCGTTGGCGGCCGGGCTGGTCTCACCGGCCAGGTCCCGGACACACCCGCGAACTTGGGAGCGTGCGCCCCGGGTTGCGGCCAGGGCTTTCTGGCCGGAGGCGGCGAGAGCATCGATGAGACGGGAAACCGTCGGATCGGAAGCCACCGGCCCGACTACCGAGGGTTCGGCCCGCAGTATGCCGACGTCGGCCAAACAGTCTCCGCCGAGCGCGACGGCCAGGGCCACATCCAGCAGGATCTTGCCGGGGTCGTGCACCGCCCGCGGTTTGCGCCACGGCGCCAGCGCCGCCGATATCGCGGTGTCCAGGCCGGACTTGGGGACCGTCTCGACCAGCAGCACCGACCCGGCCGCGAGACCACCCCACGGCCGCCGCCCTCGACACAAAGACGCGGGTACGACCCGCTACGCTTCTTCACCTGGAGAGTGCTTCTTTTCTTGCAGCTGACAGGGCCCTCGACAAGTCCCATCGTTGCAGGTCAG
>NZ_JBVIQR010000195.1:0-1546 GCF_055576875.1 Streptomyces sp. NPDC033229 | reverse complement strand
GACAGAACCCCTCGACAAGGTTCATCGTCCCAGCCCAGAAGGCACTTTCGTGATTCCGCCCCGCATCCGGCCTCACCCCAACCGAAACGGTGAGGCTAGACAGACGCCAGCAGACTGGCGGCACACCGAGGTTCTTGGAGTTCAGGGTGACGTGAGAGATGACCCCGTCAACCGCAGCTTCGTTGCGTTCGTAGCGGCCACCGAGCAGACCACCCCGCAGCCCCCTGACCTGCAGTGCCACATGACCGCCAAGACTATGAATCAGTCCTGCCCCACTGCTCCATCGTCACGCCCAGCCGCGACCGATTTGTGGATTCAAGCTCCAGGACGAAGTTCTCCACGGTGTAGATCGTCACCTCGCCAGCAGCCTCGACGTGCCCGTGCCCGCACTCGGAGGTAGTCGAAGGGTGCAAGAATCCGCCGGTGGAGATTCCTCTTCCTGACTCACGCACTTGTCCTACGAATTGGCCGAAGCCCCGGGTTGTCCTGAGCTTGGTGACCTCACCATTATCGGAGGTGAGAGTGTCGTTAGTGGTGGTCGTGAGCAGTGGTCCCATTGCCGAGTAGCTGCCCAGCATACGGATAGTGGCATGGAAACCTTGAGCCTCACTGCTCAGCACACAGTCAAGCTCCCCTTTCCCTTGAGCATTTCCAACAAAGCCGCCAATAATCATTGTGAAACTGCCGGAACAGTGCATGACGGTGACCGGGGCTGCCGCAGCCGTGCCAGCAGACATCAGCAAGAGCGAGAGGCTTACGGCAATGCCGGACAGGACCGTGGCCAGCCGACACGACACAAATAAGCGCACGGAAGCCCTCCTTCACACTTGAAACGATCCTCCGGACAAAGTGGAGGCAGAAACTTTGCTCTCAAAGTCGGCCCCTGAAGACCCGGACAGTACCATTCATCCCGGGAATATGCTGCTCCAATAGTTTCTCATGGGGGCAGGTTTCCCTCTATTAGCCGATCAGGCACTGAAAGTTTCAAAATGCTGGCGACAATCGCGATTGCCGCGTGTGGCAGCAGAGCCGTAGCAGCTGGCGCAGGCACCCGGAACAAGTCGGGCTGGTTGGCCCTGGCTGGTGGCAGGAAGGTCATTCATAAGCCGGTGGGTCTTGGTTACTGACTTTGAAGGCGTGCTGACTTCAACCATGTTGCGCCTGCCTTGGGGCCGCCGCCGACCGAGGAGTTCAAGGCTCAGTTCGGTTCAAGCCGTCTGGGCCCGTCCTGGCAGTGGCGCGGGAGAACCCAAGGTCCGGCGGGCACGGCGGAGTCCGCGTGTACCGCCAGCGCCCCTGGTTCACCTCTGGTGATGATGAGCCCCCTCGCTGTGGTCCACGACGCAGGCAGCCATTCGCCGGCGGAGTTGGTCATCCGCTGCGGCACCGATCCCGTGTATGGGGCGGATGACATCGGGCCTTGACCCCTGATCCTGGACACACGAGACACCGAAGGTTTCTCATCCTGTGCCGCAGGGGTGACGTTGGTGCGGATGGGGGTGTGGCAGGGCATGGCTCCTGGTCGTTGCGTTGGTGGTCTCACTCG
>NZ_JBVIQR010000194.1:0-1585 GCF_055576875.1 Streptomyces sp. NPDC033229 | reverse complement strand
AACCCCGCTGCAGCACCACCCGCGCATCACCAGCACCGTCCAGGCCATCCTCACCCTCCACCTCAACACCACAACCTAAGGATGGAAAAGGCTCACTGTATGGGAATGTCATTCAGTCGCTTTGTCGGCTTGATTTACAAACCTCCTTGCTTGCGCGGTTCCCCATGTTCCCGTCGTTCCCCATTCCATTGCGCGGCAGTCTGCCGCACCTAACCTTTCTGATGATACTTCCGTCTCCGGGCTGTGCGTCGCGCGACGGAATGATCTCATCGGGGAGACTGCATGCAACGGCGATTGAATTCTCATCCCGCGAGTTGCCGAGTGGAAGCCATGACAGTCCGGCTCGCTCTGGATAGGGCAGTAACCGTCAGGACGGAAGAAGGAGAAGGCTTACCTGGCCGTTTATCAGGCCTGCCGAAGGTATCGGTTGTCCACTACTTGGCTAGACGAGCCACCCGTGTGCCGCACATCCCCCATTCGTAGCAGTCGTTGGAGGGATCGTGAGGACATGGGACAGCGTCACACCCGCACAAAATGGCAGCGTATGGCTGATGCAAACGCTATCAATATGGCAGAAACACTTTTCACCGCCTCATCACGGCGGTGCCGAGCCAGCCTGCGCGGCAACTGCAGCCCACCCAGTCCAGGGCGAACAGCTCAGCATGCCATTCCAGACAACAGAACCTGCTGGGAAAAAGATCCAGCTTCATCTCATCGCCTGTCACGAGACTCACTGGACCCATCGTGCCTGACCCGCAGCACGCCTCCCACCTATACTCGTCCCGCACGGTCTCGGAAACGGACGGCTACTGGAAGCCTGACCCAAGAACTATGCAACCGAGCACGCCGCCCGGAGCAGGCTCCTTCGCCGCACCCACCGCGGAAACAACCAGCTCATGGAACTTCGAGACAGAACCTTGCCTGCTCACACGAGCCAAGTCCGCCCCCGCTGGCTCACTAACCCCCTGTCCTAACCTCAGCAGGCCCAGGACCCATCGGCGTCGGCAGACACGGCGTCGGCGGACGCCCACGCCGTGGCTGCGGCTCACCGGTTTTCTCCTTGCCGCAGCCATCGCCGCAGCAGTCTTCGCCCTCGGCCTCACGGTCACCTATGGCCCACTGCGTCACCTCGCCTCCCCCAATACCCCACCCGCCCTCACCCCATTGTGGCCCCTGCTCGTTTACGGACCATGGGCAGTCGCTTCGCTGTCCATCCTGCACGCCGCCCTATATCCTCGCCCCATCGCACACTCGTGGGCTGTCGTTGTGCTCTTCTCCGCCCTTTCCGCTTTCCTGTGTCTCGCCCACTCGCCAAGGGAGCAGGTCAGTGTGGCATCCGCGAGCCTCCCGCAACTTGCGGCGCTGGTCTGCCTTCACCAACTCGTACGGCAGATCAAGCCGACCGAACCAACCCGTCATGCCTGTCCCCGAAGCTCCCACCGTGAGACAGGTGGAGAAGCCAAATAAGGGAGCGGCCGGGGGCTTGCGTCAATGAGCCTTTTCCATCTTGGTGGTGGGGTGCGGGGTGTCTGGGGTGCCGGCTGGACGGAACGACGAAGCTCCTGGTAGGCGGGTTGTCGACCAA
>NZ_JBVIQR010000193.1:0-1594 GCF_055576875.1 Streptomyces sp. NPDC033229 | reverse complement strand
CTTAGCTTGGCGTTTATCACCTGAGGTCGAACGTCGCGTCGAACTTGCCTGGGATCTGCTGTTCGCCTGACGTGAGGGCGGCCTCCGTCTGATCATGTGCTCCGTCACAGAGGCACTTGGTCAGCACGAAGGCCGTAACGATGAGTCTGCTGCAGCGGGACATCCCGCGGGATGCGTTTGGGGAACTGTCCCGCTTCCGGACGGAGTTCTATGCCTGCCTTACCGCGCGGGGTGACGCGCTGTTCGAGCTGGCAGACGCCCTGCTGTGCTCGGACGGCCCGGTGAAGACGCTCGTCGAGCTGTCCCTGGCGCCCGAGCACCGGCGCGGTCACGGCGCCCTGTACGGCGGGATGAACTACGGGCGGCTGGATGTGGCACGGCTGCGCCGGACTCTGGCCGGTCTGCCGCTGCCGCGGGCTGCGGACGGGCGGCTCGTCCTGGCCGTGGATGTCAGCAACTGGCTGCGGCCGGATGCGAATACCAGCCCGGAGAGGCTGTTCTGCCATACCTACGGCCGTGGCAGGGGCTCGGCTCAGATGGTCCCCGGGTGGCCCTATTCCTTCGTCGCCGCCCTGGAGCCCGGGCGGACTTCGTGGACGGCCGTGCTGGACGTGGTGCGCTTGTGTCCGTGGGACGACGAGATCGCTGTCACCGCCGGCCAGGTCCGGGAAGTCGTCCGGCGGCTGCTGGCCGCCGGGCAGTGGCAGGCCGGTGACCCGCCCGTCCTGATCGTCGTCGATGCCGGTTATGACGTGACCCGCCTGGCCTTCCTCCTCGCCGACCTGCCGGTCGAACTGCTGGGGCGGATGCGTTCGGACCGAGTCCTGTACTTCCCGCCCCCGCCGCAGCCAGCAGGCAAGCGCGGGCGCAAACCCCAGCGCGGAGCGGAGTTCAAGTTCGAGGACCCCGCCACCTGGCCCGCCCCGGACGTCACCACGGTCACCGACACCACACACTACGGACGGGCCGAAGCCGCTGCCTGGGACCGGCTGCACCCGCTGCTGGTCCGGCGCTCGGCCTGGGCCAACTATCCAGAAGGCCGGCTGCCGGTCATCGAAGGCACCGTCATCCGCCTCCGCGTCGAGCACCTGCGCGGGGACCGCAATCCCAGGCCGATCTGGCTGTGGTGGTCCAGAACCGGTGCAACGGCCGGGGACGTCGACCGGCTCTGGCAGGGATTCCTGCGCAGATTCGATCTTGAACATACCTTCAGAATGATCAAGCAGACGCTGGGCTGGACCGTTCCCAAACTCCGCGAGCCCGCAGCCGCCGACCGCTGGACCTGGCTGATCGTCGCCGCCTACACGCAGCTCCGCCTCGCCCGGCCACTCGCAGAAGACCTCCGCAAACCCTGGGAACGGCCCGCACGCCGAGGACGCCTCACGCCCGCCCGCGTCCGCCGGGGATTTCGCCGCCTCCACGGGAAAACCCCTCAGCCGGCCAGCGCACCGAAAGTCAGCACCGCAGGCCCCGGCCGGCCAACTGGCTCGAGGAACAGGCACCGTGCGTGCGAGCACCCCGTCGGCAAACGGGACAAACCAACCACCGCAGAGCGCGCCACGAACAACCGGTCTGCACAAACGCCAAGCTTAGG
>NZ_JBVIQR010000192.1:0-1616 GCF_055576875.1 Streptomyces sp. NPDC033229 | reverse complement strand
CTTGTCATTTATGGTCCGGCGTCGAACACGGCTCGAACTTGGTCGGCGTTTTCGCAGTTCAGCGGACGAGAAGGCGGCCCCCGTCTGATCCTGTGCTCCGTCACAGAGTGGATCAGCACGAAGGCCGTGTCCGTGAGTTTGGTGCACCAGAGCGTCCTGCGGGATGCGTTCGCGGAAGTGTCACACTTCCGATCGGAGCTGTACGCGTGTCTGACCGCAAGGGGCGACGCGTTGTTCGAGTTGTGCGACGCGCTGCTGTGCACGGACGGACCCGTGCGAACGCTGGTCGATCTCGCGCTCGCACCCGAACACCGCCGTGGGCACGGGGCTCTGTACGGCGGACTCAACCAGGGCCGGATCGACGTCGCCCGGCTGCGCCGGGCCCTGGCCGGGGTGCCGTTGCCGCGGGCGGCGGACGGCCGGCTCGTGCTGGCGGTGGATGTCTCGCCGTGGCTGCGGCCGGACGCCAACACGTGTGCTGACCGGGCCTTTTGCCACACGTTCGGCCGGGGTGAGGGCAAGCATCAGATGGTGCCCGGCTGGCCGTACTCGGTGGTGGCCGCGCTGGAGAGTGGCCGCACGTCCTGGACGGCGGTGCTGGACGCGGTCCGCCTGGAGCCCGGCGCCGACGTCGCCGCGGTGACCACGGTGCAGATCCGCGAGGTCGTCGAGCGGCTGGTAGCCGCCGGACAATGGCGGCCGGGTGACCCGGAGGTCCTGGTCGTGCTGGACGCGGGATACGACGCCCCGCGCATCGCCCACCTGCTGGGTGACCTGCCCGTCGAGATCCTCGGCCGACTCCGTTCCGACCGGGTGATGCGGCGTCCGGCACCCTCCCGCGAAGAGTTCCACCTGGCCAACCCCAAGGGCGGCCGGCCGCCCAAGCACGGCGGCGAGTTCGTCTTCGGCGACCCCAAAACCTGGGGCACCGAACAGGCCATGACGGCCACGGACACCCGGCTCTACGGGAAGGCGACCGCGCAGGCGTGGGACCGGCTGCACCCGCGGCTGACCCAACGGGCCGCATGGCTCGACCACGACGGGCCACTGCCCATCATCGAGGGCACCGTCATCCGCCTGGTCGTGGAGAAATTGCCCAGCGGCGGGGTCAACAAACCGGTCTGGCTTTGGTGGTCGCGCACCGGCGCCACCGAAGCGGACGTCGACCGCTGCTGGCAGTCCTTCCTCCGCCGCTTCGACATCGAGCACACCTTTCGCCTGTTCAAGCAGACCCTCGGCTGGACCAAGCCCCGGCTCCGCAGCTCCGAAGCCGCCGACCGGTGGACCTGGCTGGTGATCGCCGCCTATGCCCAGCTCCGGCTCGCACGCCCACTGGCCACCGACCTCCGCAGGCCCTGGGAGAAGCCCACCGAGCCGAACAGACTGACACCCGCCCGCGTCCGCAGAGGGTTCAGAAACCTGCACGCGAAGGCCGGCTCACCAGCCAGTGCACCGAAACCATCCCGCCCCGGACCCGGAAGGCCACCGGGATCGAAGAACCGCCGCCGGGCCCCACGTCACGACGTGGGCAGAGTCCTTGCCACCGGCGAGGCGTTCAGTCGTCCAGCACACCACAAGGTCGGAACGAAACCGCGTCGAACTGGATAAATGACAAG
>NZ_JBVIQR010000191.1:0-1640 GCF_055576875.1 Streptomyces sp. NPDC033229 | reverse complement strand
CCGCCCGTCGACAGCTCGGCAACCGTCTCGTCGGCATCCTCCACGGCTGCCTCAAGACCCGCACCCTCTACGACGAAGCGACCGCCTGATCGCACCACGCACACCTCCATGCCGCTTGACCTCAAACGACATGGGGTGTCTCAAACGCAGCCTGCCCGACACCCATCGAGCCAGGAACCAGGCCGAACCCGCCCGCCAAAACCCGCTGGCACTTCCGGCGGCGCCAGCCCCAGCCCCACATCGCCTGCGGCTCCTTCGGCGGCTCCACGCGCGCTACTTTCTGACCAATATGACGATTTCGTCATGTACCATGGAGCTGTGACGAATACTGCGAAGCGGGAGATCTACCGGCATCTACGTGAATTTGCTGAACACTTCACACCGCCTGCGCCTTTCAGTTCGCATGTAGAGATCAGTGATGGCCACCTCATCATGATGATGAGTCCGGCGGGGCGTCATGACCTCGCCGCACTGCGCATTGAGCGCCAGCTGCAGCCTCAGCTGCCTGCCGGGGTGGTTGCGACGACTTCGGGAGATATTGAGGACCCCGACCTGGGCCAGCTCCGTCGCCCCGACGTTCTCGTGCTGCCTGAAGCTGCTATGGATACTGACGCCCCCATCAGTCCGCAGGCACTGTTTGCCGCCGTAGAGATCGTCTCTCCCTCAAACCCGGAGAACGACTACGACAGCAAGCTACGTCATTACCCCCGACTCGGCATCCCGCATTACTTGATCATTGACCCGCGGGACGGCACGTGCGTCCACTACTGGACCATCACCGCCAAAAGCGGGGCACCTGAATACGCCGCCCGGGTTCCCTATGTCTTCGGGGACAAGATTCCCCTCGGCGACTGGATCGTCGATACTGGTGAACTACCTCGGTACCAGGACGGTCCGCGGTGAGCACGGCAGATCTGATCCGTTCCCGGCGTATCATGTTGGGCCTCTCACAGGCCGAACTCGCCGCCCGCGCGGGAACGGGGCAGGCGTTCATCTCGCGAGTCGAGGCCGGTAAGATCATACCCACCTTTTCCGTCCTCAAGCGACTGGCATCAGCACTGGACTGTGACGTAACCGTATCCCTCACACCGCAACAAGAAGCCCCTTGTCACCCAGTTTGAACAAGCGGCCTGGCCTGGCGCAAGGTGTCAATCCCCAGAAAGCGTGGAGGACTTCCTTATGCTGCCCGGCCCCTCTTGATGGGCTCTCGTCCTGTCCTTGGTGACGGTTCGTTCGCACTCCACCGGAGCCAGTCCGCCAGCCGCGCTGTGCCTGCGGCGCGGCGCGTGTTGAAGAAGTCCGTGATCCATGTGGCGATCTTCAAGCGGGCCTCGGCGCGGGTGGCGAAGCGGTGCCGGTGGATGCACTCGGTCTTGATCAACGAGAACGATTCCGCGGCCACGTTGCCCAGGGCCGAGCCCACGCGCCCCATGGACCGCACCACACCCAGCTGGTAACAGAGGCTGTTGTAAGCCTCACTCGTATATACCTCCCTCTGTCGTCGGTGTAGGCGACGGCACATTCGCAACCTACGCACAAGGTAGGGCCTTACTGAGGCTGAACTCGTGTTGTCATAGGTGCTGACAGGTCTTGATCCTTGCGGTACGTCGACAGGTATGCGGTACGCACAGGGTGGTGGA
>NZ_JBVIQR010000190.1:0-1650 GCF_055576875.1 Streptomyces sp. NPDC033229 | reverse complement strand
GTTCAGCCAGACCGACGACATCGCGATCGACTCCATCGACACCACCCATGAGCCGGTGGTCAGCGGCCGTGTGCCGCGTGGAGGACCCGTTTGCGGAGCAGGTCGAAGCCGGCTCGGCCGAACATCTGCCGCTTGAGCATCTTGGTCTTGTTGTTGTGGCCCTCGACGGCGCCGGAGCTGTAGCTCGTGCTGAGTCCGGCGACGACGGCGTCGAGGTCTTGGGCGAGGCCGGTGGTGAAGGTGTGCAGGGTGGGCAGGTCGTCGGCCTGGATCTGGGTGATCCAGTGGTGGAGGTGGTGGCTGTTGCGGTTGTTCATCAGGTCGGCGAAGGCCCTGACGTGCTCGGCGGCCGGGTCGAGTTCGGGGCAGCGGGCGAGGATGTCCTTGAGCTGCTGGGCCTGGTCGGCGTCGAGGCTGTCGGGGTGGCGGGTGATCCAGCTGGTGACGTCCCGCACCGAGGGTGACTTGCGGGGTGCATTGTCGTGCGGGAATGCCTCGCGGAGGCGGCGGGCGTACTGGCGGACGATGGTGCTGCCGCCGGTGTAGCCGCGCTCGCGGAGCTCGGCGAAGAGCCGGGCGGCGTTCGTGCAGCCCTCGCTCCATCGCTGGTGGAGGTAGGGCTTGTGCGGGTCGAGGATGCTGATGCGGCCGGTCCACTGCCCGACCAGCAGCTCGTCAGGGCTGTCGGCGTGAGCGAGACGGCGGACGGTGTTACGAGCCAGGCCCAGCTCCCGGGCGACGGTGCGCAGCCCTTTGCCCTGGGCGAGCAGGCCGTGGACGGCCGCGTGCTGCCGGCGGACCCGCTCCGACAGCCGGCCAGTCCGCCGGGCCCCGGTCGGCGACGCCGACGGCGCGAGCTCTGTGAAGCGCGCGGGCATGACGGGACCGGCCGGAGTTCGGTCCGGCGGATTCCGCAGCAGTGCCCGGTGCTGGATGACCGTCTTTTCCACAGCTTCGGCCAGGTTCTTCCAGATATGCCACCGATCAGCCACATGCACAGCGTCCGGCGCCCCGAGCCGTCCGGCTTCGGCATAGGCAACGGACCGGTCGCGGCAGATCACCTCGACGCCGGGATGGTCGGTGAGCCACTGGGCGACCGTCGCCACGGACCGGCCGGGCAGCAGGTCGACGGGCCGGCGGGTCTCGATGTCGACCAGGATCGTGCCGTAGACGTGCCCCTTCCGCAGGGCGAACTCGTCGACCCCGAGCCCCCGCGGCGCGGCCGGCTCCGGGCCGGGCAGAGTGCGGACCAGCCGCAGCAGCCTCGACCGGCTCACCACCGACGACAGCGTCTTCACCAGCCGTGCACCGGCCCGCCCGGCCAGCATCAGCGCGACATACCGCAGAAACGACTGGAGGCAGGAGCTCCGGTGCCCGTAGCGGAACGTCAGCCCGTCGAGCTGCTCGGCGAACGTCACCCGCCCACAGGCGTGTTCGTGGCAGCGGAACCGCCGGACCTGTAACGCGATCACCACGGGGACGCCCGCCGACCGGCCTGTCCGCCAGCCGCCGGACGTACCGGCTGTGCACCCGGCCAGAGAGCATCCCGCAGCCCGGGCACGCGGCCTGGCGAGACCGAGCCCGGGCCCGTACGACCACCGGCTCGTGGGTGGTGTCGATGCAGTCGATCGCGATGTCGCGGTCTGGCTG
>NZ_JBVIQR010000189.1:0-1661 GCF_055576875.1 Streptomyces sp. NPDC033229 | reverse complement strand
CCAACCTCGTATCTGACCGCTACACCACCGCCTGAGGACAGGCAATGAGCAGGTCAAACACGCCTCATCCGCTATCACGCACCAGCTCGTAAGACCGTGTCCTATGTGGTGAGGCGGGCGAGTCGCTTGTAGCAGCAGAGGGCGGCGGCGAGTCCGAGAAAGGCCAGGTAGTTGCGGGGATGGCGCTCGTAGCGAGGGCTGAGTCTGCGGTAGCCGGACAGCCACGACATCGTGCGTTCTATCGCCCACCTGCGACGGCTCAACCGTTCGCTGGACTCGATGCCTTTGCGTGCGATTCGGAGACTCCGATGCGTTTGCCGCGTAGCTATTTCCGCAGGTCAAGCCGGTCGTACGCCTTGTCTGCATGCAGGCGCTGGGGCTTGAAGTAACGGCCGCGGTGAGGGTCGTGTCTCGTTTGGTGACCCGCCACCATGAGCTTCAGCCCTCCGCTGTCGTGGGTGTTGTCGGCGGAGACGCCGACGACCAGGGGCAGTCCGTTCCGACAGGACGTGCCTCTCGGAACCCGGCTTGCTCCGGTCAACGGGGCTCGGACCTGTGTGTTCGCCCCCTTTTTCGCCCTGACATGGGCGGTGTCGAGGACGACGCGGGTGACGTCAACCAGGCCCGCGTCGTCCAGACGGTGCAGGACTGCTTACTGATCTTTTCGTTAGTTCTGTGGGGTTGGTGGGTGGATGGTCAGGCCGGTGTGGGTGAGAAAGGACCATGGCAGCTGCCGGTTCTGGTTGATGCGGTGGATGCCTTGTTCGGTGGCATCGGCGACATCGGCAAGGTGGTCGCCGGCAAGGTTGGCGAGTTCACGCTTCTTGAGCGACGACCACAGCAGTTCCACCGGGTTCAGCTCAGGCGCGTAAGCCGGTAATCGCTCCAGGGCCAGCCAGTCCTGTCCGGCGACCCAGGCCCGCATGGCCCGGCTCCAGTGGGCGGACAGTCCGTCCCAGACCAGCACCACCCTCTCCCCGCGGTAGAACACCTTGAGCTGTTCCAGGACCTCAATGAGTGCGGTGGTGTCGTAGCTGCCGGGCTTGAGGTGGAAGCACAACCGCGGACCACGGTCGGGATCGGCGGCGTGGTAGCCGAGAGCCGCGGCCATCGAGGCACGCTTCCAGTTCAGCCGATGCCGCAAGAGCGGAGTGCGGCCGCGGGGTGCGTAGGTGCGTCGGACCTGGGACAGCAGCGAGACTCCTGATTCGTCGAGAAAAACGATCGAGGCACGTGTGTTCACCGCCCCCTTTTGATGCGCGGCCACTCATGAGCGATCCACCGGGCGATCTCGGACTCGTCCCGCTCCACCGCCCGGCGCTCCGGCCGCTGCAGACTCCAGCCCAACCGGCCGGTCAGCAGACGCCAGACCGACGCCCGCGACAACGACACCCCCGTCACCCGCTCGACCACCAGACCGACCCGCTCCAGCGTCCACAGATCAGCCTCGAAGCCATGCGCCTGGGCGCTCTGTTCCAGCGCGGTCCGCACCTGCTCGACCCGGGCATCGTCCAGCTTGGCCGGACGACCGGTGGCCGGACGCCGGCGCAAGGCATCAGCGCCGCCTGAGGTGATCCCCGTGGTGTGGACACACCTGACAATGGATCGTGTTGATCCTGGATGGTGTAGATCCACGTGGCAAGGCCCTCGAAGTACAGTGC
>NZ_JBVIQR010000188.1:0-1672 GCF_055576875.1 Streptomyces sp. NPDC033229 | reverse complement strand
GTTGAACAGCGCCCTGACTTTCACGTCCTTGCCGGGCGTTTGGAGGGTTCCCCGGGCGGAGGCGGTCAGACGGGGCAGGTCAAGGTCCTCGATCGCGATCACCGCGGCATGGACGGCAAGGGTTTTGGAGACGGTGTGGAGGTGTGACTGGCGGCGCTGGGCGATCTGGTGATGGAGTTTGCCGACTCTGCGGGCGGCTTTACGGCGGTTCTTCGAACCGCGTTGCGTGCGGGAGAGGGCACGTTGCGCGCGGAGCAGCTGGCGTTCGGCTGTGTGGTAGGGCTTGGCCGCAGCGATGGTGTTGCTGTGCGGGTCGGCTGGGTCGAGGGGGGCGGACAGTACGGCAAGGGGCTGGGAGCCGAGGTCGGCTGCGACGAGCCCGGCGGTGCGCTGGCGGCTGGTCAGCCGGTCGGGGATGTACTGCTGGACGGTGCATACGAGGGAGGCGTACCAGCGGTGTCCGCCGCGTTTGACGGTGACCGAGGTGATCTCCGCTTTGTTTTTGGCGAGGAGGCGCCACAGGGGTCTGGCTGACTGGTGCAGCCGGAAGCTGCCGACGCCGGCTAGGCGCAGACGCCGCGTGCTGTCGAGGTGGATGACGGAGCGGGCCGGGTTGGCCAGGGCGAAGGAATCGGCGGTTTTGCCTTTCTTCTTGAAGCGGGGCATGCCCATGCGGGCGCCCCTACGGGTGCCGGCCGCGCTGGCCATCCAGTTCTTCCACGCCTTATCAGCACGGTCGAACCCGCACAGGAACGCACCCCGGGCCACCTCCGGCCACCAGGGAGAGCCACCCTCCTCCCCGGGCAGGTCACGGCGGGTCATCCACATGGCCTGGATGTCATAGGCCCCGGGCCGGTACGCGCCACGTGCGGCGAGTTCTTCCTTCAGCTCCAGCACACGCGGCCGCACCCGCGCGAGCTCAGCCTTCTTCTCCGCCGCATACCCCACCGGATCCGACATCTGCAATGCCACCAGGAACCGCCGCTGGGCATACAGGCGCCGCGCCAGGTCCGAAGCGTGCTCGCCCGGTACCGGACCGGGGTCCAGGACGGGCTGCCCTTTGTGTACGACACGACGCCGGTGCTCGTCCCACACCGCCAGATCCGCACACCAAGCGCTGTTCTCCGCCTTCACATGCTTCTTCGCCTCCGCGTACAGCGCACGCCGCTCACTCTTGCCCAAACGGGCCAGAATCTCATCACGGGACAGGCCCGCACGGGCTTCCGCGGCAGCCTGCTTACGCGCGTCGAAGGCCTGCCACTGCGCGAGCATCACCGCATGCGCGAAATTAAAAGCCCACCTCGCCGCACCCGCATGACGCTCCAAAATCCCCACCCCCGTCGGCCCCACATCAAGCGGGAAGCAGAAGACCCGCACCACCGGTACAACCGCCACACCACCACCCCCTCAAGCCAACCAGCACCCACCAAAGGAGAGGCAGATCACACTGACACACCCACCACAAGACCACAACCAAAAAGCGCCGCACCCACCCCGCCCAACGACACCCCGAACACACAAGCCAATCAGCAACAAGGCGAAACCCAGCGGTCACCCCGTCGGCACAGCTCGATGGTCTACTGAGACTGAACTCGTGTTGTCGCAGTGAGTTATCTGGGGTTCGGGGTGAGCCCTGTCTCGGTGAGGCAGCCTTCAAGGAGGGCGGGCCGGT
>NZ_JBVIQR010000187.1:0-1679 GCF_055576875.1 Streptomyces sp. NPDC033229 | reverse complement strand
CCTCGCTGTTTCGCTTCGGGTGGCTGGGCTGGACTGATCGCGTTGGATCGGTGATTGCGGTTGCTGGCCTGCCGGTGGGCATGGCGGGGGCCCGGCGCGGTGGTCGGGTTCTCCGGGGCCTTCGAGTCGTGGGCGGTCAGGGTGGCTGTTGATCAGCTGGCCGGGCGGGGCAGTGCGGCGAGGCGGTGGAAGGCTGTGGCCAGTTCGTGTCTCCATGGCCAGGTCGCCGAGATCCGCAAGCGCAGGCGTCGGCCGCCGCGGGTGAGGCGGGCGGCGACGTGCAGCAGCCGGTAGCGGAGCTTCTTGGGCTCGCCGGCCGCGAGTTCGCCGTCCAGTAGCAGGACGCGCATCCAGGCCAGCAGGTCGATCGCTGCGAGGCTGAGTTCGAGCCAGACGGCATTGACGCCGAAGTCGCGGGAGGGGAAGCGGCCGAATCCGGTGGTCTTGCCGCAGCGAATGTGGTCCTCGACAGTGGCATGCCCGCGGTGACGGACCTCCAGGAACTGGGCGGAACCACCACCGCAGTACGGGGTGTCGGTGAGGAACACCTGGTGCCGCAGGCCCTCGTCCTGATCGAACAGGGACAGCTGGGCTCCGGGGTGCGGCCGCTCCCGGCGCACGATGATGCGGGTCCCGGGCGGGTAGCCGTCCAGATCAACCATCCCGGTCAGCTCGGCCACCTCGGCGCCGTCACGCAGCGTCCCGTCCTGGTCCAGGGCGGGATGCCAGAGTCGGTCGGGCATGGCCCGGACAGCGCGGCGGACCGGCTCGGTGATGGCGTATCCGACCGAGAAGAAGGTACGGATTCCTCGTTTCCGCATGTCGCGGACGTGGGCGAGGAAGGCTTTCGAGGATCCGGCACTGTCGGCGCGGACCAGGATGTCGGTGCCGTGCCGGTGAGCGTCGGGGATCTGCGCGAGTGCCTGGTCGAGTACCGCAATGTGATCGGCGGCAGTGTTGGCGCCGGCGTTCCCGGGCCGCAGCAGCCCCGACACGGCCTCGCCGGTGTTCGCGAGGAAACACAGCAGCGGATGGAACCCGAAGCCGCCCTTATAGGTGGGTGCGGCCTGCTCCTTCTCGGAGTGGCAGGTGACCGGCGTGGCGTCGAGGTCCAGGACCAGGCCGGGAAGTTCGCGCCCTGCGGCCGTCACCGCGGGTATGCCCTCGCCGGTCTCGGCGGTCTGCATCCAGGCGACTTCCCGGGCTGCGGCGCGGGCCGCTCGCATCGAGGCGAGTGCGGCCTCGTCGGTGTCGGCAAGCAGCCGCCAGGCCGTGGGTGTGGAGGCAACCGGGCCGAACACCTCGGCCTGGTCCCGCAGCACGGCCAGATCCGTGATGGCCTCGCCGCCATCGGCGAGCATCACCGCCAGATCCGCGGCGATCCGACCTGGATCATGCCCGGTCCCGCGCGGCCGAAGCGGCCGGAGAGCGGCGGAGTACGCGGCGGTCAGCCCGGTGGCATCGGCAAGATCCGCCAGCAACCGTGCCCCCGCATGACCGACCACCCCCGAAGCGTCAGCGGAGACACGGAGCTTGGGACGAGAACCGATACCCTTCACGCAGAAAGTGCCTTCCGCTTGGACCGACAGAACCCCTCGACAAGGTTCATCGTCCCAGCCCAGAAGGCACTTTCGTGATTCCGCCCCGCATCCGGCCTCACCCCAACCGAAACGGTGAGG
>NZ_JBVIQR010000186.1:0-1729 GCF_055576875.1 Streptomyces sp. NPDC033229 | reverse complement strand
TCCAACGCCGACCTGAGATCCTCGACGGCTTCATAGCCGAGACCGGACTCGGGCTGGAGCCTCCGTAGCTTGTCACCCCACCCTTTCAACCTCAGAGGCGGCGTTGGCGGTCGCTGAGCGCCGCAGGAGCGGCCAGAGTTCTTCGCGGGATTCAGGCCCGGTGCACACAGGCAGACCCGGCCCGGTCCGCGGCCGCGGACCCGGAGGACGGGGGTGATGCCGCGACGGGGCCCAGGCCCGTGCTTCCGGCGGGCGGAGTCCCTGGCCGGACTCGTCTTCGAAGCACAGCCAGGCGTCCTGGTCCCTCACCGTTTCCCCACGCGCGGCCACACCTCCCGCGCCCACGCCTCCACCGCGGCGCCGTCCCGCCCGGCCGCCCGGCGCACCGGGACCCGGAGCCGCCACCCCGTCTGCCGCAGGATTCCCCAGGCCTGTCATGCCGGAACGGACGTGAAATCGGCGTGCGATCAGCACCGGGACCCTCGCGAGGGTCCATCGCCGATCCTCGCCCCAGCCGTGCGCGGCCGGCTCCTCCTCCAGAGCCCGGGCCAGCCACTGCCGCCACTCTGGCCTCATCCGCGACGCCCGCCCGCTGGGCCCCCTCGACCCGAGCGCCTCCCGTCCGCCCCCACACCACCGCCCGGACCACACGCAGGCGGATCTCCGGGAGATACTCAAGCGCCGCGCCCCCCGGCGGCGCTACCCCTTCCCCGAACAACCCCGCTGCCCCGAACCACGCACGTTCCCCCGAGCCCGCTGACCAGGGGACAAGCCACCCCCACCGGGATACCACATACCAAACGGCACACACCCCCAGCCGCTAATCCCGACACCCTGAAAACGAAGAATCAAAAGCACCAAGGGCTTCGCAGGTAGGCAGAGTTGCGTGGCCCGTTTGCCGTCGCCCGCGTGGTGCTGACGGTGGCATTCGGAGTGCATGAGGCGAAGGTTGTTCCGCTCGTCCGTGCCGCCTACAGTAATCGTCGGTAGGTGAAGTGATGCTTGTGGAGCATCTTCTTCAAGGGCCGCGAACCAGTTGATCCACTCGCGTGGGCTGTCCGGTTCGCACTCGGCTCCGGCGATCAGCGCCTGTTTGCAGAGGGGGCAGAGCCCCTGTTGCCTGGCCTCTAGGACGAGGTCTTGTCCATCGGCGGTGACGCTTTCCTCGGCGGCGGTCCCGCCAGTACTCGGCGAGGGCAGGGTCGTCCGGGGACGCTCCGCCCTTGACGAGTTGGTGGCGGATGATGCTGGTCCAGGCGAACTTAGCTTGACTCTGTCGGGGATCTTGGGGATCCCTGGCGGGGCACTGCGCTTCCCGGCATGCTCGGGGCTGTTCCGAAGGCTCCTGTGATCGTCGAGGTGCTCGTTGTCGCTCCGTCTCCGTTCCGGTGATCAAGTCCCGCCTCTGACCGCGCGGATCGCGCGGGCGAGCAACCCGGGCGGTACGACGGCGATGTGGGTGAGAGACCGGCTGGACGGGTTGTGGTGCGACGAGGACTTCGCCGACTGTACCCCCGCGACGGGCGCCCCGGCCTCTCGCCCGCCCAGCTGGCCACCGTCTGCCTACTGCAGTTCCTGCTCAGCCTGTCGGACCGCCAGGCCGAGCAGGCGGTGCGCTGCCGCATGACCTGCAGGTTCATGCCGTGCCGCCGGTATTTCCCGGAATAGTACGGGCGGTCGGCGGCGATGCGGTCGATGGGGAGAAGTGTCCCGTCGAGAATCACGAAAG
>NZ_JBVIQR010000185.1:0-1739 GCF_055576875.1 Streptomyces sp. NPDC033229 | reverse complement strand
GCAACGCCCACTGCAGCACCAACACCATCAGCCAGATCGTCGCCGCTGTTCACACTCTCGAGACCGCCTGGCGATCAGGATGAGAAAGGTTCAGTGCCGTTCGCTGACGAATTACCTTTCGAACCATGTTATTGGCAAGGCGGCGGCGCTCGCGGCCCCCGCGCCCGCGCGGACTCTGGCCCGGTGAACCCAGGCCTGCAGCGCGCCCTCGTGCACTCCCAGATCCCCACCTCCGCCACCGAATCCCGATCCCCCGCACGATCCATGCCGGACCCACAGAACGAGGCATCGTACGACCTTCACTTCCCTCCCATGCCCCTCAGCTACGGAAGGTTGTTAAGCCATAAACCCCTTCAGGAACCGGTCATCCATGCCCGCAGGAATGGCTCCCACCCTGGACAGCCCGGTTATGCTCCCGAAGGCCACAGACGCAAACCACCATAACCGAAGCCACACCGGCACTCTTGCAATCCCAATCAGAAAAGAAATAGCTCCGCTTCGAGAGCCCGGCGCAGTTGTTCAGGTTTGGGAGGGAGCAGGTGGGTGAGTTGGTAGCGGTGACGGCCGTTACGGTAGCTGCGGATGAGTCCACGTTGTTGCAGGGGCATCCCTGGCATCCTGAGCGTGTGGTGACCGTTGTCGTGAATATTTCCCGCATGATTGTGAGCCAGTGATACCCATAGCGCCGTCGTGCCGCCCTGTAGCCGCTCGACCAGCTTGGCGCGGACGGGTAGCCACTGAGCCATCGCTGCCCGGCTCAGCGGTGACAGGGAAATAGTTTCGTATGCTGGTGCAAAAGGAGTGCCATGTTGGGGGCGGCGGATAATTCGGATACTTCTCTGGTCGTCGCCAAGGTCGTCGATACGTTGTGCTACCAATTCGCCGGTGCGACATCGGGTATCAAGTATTACGGCGAGCACGGCGACTAGGCGGGCGTGCCCCGCCGACCTGATGTGTGTGACTTCATCCGCGAGCCGTTGGCGTAGAGCGCTCACCTGCCTGTTGGTGGGAGTAAGACGCGGCTCGACAAGCAAAGAGATCTGCCGAGGCAATGGTGAAAGCCCTGCCGCTCTTCGGATCAGGTTCAGACAGTCCAGCCGCGCTGCGTTTGTCGCAACCGCTGTAGGCGGCTTCCCCCCGTTAACCATGCGACTGCGCAGGGCACCCGTCTTGGCAACTTGCATATAGCAACGCAGCGCGTGTTCATCTAGGAGTATTTGCAGGCTCTGAGAGGCAGCGACGGGCAGCGTGCCGTTCTCCAGTGCCGCACCAAGCTCCTGACGAACTATGCTCAACTGGCGTCGGCGTGACGTTCCTGCTGGCAGGCGCAGTATATCAAGAGCAGCGAGGGAGGGATGGTGCACGCGGTCTCTGTCGCTCAATCTAACCTCCTGGTCCAGACCGACGATAACAGGCACTGAATAGCCTGTCCCTATGCTGGCTCGGTGTCGAACGCGCTATTCACACGAGATAGAGGCGGCGGAATCATCTTATCGGGACAGACGCGGAGGAGGGGAGCTTCCGGTTCTCGAGGTGACCGATGCAGCGCTCATTGGCGGGATTCACCCGTCGTGTATTCGTAGTCACGGTGCGAGTTGTATTGTACGGCTGGGTGCGAGACCGGCATGGCTGGCAGCCATGCCATGTGGACACTCGTTTCTTACGCTGCGAGGGTGTGGTCTTGCTCGTGCCGCTGCCGTGTCTCAAGTGGAGTGAGGTAACCCCAGGCGGGGTGCTTG
>NZ_JBVIQR010000184.1:0-1752 GCF_055576875.1 Streptomyces sp. NPDC033229 | reverse complement strand
AACAAGGACCTCAGCAATCCTCATTCTCGCTGGTCAGGGGCACTTTCTGCTTGCCTGATCACCTGCCGGACAGCACGCATCATGAAAGCGCGAGGTTAATCAGAAACCCAATGGCGCGCACGATGTGCTCGTCGGGGTTGGGCTGCGGGAGTACGACGGCAGGCAGTGCAGCTCGATCTGCTCCTGGTGGCTGGCGAGCCAGGCGCGGACGGTCTTCGAGCGGTGGGCCGAGTGCCGGTCGACGATCAGGCGGCCGTTCTCGTCGGTCGTGACGTCTGAGACACCCCATGTCGTTTGAGGTCAAGCGGCATGGGGGTGGGTGTGGTGTGACCAGGCGGTCGTTTCGTTGTAGCGGGTGCGGGTTTTGAGGCAGCCGTGGAGGATGCCGACGAGGCGGTTGCCGAGCTGGCGGAGGGCGGGGTTGTAGCCCGCCTCGCGAGCGCGTTGTTTGTCGTAGTAGCGGCGGGCTCCGGGCGAGGCCCGCAGGGCGGAGAACGCCTGGGTCTGGAGGGCGTCGGCGAGGGGGTTGTTGCGGACGTAGCGGGCCTGGACGGTGTGGCTTTTGCCGGAGGCCCGGGTGACGGGGCTGGTGCCGGCGTAGTTCTTGCGGGCTTTCGCGGAGGCGTATCAGGTGGGGTCGTCTCCGAACTCGGCGAGCACCCGGGCGCCGGTGATCTCACCGATGCCGGGCATTGACAGGTAGATCTCAGCGTCCGGGTGCGCCAGAAAATGCGTCCTCACCTGCTCTTCCATGACGGCGATCTGCTCGTTCAACGCGATGATCAGACGGGCGTGTGCGGTGGCGGTGGCCGCGTAGGCGGCGGTGACCGGCTTGGGCAGGCCGAGCTGCGGCTCGCGCAGTGCGGCCTGGATGGCGGCCGCTTTCGTGTCCCGGTTGCGGCGGCGGTGGCGGGTCAGGACGGCGGTGATCTGGGTGCGGGTCAGCTTCGCCGCGGCGGCCGGGGTGGGCGCCTTGGCCAGCAGTTCCAGCGCGTCGGTGCTGGTCAGCGTCAGGTCCGCGTAGGCGTTCAGGGCGCCGGGGAAGTACTCACGCAGCGTCGTGCGCAGCCGCTGGAAGGTGCGGGTGCGTTCCCAGATCAGTGTCTGGTGGGCACGGGCGACGACCTTGACGGCCTGGGCCGCTTCGCTGTCCCCGGCCACCGGCCGCAGCTGACCTCGGTCGATACGGACCATGTCGGCCAGCGCGTGGGCATCGCCCTTGTCGCTCTTGGTCCCGGAGGAGCCGTACCGTTCCTTGAACCGGTTGACCTGCCGTGGGTTGACCGCGAACACCTGATAGCCGGAGGCGGTCAGGGCCTGTACCCACGAGCCGCGGTCGGTCTCGATCCCGACCACCACCTCGCCAGGGTGCAGGTCCTCGCCGCCGTGGCGGGCGAGGAGTTCGTGCAGCTTGGCGATACCCGCCACCCCCTCGGGCAACTGCACCGCGGCCAGCTTCCGGCCGCTCTCGTCCTGGAGCTCGACATCGTGATGGTCCTCGGCCCAGTCATCGCCGATCAGCAGCAACGGTTCCCCCTCGCTCACGTACGTCCGGTCGCACAAACAGCCTGCGGAAGGCACGGCACGCGGCCTAGCCTCGCTGTTTCGCTTGGGGTGACGAGGTGATGCTGTGGGGTTGATCGAGGCGGTATTGGGCGGTGGGCATGGTGGGGGCCCGGCGCGGTGGTCGGGTTCTCCAAGGTCTTTCGTGTCGTAGGTGGCCGGGGCGGCTGGTCAGTTGGCGGGGCGGGG
>NZ_JBVIQR010000183.1:0-1756 GCF_055576875.1 Streptomyces sp. NPDC033229 | reverse complement strand
CCCCCCCCCCCCCCCCCCCCCCCCCCCCCCCCCCCCCCCCCCCCCCCCCCCCCCCCCCCCCCCCCCCCCCCCCCCCCCCCCCCCCCCCCCCCCCGGCCGCACACCACCACCTTTCCAGTCTCACGGGATCACGTGCCGCACAACAGCCAGAGGTGACACACCCCACCACTCCTAACTGAACACCCCCAGAACTCGACCGCTGCATCTTCTGAGCCGCCGAGCCGAGTTTTGTTTTACCCAAAATGCGCCCCTCGTCCCAGGAGCCGGCCATCGATGCCACCACGAGGGCTGGTTCCGTGATGCCTCAACCCCGAACCGGCTCCCCCACCCAGCGCACCATCACCAAGCCCGCGACAACCACCACAGGCTCCTCAACTAGCCCTCATTTCACCCCGGTTACCGCCCAGGCTCAGACCATCCAACACACCGCATCCCGCCGCAGCGGACCCCGGGGCTGGCTCCGCGCCGTCGAGTGGACCCTCACCACGAGCCCCCACCCCCAGGCCACCCCCACCACACTCGCCCTCGCCCAAGACCTTGCGGCACGCATGGACTACGACACCGGCCACGTCCGCTACGCCATCGACCGCACCATCACCCGCACCGGCATGGCCCGCAGCACCATCACCAAACACGCAAAAATCCTGCGCGAGATGGGACTCCTGGCATGGGTCTCCCGTGGATCCAAAACCAACATCCGCCGGCTGCTGGGGCTACCCGGGTACGCCGCCACAGCCACCGTCTACGCCGCAGTCATCCCAGCCGCATACGACCGCGCCATGAGCCACCGCCGCATCGGCACCGGCTACCAGGCACGCGTGGTCATCGACCACCGCCAGCAGCTCACACCCTCACCCCTTCCACAAAGCGACCAGTCCTCCACCCCCTCGTGGACCCCTTCCCTGACCGTGGTTAAGGAAGACAGGACAGTGAAGGTAGAGAGTGGTTTTAACAACACCTCGCGCAAGCGCGCGAGCCGCCCCCAACCCTCCACCCCCACCAAGCACACAAAACCCTCAGGTACTACGCACCGCACCGCCACCCAAGTCGCCCGGGACATCTGGATCGCCCGCCAAGTCCGCCCCCGCGTCACCTGGACCCAAACTGAGCCCCTCCGGAGACTCGCCTATGCCCTGCGCCCCCTGATCGACCAAGGGCTCAACGCCGAACAGATCGCCACGGAGCTCCACTCCTGGTACCTCACCTGGCGTCCTACCCGCCCCGCCGCCTACATCCGAGCCCAACTCAGCGAGCAGCGCTCCCAGCGCCCCGACGAACTGCTCACCGATCCTCACAGCAACCCTCACTGGCAAGCGATGTGCGAGCAACGCCAGCACCACGCATCTGTCCTCCAGTCCCTGGTCTCGTCCGCTGTGCGAACAGACGATGACCGCCGGGCAGCCCGCGCCAGAGGCTGGCACGACTTCCACCAGGTAGCCGATCACTACACGGACGACCCGGACGATGCACTCGACCTCTACGGGACCACCTTGTGCGCCCGGGCCATCCGGCTCACAGCCTCGTCCACCTTCAAGCAAGGCTCGTCATGACGCCTTCCCCCCTTTGGTTCTGCAGGGCTCTGGCAGTCACGCGCTCACTCCCGCGACGGGAACCGCCAGGAGCGCGGTGACGTCGGCCTCGTACAGGTCGCTGTAGCGCTCCTAGTCACTGCATCGAACGGCGTGCTCTCGCGGCGACCTAACCCGGGGCCGGCGGTGGCCGCCCAGGACTCCACCTCTCTGTTGAGACGGTTGGC
>NZ_JBVIQR010000182.1:0-1900 GCF_055576875.1 Streptomyces sp. NPDC033229 | reverse complement strand
CGCTACGAGAAACGCGCCTACATCTACCTCGGCACCGTCACATTCGCAGCCCTCGCTATCTGGCTCCGAACATGATCCGAGAAACAGTCCCTAGGAGCGTGAGGCCCGCCCGGCCCCGGCCCTGGCCGAGCTCGCCGAGCGGCACTCGACCACCCCGCGTCGGCCCGCCCGGGAGATCATCGCTGAGGCCCGGGCTGAGTTCGCGACCTTCGCCGAGGATCTCGACGAACTCTGCCGTTGAGCGGGTCCGACCCTGTCAATGGGGCACCCCGTGGGCGGAGGCCTCTGCCTGACGCGGGGCACACCGTGCGGCCCAGCTTGCCGTGCGGACGCGCAATCGTCGGTGCAGCATCGGCTGTGGAGCCCGCCTGGCGCCCTTCGCACGTCTTCCGGGCGGGCCACTGGGCGCTCCGGCTCCTCCCTGGTGGTGAGAGCACCTGACCGGCGGTACGCCCTCACCCGTGAGGAACGTGCGGGCATACCTCGCGTTGCTGGTAGCCACCTGGCACCCCCTCGCCGACCGTGGCCAGAAGGCGCGGGAGTCGCGGAAGTGGCCGCCGAGGGTGTGCCAGGACAGGCCGGGATGCTCCCGGCGTAGCGTGGCCAGCCCCGCAGCGGCCAGCCCGCAACGCTGGAATGGCTCGGAGGTGTAGGGGTTCTCGACCCAGCCGAGCCAGGCAGCGGCGGCAGGTGCGGTAGTCGACGGCGAACGGGTGGTCCTGCTCGCCTTCCAGGTTGGCCGCGCGCTGGCGCCAGCCGTCCCGCTCCGCCGCGGCTGCCCGCCGAGTACCTCCCGGCGCTGCGAGCGGGCCTGTTGGAGGGGCTCGGGGGAGTGGCAGCCGCAGTCCTGCTCACGGACGGCACCTTCCACGACGTGGACTCCTGCGAGCTCGGGTACGAGATCGCCGGACGCGAAGCGGGCCGCGCTGCGCTCATCGATGCTGGCCTGCTGCCGTCGACGCAGCTCGGCACCCTGCGCTGGGCCTCCTGGCTGGGCCAGCCCCGGCCGCGACGCCGCCCGCCCCTGCGGCCCAGCCCGGGTCGAGGCGGCGGCTGACGAAAGCTGATGGGGGCGTGGTCAGGCGGTGAACGCGGTCTGTCGCGATGCCGGTTGGGATCTTTAGGCTCTGCTCATGTCGAAGCAGAAGCTGGGCAGGAAGCAGCGAACGCCGCAGAAGCGGGTCCCCCCTCGTTCGGTACCGCGTCCGCGCGCGGCTGCTGCGGTGTTGCCGGGCGGCGGGTTGCCACTGCGGGGAAGCCTGGACCAGATGGCGCGGATGTTGCAGCACGCGAAGCCGGACCAGCTGGTGGAACTGGTGCTGCCGTACCTGTGGGTGGCCCTCGCCGATGGCCGTGTCCCGGCGAACATATGCGTGGACGCGTGCATGACGCTGCGCAACGCCTACGGACAGCTGGGGGTGCGGGCCGACCTGCTGCCGGTCGACCTGGCGATCCAGAACCAGATCGTGGAGCACCCGGAAGCGGTGGCCCACGCCGACGGCCACCGGCGTACCGGGGTGAACGTCGCGTCCTACACCCTGGCCGCCCTGCGCGGTGAGGGGGTGCGCGGCCGCGCGATGCAGACCCCCTATCCGAGACCGCGGGCCCTGCTGCGAGCGGTGGGTGATGTCCCGTATGAGGCGGACGAGGCCGGGGACGTGCGCTTCTGCCTACCGGATCAAAACAACCAGGAACGGTGGCTGCGGCTCGATGAGATACCGCTGCCGCCGACAGTCCCGGCCCCCTGGCCGCGCTCGTAGGAGTTCGGGCGCACGACAGGGGCCCCTGGCATGAGGTGAACATCTTTACGAGCTGGTGCGTGATAGCGGATGAGGCGTGTTTGACCTGCTCATTGCCTGTCCTCAGGCGGTGGTGTAGCGGTCAGATACGAGGTTGGCGA
>NZ_JBVIQR010000181.1:0-1921 GCF_055576875.1 Streptomyces sp. NPDC033229 | reverse complement strand
AGGACCTCAGCAATCCTCATTCTCGCTGGTCAGGGGCACTTTCTGCTTGCCTGATCACCTGCCGGACAGCACGCATCATGAAAGCGCGAGGCTAGGTAGTGTCTGATGGCTCTACCCGGGGGGGAGGAGGAGGATCCGCTGCTGTTCTGGGCAGGAACCGTGCGTAGTGCGGCGGCGTGAACTGACCAGCGGCCAGTAGGAACGTATTGCTCCTCCGCTGCCCGAAGCGGGCGGCCCGGGGGGTGAGCCCGACCACCGCACTGTGGTCAACGGGGTCCTGTACCGGACACGGACCGGCATCCCACGGCGTGACCTGCCCGAACGCTACTCCCCCTGGCAGACCGTTCTGCGAACGTCACCGCCGCTGGTCCACCGACGGCAGTGCTTGAGTGTGGTGCTTGCCCTGGTTGATCTTCTTGTTGAAGTAGGTCCGGGAGGCCGGGTCGGCCAGGGGGGGCGAGCGCCGACAGGAAGAAGGCTCGTTTGAGCTGCTTGTTTCCGCGTCTGGAGGGTTGATCGCCGCGGATCGAGGAGCGGGAACTGCGGGTTGCCGGGGCGCAGCGGGCGTATGCGGCGAGGTGGGCGGCGGAAGGGAAGTTGGATCCGTCGCCGGCGTCGATGAGGATGCGGGCTCCGGTCTTGACCCCGATGCCGGGCATCGAACTCAGGGCCTACTGAGCATTCGAGTGTGTTGTTGTGGGGGCTGGCGTGTGGTGGTCATTGCGGTTTGCCCGGACTATGAGGTGTCCGCAGGGCGGTGGCTTGGGCGGCGAGCGGCGGGCATTTCGCGAGCGCGTCCGTGTGGAGGCGGTAGGGAGGTTCGCTGCCTTCACCGGCGCAGAGCGGCTCCAGCCCTTGCACGAACGAGCTCGAACCGTGTATACCTCGAATTTTGGGGGACCGCTCGGAAGCGACGGCCCCCCGCTCGCAACAGGGGGCCGTCTACAGCAGTACAGATCGGCGAATTCTGGAGGCCGCACGATCGGTACCAAACCCGAGACTACGTCTATATTCTGCTGCTGATCAACGATAAACACCGGGGTGTTTTGTCGGCGTTTCTCAAGGGCGAGTTCCCTCTGGATCGTCGACGTTCGGTGGTTGGGGCTGCAGGGGGCTTACGGTGCCATATTCGCGGGCGAGCGTAGCCGATGGTGTGAGCCCAGTCAGCGTTTTCAATCCGGCTACCGATCAGGTCACGGGTGGGGGCGGGACTGGCAGGGCTCCCCGGCTGATCGAGATGTCTGATGTCCCAATCGGCCGCCCGGGGAGCCCTGTTGGTCATCTGCCCTGCAGCACTCAGCCTGCCGCATGCCACTCGTGGAGTGGGGCACGATGTTAGCCGTCACGCCGCGAGGGTGACCGCCGCGCCGCTGCAGACTGCGGCCCGTCGCAGCGCGGTCGTGGCTCTGGTGTACCTGCGTGAGCACATCGTGCTCACGCAGATCGCAGCCGACTTCCGGATCAGCGTCGGTACTGCACCGGCTGTCCGGGCCCCGTCACGGCACGGGTTCCGTGGTCCGGCATCGAGATCGTCGCACCCGCACGATGCCGAGGCCCGCTATAGCCAGAAGATCACGGCATCCTGGCAGCGGGACTGGTTCGGATACCGCGACCACAGACCGGGACATGTGACGGTACCGGGCCGAACGTGATCCTGCAGGTGACGACCAGGCTGGCCCCCGAGCAGGACATCGACGCGTTCGATCGTATCTATCACGGCTTGGCCGACCAAGCCTTCCACCCCTGGACGCGGTCCGCCACACCCTCCAGGAGTGGGGCGTCATCCTGGTCGGCCCGGTCCGTCAGGACCCGGAAGCAAGGCACGACTAGAGGTTGTCCCGTAACTGGTGGGGTGGTTGGTGCGTTGGTTGGGCATGGGTGGGGTGATCTCAGCGGATGATCCGTAGTGGATCGAGCCGTT
>NZ_JBVIQR010000180.1:0-1939 GCF_055576875.1 Streptomyces sp. NPDC033229 | reverse complement strand
CACCGTGCGTGCGAGCACCCCGTCGGCAAACGGGACAAACCAACCACCGCAGAGCGCGCCACGAACAACCGGTCTGCACAAACGCCAAGCTTAGGGCTCGCAGAGAATCAGGGTGTTGCTTCCCGCGGTTCGGCTCGTTGGTGTGATATGCGCATATCCGGCGAGGTCCGTGGTCAACTCGTTCTGAAGTTCGTGGAGTTGTTCTCTCATCTGGGCGAGCGGCAGCGACGTCTGCTGATGGGGGCTGAGGCCAGGATCCTGGGACACGGCGGGATCCGGGCGGTCGCCCGAGCCGCCCAGGTCGGCGAGACCACAGTCCGTAAGGGCGTGGACGAGTTGGAGGCGGGGGCGGAACCGCTGGGCCGGGTCCGCCGTCCCGGCGGCGGGCGCAAGCGGGCAGCCGAGGTGGATCCAGAACTGCGGCCCGCGCTGTTGGCGCTGGTCGAGCCCGACATGCGTGGGGATCCGTTGCCGCCACTGCGATGGACGACGAAGTCCACCCGCAGACTCGCCGACCAGCTCACCAGGCAGGGCCACTGCATCTCGGCGGATACCGTCGCCGACCTGCTGCGGGAAGAGGGATTCAGCCTCCAGGCCAACGCCAAGGCCCTCGAGGGCGCCCAGCATCCCGGCCGGGATGCCCAGTTCCACTACATCAACGATCGGGCCAAGGAGCACATCGCTGCCGGCGACCCGGTGATCAGCGTGGACACCAAGAAGAAGGAACTGGTCGGCCCCTACAAGAACAGGGGCCGTGAGTGGGAGCCGAAGGGGGCTCCGGCCAGGTCAAGACCCATGACTTCCTGGACCGGCAGGGACCGGGCAGGGCGATCCCGTACAGGATCTCGACGTCGCCGCGAACACCGGCTGGGTCAGCGTCGGCACCGACCACGACACCGCAGCCTTCGCCGTCGCCTCCATCCGCCACTGGTGGCAGGCCCGCGCCGGCCACGATTACCCTCAGGCCACCCGGCTGCTGATCACCGCGGACGCCGGCGGCTCCAACGGCTACCACACCCGCGCCTGGAAAACCGAACTCGCCGCCCTGGCCGCCGAGACGGGCCTGGAGATCACGGTCTGCCACATGCCGCCGGGCACCTCGAAGTGGAACAAGATCGAGCACCGGCTGTTCTCCCACATCTCCATGAACTGGCAGGGCAGACCTTTGACCAGCCACGACGTCATCGTGAACAGCATCAAGGCAACCACTACCCACACCGGGCTGACAGTCCACGCGGAACTCGACCCGGGCACCTACGACACCGGCATCAAGGTCACTGACTCAGACATCAACGCCCTGCCCATGCACCGGCACCGCTTCCACGGCGACTGGAACTACACGCTCCACCCACAACACCGCGACACGGTCGGCGCGGCCGAGGACCCGCGGTCAGCCGAGGGCCTGCCGCCTCAACCCTGCGCTCGCGGTCTGCGCTATGCGGAACTGACGGACATGACCGAACTGGGACTGGACGAACTCGTCGACCAGCTGTCCCCGAAACTCGATGAGCTACGTGAACGCGGGCGGTCCCAGCAGCGAGGAGGAGACCGCATCCGGGCTCGCGGAGCCGGCGCCAAGGACAAGCTGACCACCGCCGACCGAGTCCTCCCCCACCGTTCTCTACCTGCGTAAACTCGGCCCCCGAGACCTGATCGCCCAGCTCCTCGGCGTCAACGGCAGCACCATCACTAGAGCCGTTCAGCAAGTCCAGCCCCTCCTCGCCGAGTACGGCTGCACCGTCCCGCCCTCGACAGCCAGGTTTCGCACACCCGCCGACGTCACCGCGTTCCTCACGAACAACATGCCCACGGAGATCAAGTCAGCATGTTGATTCTCTGCGAGCCCTTACTGAGGCTGAACTCGTGTTGTCATAGGTGCTGACAGGTCTTGATCCTTGCGGTACGTCGACAGGTATGCGGTACGCACAGGGTGGTGGAT
>NZ_JBVIQR010000179.1:0-1992 GCF_055576875.1 Streptomyces sp. NPDC033229 | reverse complement strand
GCGCAACGGCGTTCACCAGGCCATGCTCGGCATCGCCCGGCTCTACAACCTGGCCCTCACCAGATAACTCACACCCCATACGGGACAACCTCTAGGTCGTCGAGAGGCAGCAGGTGCGGCCGTGGCAGGGCAGGAACAAGCCCCGCCGGCAGGACCGCCGCTGGGCGGCCGGAGGCGCAGAGAGAGCTGCCGTCACCACAGCGGTTTCCGGCCCTCTATATGTGAGGTAGAAGCGAAGTTCCTTCCCTTCACGAATCATGGTAACTATGAGAAGAGTTCCTCGGTTCCCTTGCCGTAACGCCATGCATGACCGCAGGGTGGCCGGCATCACAAATTTCTACATAGACCCTCAGCCAGTGGAAGTCCAGGAGTGCCTTAGGCGTGAACGCCTTGAGGTGCCAGCATCTTCTGTTTAAGTTACTTCCGGAGATTTCATGGGGTATGTCGAGCCGACTCTAATGCGGGCTATTTAGCCTGCGGGGTCAGCCGTTGCCGACAGTAAAAAATTAATCCCGAGAGGGAAGTGGATGCACTTTAGTGAAATCACATTCATTGACTGGATACTGACCGTATCGCTGATTCTCAGCGGAGTCTTCCTTGCCTATGTCGTACTGCTAATTACCCAATTCCTGCGCCACCATCTAGAATTACCCGGAGAAGCGAACCAATTCGAGTGGCACTTCTTCATTCCCTGTCGCGACGAAGCGGCCGTGATCGCCACTACGCTAGAATATATGGTTTCAGGATTCCCAAATGCGCATTTGTGGGTAGTGGATGATGGGTCAGAAGATGCTACGCCTGACATCGTTGAGGAAGTAGCCGAAGGGGATCATCGAGTGCATTTAATTCGCAGAATATTACCGTACGCACGAGTCGGGAAAGGGGAGGCTTTGAATGAAGCTTACCGTGCGTTGAATGCCTACTTGCCCAGATCGGTAGATCGCACTCGCGTCATTGTAGCTATCTTTGACGCAGATGCCCGACCGGCTCTCAATTGCCTGGACGTTTGCGCGGGGAGGCAACTATTTGGCAATGAAGAGGTGGGGGCGGCGCAAGTCGAGGTAAGGATGGTAAATCGTGATAGCTTGCCGCCTGGTGCGTATAATCGACATCCATCGAGACTCCTCGCCCAATCGCTAGTCCGTGCGCAGGACATCGAATTTCGGGCTTCCATTTCTGCAATCCAGAGAGTCAGGAAAATCACCGATACGGTATGCATGGGTGGCAACGGGCAATTTTCTCGACTGACTGCACTCGATACAGTAGATGATAGTAGAGGGATAGGGCCCTGGAAAGGCTCTTTGCTCGAAGATTTCGAACTCGGCCTTCATCAGTTACTCGCAGGGTTCCGCTGCCGGTACACTAATAAAACATGGGTTGAGCAAGAGGGGTTATGGAGTTTGCGCCGGCTTCTCGCTCAGCGCACGAGATGGGCCCAAGGAACCATACAGTGCATGCGCTATCTGCCGCATATTTGGAAATCTCCTCGCTTAACAGGGCGCGGAGTGGTGGAGCTAACTTACTTCCTGATGCAGCCTTGGCTGCAACTGCTAGGTACCATTCTCTATCCGTTGCCTGTATTCCTGTTCATCCAAGGCGCATTGTCCGGACACGATCACTCCGTCTTAACTCTGAGCGGAATCCTGCTGATTGCCTCCTATTTGTCTATTGGGTTTATTCAGTTCGCGGTATGGGGGGTTCTGTATCGCATAAGGTGTGAGCCTCAAATCAGTCTGCTACGCAGCATTCATTGGGGCTTGACTTATGCCTGCTTTGTGTACACTTTCTATATCTGCACTTGGCGCGCCGTCACTCGTTTGCTATTAGGGAGAAACGGGTGGTCGAAGACCAGGAGAAATTCAGAAATTTTCTTAACGGGGCCTGTTGCCAAGGATACTTAGACCGTGTCCTATGTGGTGAGGCGGACGAGTCGCTTGTAGCAGCAGATCGCTGCTGCGAGGCCGAGAAAAGCCAGGTAGTTGCGGGGGTCGC
>NZ_JBVIQR010000178.1:0-2096 GCF_055576875.1 Streptomyces sp. NPDC033229 | reverse complement strand
TCTCGTTGCTCTTGGCGGCGGTCTGCCGCTGGGCGACGACGGCTTGGCCCTCGTGCAGGACGGCGGCGGGCAGATGCACTGCCGACCGGATTCCATCGCGGCTGCCACGGACGGCTTTCCCATCGACCGCCAGCCCGGCCGGCTCCGGGGCGTCGGTCCCGGCCGGGTCGCGTGAGCGTCGTTCCGGCCAGGCGCCGACGGCGTCGCCGAGCGCATCGCCGTCGATCCGGGCCAGCAGGTGGCCCTGCGTCGTGGCACGCAGGAGCCGGGCCAGTCCGGGCCGTGCCCGGACCTCGGGAGAACCGCCGATGGCGAACCGCGCGATGCCGGCCAGCGTGGTGGCGCCGCCGAGGACCGCGAGCCGACACAGGGCGAGCAGGGCGCCCAGCCCGCAGCGGCGGCCCCGGACCCGCCGGGGACCAGGCAGCCGGTCCAACAGCCCGGCCAGCGAGGAGAGTCCGGGCAAAGTGGCGGGCGGGCAGGGCAGGCCGGTGTCCTTGCGGTGACGCTGCAGGACACCGATCAGGGAGGATGACACGCGAACGCGCCCCCTGTTCGTGATCAAAGGGCTCCGAGAACCTCGATCATCAGGGGCCGCGTACCTCGTTCCCCAACCGGGCAAACCATCTGGATCACCACGTATGCAAGCGATCAGCCCATCTCACCAGCTGAGAACACATCAGCCCTCGGGGCAACACCGAGACGCTGCGGAACTGGATCCGGGCCGCCGACGGCCGGCGCCCGGGTTCCCGCTCGACGCCCCCGGGCCCTTCACCGGCCGCGGACTCGGAGGAGGCTGAGCTCGCAGCCGCGCGCAAGCGGATCCGCGAACTGGAGGAGGAACGCGACATCCTCCGCAAGGCATCCCGGTATTCTGCAGGGGAGACGCGCTGGTGAACCGCTTCCAGTTCGTCGCCGACCACCAGCGCCGCCACGGCGTGAAGCGGCTGTGCACCATCCTCGGGATCGCCCGCTCCAGCTTCTGTTACTAGCTCCGCACCGCCCCGGACCGGGCTGCCCGCCGGGCTGCGGACGACAAGCTCGCTGCCCGGATACGCGCCGTTCACCGCGAGCCGGAGGGGACTTACGGCATCCCGCGGATCACCGCCGAACTCCGTGACGAGGGCGAGCGGGCCAACCACAAGCGCGTCGCCCGGGTCATGAGGAAGATCGGGCTCGCCGGAGTCCGGCTCCGCCACAAGCACCGCACCACCCTCCCGGATCCGGCCGCGGTGAAGGCCTCGGACCTGATCGGCCGGGACTTCACCGCCAGGACGGTGAACGCCAAGTACGTCGGCGACATCACATACTTGCCGGTCAGCGGCGCGAAGCCGCTCTATCTGGCAACGGTGACCGAATCTGTGCTTGCGGCGCCTGGCGGGGCTGGGCGATCGCGGACCATACGCGCGCCGAGCTCGTCACCGACGCCCTCACGGCGGCCGAGCGGACCCGGGGCAGCCTCGCCGGAGCCGTCTTTCAGTGCGATCACGGCTCGCAGTACCGAGCAGGATCTTCGCTGACGCCTGCGCGGAGGTGTGACCAGGAACATGAGCGCGGTCGGCAGCAGCGCGGACAACGCACTCGCGGAGTCCTCTACTGACTTTGTAGCGGTGGTGTCGTGAGGGTGAGGCCGGTCTCAGCAAGGCATCCGTCGGTGATGTCGCTGCGGTACTGGATCTTGCGGAGACCGTGGCGCAGGGCGCCTATCAGGTGGTCTGGGTTGATGAAGGCGGTATTGGCCTGGCTGGAGCGCCGCAGGAGGGACCAGATGCCTTCGACGGGGTTGAGGTCGGGTGCATAGGGCGGCAGGTGGAAGACGGTGATCCAGTCGTGGCTTTCGATGAAGTCCCGCAACCGGGCGTCCTTGTGCACGTTGAGGTTGTCCTAGACGAGCACAAGCGGACTTCCGAGCTGCTTGTGCGCCACGATGAGCAGGTCGCGGTAGTCGGTCCGGGTGGAGCTGCGGCGTCCGCCGCGTTGGTGGTCGATGTGGCGTGGCCGGCAGGTGAGCCGGGAGCGCTCACCGGGCTTGTAACAGGCCAGAGCGGCGACCGGGAACCGGCGCTGGGAGCGGCCGCGTTCCCGGATCACCGGGG
>NZ_JBVIQR010000177.1:0-2125 GCF_055576875.1 Streptomyces sp. NPDC033229 | reverse complement strand
CGCCAACCTCGTATCTGACCGCTACACCACCGCCTGAGGACAGGCAATGAGCAGGTCAAACACGCCTCATCCGCTATCACGCACCAGCTCGTAAGGCGTTGTTCGCGCGGGTGTGCCGTCCGGTGGCCGATGGTGAAACGGCTGGTGCCTGGTATGGGCAGTGGCGGCTGGTCGCGGTGGACGGCACGGTGTTCGACGTGCCGGACACGGAGGCCAACAGTGCTTGTTTCGGGCGTCCGGGGTCGGGGCGGGGGCAGGGCCGGAGTGCGTATCCGCAGGTGCGGCTGGCTGCGTTGGTGGAGTGCGGGACGCACGCGGTGTTCGCCGCGGCGACGGGTCCGTTGTCGGTTCACGAACAGCAGCTGGTCCCTGGCCTGCTGGACCGGCTCGGGCCGGGGATGCTGATGCTGGCCGACCGCGGCATCACCGGGTTCGAGCTGTGGCGGGCCGCCGCAGACACAGGCGCCGACCTGCTGTGGCGGGTCCGCAAGAACATCGTGCTGCCGGTCCTCGAGGCTTTCAACGACGGCTCCTACCTGTCGGAAATCTTCGCCTCGGATGACCAGAGCCGCCGTGATCCCCTCAGTGTCCGCGTGGTGGAGTACACCAGGGCCGCCCGGGCGACGACACGGTCTACCGGCTGATCACCACCATCTGTGACCCCGACGCCGCCCCGGCCGCCGACCTGGCCGGCCTTCACCACCAGCGGTGGGAGACCGAGACCACCCTGGACGAGATCAAAACCCACCAGGGCGTACCCCGGCTGGTGCTGCGCTCTCAGCATCCCGACGGCATCGAGCAGGAGATCTATGGCTTCCTCCTCGTCCATCACGCCCACTCCTGGGGTGAGTTACCGGCGGTGGCGGACGGTCGCCTTTGACGGGGTGCAGCAGCCTGATCGTCCCCGACCATGAACGGAACTGGTCCTGGCTCGGCCGTCCCGCCAGCCGACTCGGCCAGGCGGGATATCCCAGACTGATGCTGATGACACTGTGCGAGACCGGACCCGCGGCCTGATCGCGGCAGCCTTCGGCCCTGTGGCCAGGGGCGAGACGTATTACGCACAGCAACTCACCTCGAACTTGACCTCCGGCATGTTGCTACTGGCTGACCGCGCCTTCCACACCAATGACCTGCTCGCACAAGCCGCCCGCCGCGGCGCGCAGTTCCTGGTGCGTTGCACCAGTCGCCGACATCCGCCGATCCTGGCCCTGCTGCCCGACGGCTCCTACCTCACGCGCATCGCCGGCCTCACCTTGCGCGTCATCGAGGCCGAGATCCGCACCCGCACCGCCGACGGCAGCACCTTCGGCGAAGCCTACCGGCTGCTGACCACGCTCACCGACCACCGCACCGGCCCCCGCCCACCAGCTCGTCCGCCTCTACCACGAGCGCTGGGAGATCGAGTGCGCCTACCTGGCCCTGCGTCACACGCTCCTCAAGGGCCGCGTCCTGCGCTCGAAAGACCCTGCCGGCCTCGCCCAAGAGGTGTGGGGACTGCTCACCCTTTACCAGGCCTTGCGGTCCGTCATGGCCACGGCCGTGGAGACCGAGCCTGGCACCGACCCCGACCGCGCCGCCTTCATCATCGTCCTGGAGGCCGCCCGCGACACCGTCGCCCTGACCGCCCACCCGGCAGCACCCCCCGGACACGACGCCCAGGCGGACCTGGTCGGACACATCGGCACCCGTCTCCTGCACGCTGTACTCCCCAAACGCCGCCCGCGGACCTCCGCCCGCGTCGCGAAGCGCGGAATCTCGCGCTACCACACCTGGAACCGCGATCAACGCCCCGTGAAAGCACCCCTATCACTGCCATCGACATCACAGTCCAGGCACCCGCCCTCCCGACCGCACAGGATCCGGCCCGGAAGGCGTCCAGCCCCTGGGACCGGCTCTGCCAGATCCTTACCACGGAGCATTTTCAACTTGGCTACTGATCGGGTGATGGGGCGGTGGCTGGGAAACGGACGGAGCCCCAGAGCTGTTGAGCGAGGTGTCTAAGCTCAACTCTTCAGCTCTGGGGCTCCGTTGGTTCCCTATCGTGCCGTACTTGATGTCCCGCATGCACTCGTGGAGTGGGTCACGATGCTGATCGTCACCCGCGAGGGTGACCGGCGGTGCA
>NZ_JBVIQR010000176.1:0-2130 GCF_055576875.1 Streptomyces sp. NPDC033229 | reverse complement strand
CTCCGCACTGTACTTCGAGGGCCTTGCCACGTGGATCTACACCATCCAGGATCAACACGATCCATTGTCAGGTGTGTCCACACCACGGGGATCACCTCAACACCAAGACTCAAGTCCGGCTCACTAGCGGTGGTTTGTTGACGGCGGTTCGGGGTGGTAGTAAGCCGGTTGGTGGGAGCTTTGCGCATTTCTCGGGGGCTGTGATGACCAAGCGTGTGCCGTGTCCGCCTGCTCCGGGGCCGCTGGAAGCGTATGCGGCGCGTTTCGATGACCTGTTCTCCACGTTGGCCCAGCGTCGTGGGTTCCGTGAGTATCTGGCAGGGTTGCTGCTGCCGCGGGACCGGAACAAGACCCTGACGTGCCTGGCCGGGACAGAGCCCGTGGTGGGTGCCCAGGACCGGTCGGTGCAGCGGCTGCAGTTCTTCCTGTCCGAGTCGACCTGGGACCACGGGAAAGTCAACGCCCGCCGTGTGGAGCTGCTGCTTTCGGATCCGGCGACCTCCCCGCATGCGGGCGGGGTGCTGGTCATCGACGATTCCGGGGACCGCAAGGACGGGAGCGCGACCGCGCACGTGGGCAAGCAGTACCTCGGCTCGGTCGGGAAGATCGACCGCGGCGTTGTCACGGTGACCACCTGCTGGGCCGACGAGCGCGTCTACTACCCACTGCACGCCGTGCCCTATACCCCCGCCCACCACTTCCCCGGAGGGAAGAACGACCCGGCCTTCCGTACCAAGCTGCAGATCGGGTCCGCCCTGGCGCGCGCGGGCAAAGACGGCGGGTGTGGTGTTCCGGGCGGTCGTCGCCGACTGCGCCTACGGCGACCACAACAGCTTCCGCGCCGAATTGTCCGACGCCCGTATGCCGTTCGTGATGGCCCTCAAACGCGGCCACGGCAGCTGGCAGTACAGGGATGCCTTCCGGCCCGTCGATGCTGCCCGCGAACTGGCCTGGCACGGGCCCGGACAGCCCGGCGACTGGACGGCGGTGACCCGCACGCTCCGCGACGGCAACACCTCCACCTGGTGGGCCGCCGATGCCCAGCTGGGCTGGTGGGGGCCAGACGGAGTGATCCGGCTGGTGGTGGCCACCACCGACCCGGCCACCCTGCCCGAGATGTCCACCTGGTATCTGGCCACCAACCTGCCCAGGCCCGGATCACCGCGCGAGGAGCGCAGCCGGCACCCGGCCGCCACTCTCACCGAAGTGGTACGGCTCTACGGACTGCGGCACTGGGTCGAGCAGAGCTACAAACAGGTCAAGGACGAACTCGGCTGGGCCGACTTCCAGGTCCGCTCCGACACCGCCATCCGCCGCCACCAGACCCTCGTGACCTGCGCGTTCAGCTTCTGCTGGGACACCTGGTTCACCCCACCCCCGTCCATCGCCCACGAAAAGGAACCGGCCCACGGCCGGGCAGAGAGCGGGCACACCGGTGCCCCACCAGCCCCAGCCGGCCTGCTGGCCCCAGGCCCTCAGAGCCGTCCGTGGCTGGCTCACGCCCTGGGCCACGCTGCAACGCTACTGGCGAGCCTGGACAACCAACCCCCCACCCACCGAACTCCATACCCTCATACACGCCCTCGGCACCGGCAGACCGCTTAACTTGTATGTCCCGCTCTAACAAACCACCGCTAGCACTGCCCGTACACATGGGGATGATCTCATCTGATCCTCTCATGGAGGCACTGCCCACACGTATGGGGATGGGCCCCACTGGCTGATCGACCTCGATGATTGAGCCTCTTCGAGTTGGCCGCTGTTCGAGTGACGGACGAGGGGTGTGTAGCGGGCAAGGCTCCCGGACGGTTGAGCGAGATGCCTCACGTCTCAACTCGACCGCCAGGGAGCCTTGCTGGTCACCTGCCCTGCCGTACTGGACCTATGACATCCCCGGCCCAGATCGCGGTCGGCTCCGGACTGTCAGCGTCGTTTGAAAAGTGGCTCTGGATCACTTTTCGTGCTGGGGCCACGCAGGGTCACCGGATCCGCGATCATGACTGGCCGTGAGTGACGCGCTCCTACAAGACCTGTGGTTCAGCCAGACCGACGACATCGCGATCGACTCCATCGACACCACCCATGAGCCGGTGGTCAGCGGCCGTGTGCCGCGTGGAGGACCCGTTTGCG
>NZ_JBVIQR010000175.1:0-2166 GCF_055576875.1 Streptomyces sp. NPDC033229 | reverse complement strand
TCGAACGGTGACCGGGAAAACCGGACAGAGCGGCACAGTTCGCCGGCGTCTCGCGGGCACGGACCAGCCCTAGGTGAGTTGCGGGACAGGCTTTAGGGACTTGGGCATCGGAACCCCGCATGAATCAGCCAATAGGCAGCAGTCCGGAAAATGCGGCCCCTCAGCCCCTGGTGCGGCGCCGTGGCGGGGACGACGGCTGCACTTCCGAGGCCCGCCCATCCTTACCCTCATGACCTACACGCGGCACTCGGAGTACCTGCTCGGGACCAAGGCTCTGGCGGATTTTGATGATCTTTGCCAGGTTGTCACAGTGCTCCGCATGGTCACCCTTCGGGTGAGGCTCGGTGAATCTTGGTCTATGAGGCCGCCGGTTTGGGCATGGTCCCCGCTGGGACACGTCTTGAACAGAGCCTGACAGGCCTGCCGGGCGCGGCCCCGGCAGGTGAAGATGCGGGGCTGGCTGGCCACCGGCCACACTGGCCCCGGGCTGTACTGGTCGCCCTGGCCTGGTATCAGGTATGTCATGCCGTATGTGACGGAGTGTGTCATGCGCAGCAAAGGTCCGATGCTCTTCTCACCGCTCAGGATGTCTGTGAGGGCGGCCGTCGCTGGGTTGGCCGCCTTGGTGCTTGCGGTTTCTCCCAGCCCTGCGCCTGCCGGGGGCAGGCGCGTCCCTCCCGCTGCGGACCCGGAGGTGGTCAGCGAGTGGAGTGCTACCGCGTCCGCTACGGTCGAGACCGATGCCATGCGTCCCGCACCTGAGCCGGTGATCTGGCAGGCCTTCGTCTCCACCGCCATGTACAACGCCGTGGTCGGCATCCAGGGCCAGTACGCCACCTACCGGTGGGCCGGGCGTGGGCCCCGCTCCGCGTCTCCTGGGGCTGCAGCCGCAGCTGCGGCTCACCGCGTTCTCCTCACCTACTTCCCGGCGTCGAAAAGCCGACTGGAAACCGCTTACGCCGAGTCACTCGCCAAGATTCCTGACGGTCGGCCCAAAGACCAGGGAGTGGCGTTTGGGGAACGCGCCGCTGACCACATCATCGCATCCCGGGAAGACGACGGGCGTTTCGCACCAGTAGCGTTCACGAGACCGCAGACTCCCGGAGTCTGGAGGCCTGCACCGCCCACCTACCAGTCCTTTGGCAGCGCCTGGATGGGCAGGCTACGGCCGATGCTGCTCGATTCTCCGGACCAATTCCGCCCGAGCGGGCCGCCAGCCCTGTCCTCCGCCCGCTATGCCGAAGACGTCGCCGAGGTGAAAGCAATGGGCGCGAAGACAGGATCCGGCAGGAGCCCTGAACAGACCGATACCGCACTGTACTTCTCCGGACACTTGAATTTCCAGGAGTCCTTGTGCGACCACGCCGCCCGGAACCATTTCGGCATCGCCGAGACCGCCAGGCTGCTAGCCGCCGCGAACACCGCGACAGCCGATGCGGTCATCACCGCCTGGGACTCCAAGCTCCATTACGGCTCATGGCGGCCTGTCACCGCCATCCGGCTGGCTGGCACCGACGGCAACCCTGAAACCAAGCCCGATCCGGAATGGGAACCCCTGGTCAGCACCCCCGCACACCCGGAATACCTGAGCGGACACGCCACAACAGGCGGCGCCCTCATGCAGACACTGACCGAGCTCCTCGGCACCCCCCGAGTCGACCTCTACCTCACCTCACAATCCACGAACACCACCCGGCATTACCAGTACGCAGACCAGTACAACCACGACGTGATCAACGCCCGCGTCTGGGCAGGTGCCCACTTCCGAGCCGCAGACACCATCGGCAACTACACCGGCCGACGTATCGCAGCCTGGGCACTTACCCACTACTTCCAACCACTCCAGTAAGCCAGCCAGGGCGTCATCATGGTCACCCGACCCTGCTGGACCATTCCGGCCCGAGCGGACGAACGCTTATTCGGCCTGCTGGGGATTTGGGGTTCCCAGCAGAACCGGTACAGCACCCCCGCCAGCTGAAAATGCGGCGGCCGGCCCCATTCCTTGTCTTTCACCTTCGAGATTCGGGTCTCTCGGGTGCCAGGATCGGGATCGGGTGCATCAGCCGCCCGTCAGCCGCCAGGCGCTGAAGTACGCCGTCCCCCGTTCGCCGCTGCCGTCGTTGCCCGCCGTCATGAACAGCCCAACGTCCAGGTCCCGGGCCGCGC
>NZ_JBVIQR010000174.1:0-2166 GCF_055576875.1 Streptomyces sp. NPDC033229 | reverse complement strand
GAAGCTGTCCGGAAACAACGCGTTGCTTTGACGGGGGCATGATCGTTGATCTTCCGTGGTCATATCCCCGCCGGTCCCTGGTCAACTGACTTCGCGGCTTCAGGTGTTGCTTCCCCATCTCAACGAAAGGCAGAGGAGGCTGCTCCTCGCTGCTGAAGCGAGGGGGCTGGGTCACGGAGGGATACGAAGCGTGGCCCGTGCGGTCGGCGTCAGTGAAACGACCGTCCGAAAGGGCATCGCCGAGCTCGGCACGGAGCCGCTCCCGGATGGCCGTGTTCGACGCCCGGGAGGCGGCCGCAAGGCCGCAGCAGATAAGAACCCGGACCTGATTCCCGCTCTCTTGGCCCTGGTGGAGCCAGATGAACGAGGAGATCCCATGTCGCCGTTGAGATGGACGACCAAATCGTTGCGAAAACTCTCCACCGAGTTGACGAAGCAAGGGCACAAGGTCTCGGCGACCACGGTGGGCAAGCTGCTTCGGGAGAGCGGCTTCAGCCTCCAGGCGAACGTCAAGACTTTGGAAGGTAAACAGCACCCGGACCGCGACGCGCAATTCCACTACATCAACAGTCAGATCAAGGAGCATCAAGCAGCCGGCGAGCCCGTCATCAGTGTGGACACGAAGAAGAAGGAGCTCGTTGGCCAGTTCCACAATCCTGGCCGTGAATGGCGTCCCAAGGGTGATCCGATCGATGTCGAAGACCACTCTCTCTTCGCTCGCCCCGGCATGCAGCAAGTGATTCCATACGGAATCTACGACATCGCCGCCAACACAGGCTGGGTCAACGTCGGCGTGGACCATGACACCTCGGCCTTCGCCGTCGCCTCGATCCGCCGGTGGTGGGAAAGCCGCGGCCGGACCGATTACCCCAGCGCCACCCGCCTTCTGATCACAGCGGACTCCGGGGGCTCCAACTCCCCGCGCTACCGACTTTGGAAATCTGAGATTGCCGCTCTGGCCGAGGAAACGGGAATGGCCATCACCATCTGCCACTTCCCGCCCGGTACATCGAAATGGAACAAGGTCGAGCACCGCCTGTTTTCGCACATCACGATGAACTGGCGGGGCCGGCCGCTGACCAGCCACGAGGTCGTCATCAAGACCATCGCATCGACCCGTACCCGCTGCGGGCTCCGGGTGGAGGCCGAACTTGATACACGCGACTACCCGACCGGGATCTCCGTCAGCAAGGAGTACGTGGACTCGCTGCCGATCGAACCGCATGAGAGCCGGGGCACTTGGAACTACACCGTCCTGCCGCACAAGAGCGATCACGCCTCAGTTCCTCGCGTCAGCAGGCCACAAGGCCTCAACCTTGAGGCAATCGACATGCTTTCGGACCCGCGGCTGACCGGTATGAGCCGCGAGGAATTGGCTGATCTCATCGAATGTCTGGCCCCTGTCCAAGAAGCGAGAGACGAGCAGCGGCGCTACGAGCGCCGCGGAGGCAAACGCCGGCGAACAAGAGGCGCAGGCGCAATCTCGGTAATCACCCCTGAGGTGAGGATCCTGGCCGCCGTCCTCTACTTGCGTGAGGTCATCCCCATGCTGCTCCTGGCTCAACTGCTGGGTGTGGAGCGTAAGCCCCTGCGCACGGCGATCGACGAGACCCATCGAATCTTCACCGATCACAGCTGTGCCATCAGGCCGGTAACCCTGCGGCTCACCAGCGAACACGCGGTGCGTGACTTTCTCGCGACGGAAGCTAGGGAGAGGCCCGAGATCCCGTTGGAGGTGCTGACAGACCCCTCCATCACTGGCATGAGCCGGGAAGAACTCACCGCATTGACGGAGCGCCTGTTGATGCGTTACCGCGCGCGGCTTGAGGAGCTCAGGATCAAGCGACGGGGCAGAGAACTGCACAAACTCCCTGGGCTTGTATCCCAACGGAAGATCGCCGATGCGGATCGCGTCTTGGCCGCCATTCTCGCAATGCGCAGAATCGCCACACGAAAGGCAATCGCCGACCTGTTCGGAGTGAGCGCGCGAACCATCGGAAACACCCTCGTTGAACTCCGTCCTCTGCTTGAAGCCGACGGATACAACCCGACCCTCATCTTACGAGCCCAACGGTTCTACACCGCCGAAGAACTTCTCCAGTCCGCCCACGTCACAGGAGATCTTGATGCCCAGCCCAAACCGTGACGTTATTCGCGCACAGCTTC
>NZ_JBVIQR010000173.1:0-2181 GCF_055576875.1 Streptomyces sp. NPDC033229 | reverse complement strand
CGAACCCCGCTTGGGCCGGACGCTTTCCAGGCCTGCCGCCACCGCTGGACCGACCGGACGCTGACCCGTAACTCCTTCGCGATGTCCGTACTGCCTCGGCGGCGAGGTCCTGGTCGAACCCGACGAGGACGGTGAGCTCGGCGGTGATCTCGTCGGTGAGTTCGAGCGAGCGCAGGGTGTGGGGCATGGTGCGGGCGGCGTCCGCGATGACCGCGGCGTCCTTCGCGTCGGTCTTGGCCTCGCCGGGGTAGAGGTCGGCGATCCGCCGCATGGCCAGTCCGGGCAGGTAGGCGACCTTGCAGCCGGCGTCGCGGGCGACGGTCAGCGGGAGGGCGCCGATGGAGGCGGGCTGGTCCACGATCAGCAGGACCGTGCCGAACTTGGCGGCCAGCTTGTCGAAGACAGCCCGCAGCTTGGGCTCGCTGTTGGGCAGTGGCTTGTCGAAGACCTTCTTGCCGGCCGGGGTCAGCCCGTGGCCGTGGTGGGCGGTCTTGCCGACGTCCAGGCCGAGGAACACGCCCACGTCACCGGTGTCGAACATCGTGCACTCAACTCCTTTGGTGCGGCTGGCCTGGGCATCGGTGTCGTACGCGCGCATCCACGTTATGCAGACCTGCCGCCCGCAAGCGGCCCGGTGTGGCACCAGGCCGGACGGTGGCCGGACCTCTTATCAGCGTCTCCGACGGCACCTCTCGGGCCCGGTGAACACCACCCCCAGGTCATTCGGTTCGACAGGGGGACACAGTCATGCCGGGCCCGGAGGCTAGCGGCCCTCTTGCGGGGCCGTGGAGAAGATAACTGTGAGAGTTCTTCTGCGGCCCGGGATGGGTTGCTGCCAGGCTCGGCGCTTGTGATCCGGCATGACTCGCAAAATAACTGGCGCCCCGTCAGGGGCTGCCGTGCCCCCGAGATGTCTGCCGGACGCGGGCGTCGGCCTGGCCCACCCGTTGGCTTGATCAGCAGCTTGTCCGCCGTATCTCGTTGTGACTCATCACAGTTCCGCCACGAGGTGACTCCACCCAGGCCGACGCCGTTCACGGTCGTCCTCTGGAGGAGATCAACCGCATGCCCATGCTCGCAGAACAGGTTGACGGCGTCATCGGCGTCGACACCCACCGCGACACCCTTGCCGCCGCAGCCGTCAGCCCCATCGGCGCCGTCCTGGAAACCACCGACGCCGCCGCCTACCGCCGCGGATACCAGCGCCTGCTTGACTTCGCCCGACAGCACGTGCCGGGCCGTCGCTGCTGGGCGCTCGAAGGCACCGGCAGCTATGGCGCCGGCCTCACCGCCTTCCTTGAGGACGCCGGCGAACGCGTCATCGAGGTCTGCCGCCCCAAGCGTCCACCGGTCCGTGGCGGCCGCAAGACGGACATGCTCGACGCCATCCGCGCAGCCCGCGAAGCCCGCGCAGCCCTGGCCACCAAGCATGTCATCCAGCCCCGCAAACGCGGAGAACGTGAAGCCATGCGCGTGCTGCTGGCCACCCGCCAGGGCGCCGTGCACGCCTCCACCGCTGCCATCAACCAGCTCAAGGCCCTTATCATCTCCGCACCGGACGACCTCCGCGCCGAGCTTCGCCGCCTGAGCCGACCTGCGCAGATCACACGCTGCGCGGGCCTTCGCGACCGCCCCGCGCTGCCCGTCGAACACCGCATGACGATCCGTGCCCTTCGTTGTACTGCCCAGCGCGTTCGGCATCTGCAGGCCGAGGCCCGCGAGCTGGAGAACGCGCTTCTCGCGCTCGTGCGCGAACGGGCGCCAGAACTCCTGGAATTGCTCGGCATCGGTCCGATCACCGCAGCTCAGATACTGGTCAGCTGGTCACACGCGGGCCGGTTCCGGTCCGAGGCCGCCTTCGCCGGTGTCGCTCCGATCCCGGCCTCCTCGGGCCTGACCAACAAGCACCGCCTCAACCGCGGCGGAGACCGCCAGCTGAACCGCGCAATGCACACGATCACGCTGATCAGGATGAGGCTGGACCCTGCCACGAAGTCGTACGTCGCCCGCCGCATCAGCGAGGGCAAGAGCTATCGCGACGCCCAGCGATGCCTCAAGCGCAACATCTGCCGCCAGATCTTCAAGATCCTAGCCTCGCTGTTTCGCTTGGGGTGACGAGGTGATGCTGTGGGGTTGATCGAGGCGGTATCGGGGGGTGGGCATGGTGGGGGCCCGGCGCGG
>NZ_JBVIQR010000172.1:0-2190 GCF_055576875.1 Streptomyces sp. NPDC033229 | reverse complement strand
TGCCCGCACACCAGCCACACCAGCCACACCAGCTCAACGAGCACACAGGCATAAAGTCAGCAGCATTGCACCTACGCACCCGACCTCAACCCCGTGGAAGGGATCTGGTCGATTCTCCGCCGGACCACCCAGGCCAACACAGCCTTCACCGACCCGGGCCACCTCATGCGCCAGCTCCGACACGGCCTCCGCCAGATCCAATACCGCAGCGGCATTATCGACGGATGCCTCACCGGAACAGGGCTCACACTGACGACACCACGCCCAAAAACTCAGTACACGCTCGCTTGACAGACCCGGCAATGGCGCAGCGACACGATACCTGACCACGGCCTCCACGCACCTCGAGGCCCAGGGGTCCGGAGAGTCTGGCGTCCAGGAGCCAGATCGACGAGAAAATCTGCCACCTCGCCTCCCTTCAGATCATTACTGGGCAAGAAGTAGCGGTTTCACCGCGACCGAGACCCAGCGGCGGACGCCGACAACTGAAGCAAGCCGTCATCGCCTGTACACAACAACGCATGGGCCAGGGCCTCCAGGTGATCTACTGGGCAGCCGGGTCGGGTGCGACTGCAAGACTTACAACCGTCCGACCTCTGGCCATCAGGAAAGCGCTGACAGACACTCTCACAAACAAATACATCAAACGTCACCAAAGGTTTATCGGCATGACCGCCACCTTATGGAGCACCGACCGCCCCTGGCGGGGCATCATGGTCGCCACCGCGCTTCCGCTGCGCGAGGATCTCTCCATCGATTACGACGCCTACGCCGCGCACGTCCGGTGGCTTCTGGAAAGCGGCTGCGACGGTGTCGTGCCCAACGGTTCCCTCGGCGAGTACCAGACCCTCACCGACGAGGAGCGGGCCCGCGTGGTCCGCACCGCGGTCGAGGCGGCGGGCGACGGCGCGCGGGTGATGCCCGGCGTCGCCGCCTACGGCAGCGCCGAGGCGCGCCGCTGGGCCGACCAGGCCACCGAGGCCGGCTGCGGCTCCGCCCTCCTGCTACCGCCGAACGCCTACCGCGCCAACTGGCGGGCCATACGCGCGCACTACGCGGACATCGCCAAGGCTGGCCTGCCACTGGTCGCGTATAACAACCCCGCCGACACTAAAACCGACCTGGCCCCTACCCTCCTGGCCAGGCTCCACCACGATGGCTACATCGTGGCGGTCAAAGAGTGTAGCGGCGACGTCCGGCGAGCCTACGAGATCGCAGAACTCGCCCCCGGGCTCGATCTCCTCATCGGCACCGACAGCATCCTGCTGGAACTCGCCACCGCCGGAGCCGTCGGCTGGATCGCCGGCTACCCCAACGCCTTCCCCGCCACCTGCGCCGAGCTCTACCACGCCGCCGTCGCCGGAAACCTGGAGACGGCCGTGCCGCTCTACAGGTCGCTGCACCCGCTGCTGCGCTGGGACTCCAGGACCGAGTTCGTACAGGCCGTCAAACTCTCCATGGACCTGGCCGGCCGCCGCGGCGGCCCCGCCCGCCCACCCCGCCTCCCACTTGCCGGCGCCGTAGCTGACGCAGTACGCGCCGCTACCGAAAAGACCATCGCCAACGGACACCGCTACTGAGTTTTCGGGCGTGGTGTCGTGGAGGGGTGACGTGTGGTGATCGTTGCGGTATGCGCTGACCATGAGGTACTCGCAAGGCGGTGGCCTGACCGAGGAACGGCGGGCATTTCGCGAGCGCGTCCGTGTGGGAGGCGGCCGGGATGTTCGGTGCCGGGCAGGGCAGCACGGTGGTGGCGAAACAGCTTCGGGTCAGTGTGCGGTCGGTGCAGAGGTGGCGCCGCTCCTGGCAGGACGACGGCCCACAGGCCCTGACCTCTCGGGGACCGGCGGCCCGTCCCAAGCTGAACGAGGCCCTGTTCGCAGTGCTGGAGAAGGAGTTGGCAAAGGGGGCCGGTCGCGCACGGCTGGCCGGACCAGAGGTGGACCCTGGCGAGGATCAAGACGTTGATCGGACGCCGGTACCACAAGACTCTCGCACGGTCGACCATTATGGAGATGCTGCGGCGCCACGGCTTCAGCCACCAGGTCCCGGCCCGGCGCGCTCTGGAGCGCGACGAGGAGAAAATCACCGGCTGGGTGTGAGGTGCCTCGAAGTTCTCGGACAGGTGTCCAATAGGATCGCCTGGAACAGGGAACGAGGAAGAAGTGGCGCCACCGAGGAAGTACTCGC
>NZ_JBVIQR010000171.1:0-2374 GCF_055576875.1 Streptomyces sp. NPDC033229 | reverse complement strand
GGTGGACTACGCCCTGACCCCGCTGGGGCAGGCGGTCACCGAGCGGCTGATGGGGCTCATCGAGCTGGTGGAGGAGCGCATGCCGGAGGTGCTGGTGGCGCGGGAGCGGTACGACGCGGAGCACGCCGAAGACTGAGACCGGCCGGGCTTCATGGCCCAAATTGACTCTATGCGGCTTTGGTGAAGTTGGCTGCTGATCCTTTGATTCGTGCCCGTTGACGTTCCAGAGCCTGATCGACTGTGGTGCCGACCGCTTCGGCGGTGGTGTGGACGCGCTCGGGGTAGTCCTCGTACTTCGCGGAGCGCCACACCCGCTCGATATCGTTCAGTTCGGGGCTGCGAGGCGGGAGGTAGATGAGCTCGACGCCGACGGCGGCAAGTTTCTCCCTGCGTCCATTGAAGACCCGGGCCACGTGCGTGGACGCGTTGTCCAGGACGACGGTGCACGGCTGGAAGCGCGGGGGGTGCCCCTATGTCTTTTGTCAAGGGAAACGGGGGTGCGCTGGGTCGGTGAGGCGGGCAGCATGGCGGGGTGGCTGATCTGTTGTGGGATGACGTGAAGTGCTTCTTCGACCCGGACTTGATGGGGTCGTTGCCGGACTTGCGTGTCCCGAATGCCTCGGTGGAGGACTGGCAGGCGGTCCTCGACCTGGTCGCGGAGAAGGTCTGGAAGTTCCAGTACTCCGAGGGAGAAGCGGTGCTTCCGGTGCCTCGGGCGGAGGTCGTGCTGTCCCGCCCGTCGGATGCCGAGTGCCCGGACCTGCGGGTCTGGCCGACGGCCGATGTGCTGGCGATCTTCCGTTTTCATGCCGACGATGAAGTCGACTTCGACGTCGACCTGCGGGAGTTGCAGGGCCAGGAGCGACTTGATGTGTTCTGCGGCTTCCTCCGGGAGATCGGGAGGCGGCTGGGCAAGCCCGTGCTGATGGACCCGGAAGGCGACCGTGGCCATCCGGTGCTCGGCTTCGATGTCGAGGCCGATCGAGTCGTTCTCCTCGCAGACCCGCAGGTCAGGTGACTGCGGCCGACGGCTGCGGTTCATAGAAGGTTCCGTCACGGAGCATCGCGAACAGGACGTCGGTTCGGCGTCGGGCGAGGCAGAGCAGGGCCTGGGTGTGGTGCTTGCCCTGGGCGATCTTCTTGTCGTAGTAGGCCCGGGACGCGGGGTCGCCCAGGGCTGCGAACGCGGAGAGGAAGAAAGCCCTTTTGAGCTGCTTGTTTCCTCTCCTGGAGGGCTGTTCGCCGCGAATCGAGGAGCCCGAGCTCCGGGTGGCCGGGGCGAGTCCGGCGTAGGCGGCGAGGTGGCCGGCGGTCGGGAAAGTGCGGCCGTCGCCGACCTCGATCAGGATCCTGGCTCCGGTCCTGACGCCGACTCCCGGCATCGACGTCAGGACCTTCGAAAGAGGGTGGGCCTCCAGCAGTTCCTCGATCCGCCCGGCCAGGAGTTTCCGCTGGTCGAGCACGGCCGCCAGGGAGGCGGCCAGGCTCGGGACGATCAGCGCGGCCGCCTCGGTCCCCGGAACGGTCACGGTCTGCTCGTCCAGCGCGGCGAAGATGTCCTCGACCAGACGCTCGGCCATCCTCGGTGCCTTCGGCCGCAGCAGGGTGACCAGCCGCCGCCTCCCCGCCTTGCGGATCTGGGCCGGTGACCCGAACCGTTCCAGCAGCGTCAGGACGGCCGGGTGCTGCAACCGCGGCCCCAGCACCCGTTCCAGCGACGGGTGGATCTGGGTCAGCAGGCCATGCAGCCGGTTCGCGACCCTGGTCGCCTCGCTAGCCAGGTCGTCGTCGAACCCGACGATCATCTCCAGCTCAGCGATCGTCTCGTCCTCGCCGTCGATCGCCCGCAGCGTGTGAGGCTTCGCTCGGGCCGCGTCGGCGATGATGAACGCGTCCCTCGCGTCCGTCTTGGCCTCGCCCGGGTAGAGGTCGGCGATCCGCCGCATCGTGACGAGCCAGGCCGGCACCGGAAGTGCGGCACGGACCGCGGCCCATTCCGTATCCGTCATGTCCGAGGGATACCGAGGGTCCCAGCCCGGACGATCGCCCGCGTTCCCGTACACGTGGGCGAGGCAGTCACACGACAGGGAAGACGAGTTGGACGACGCGGTGGACGGCACGAAAGACTGCGGCACCAGGGTCTCCTGACGCTCGGATGGATTCGACACCCACGAGCTGTTCGGGAGGCCCTGCCTTCATGCCCAGACCACCGGAAGATCACCCGGCCGGGCAATCACACTCGAACTCACGCCCACCACGATCGATAGAACAACGGCTACTTACTGAGACTGAACTCGTGTTGTCGCAGTGAGTTATCTGGGGTTCGGGGTGAGCCCTGTCTCGGTGAGGCAGCCTTCAAGGAGGGCGGGCCGGT
>NZ_JBVIQR010000170.1:0-2394 GCF_055576875.1 Streptomyces sp. NPDC033229 | reverse complement strand
GAGATACGACAAGTTGGCCGTCCGCTACGAGGCGACAGTGCTGGTCGCAGCTATCAACGAGTGGCTTTGACCAGCAATTCTGCGGGAGCACCTGGGGATCATTCTTGCGGGAGCGGCGACACAGGGCCCCCGTCAGGTCATGCAGGTGGCGACCAACGCCCCACAGCCGTAACCGTTTCGGATCAAAGGCGAGGTACGGCTTTGACGATGCATCGCTGATTCGCGTGATCGGATTAACTCATCGTGGTGAAAGCGAAGGGGTGAGTCGTCCACGAGTGGGATGCTGTGGCCCACACCCGATCTTATGAGATGAGGTTCAGATGAAGTTCCGTCACCTGGTCACCGGCGCCGTCGCGGCAGTGGCCGCCCTCGCCCCGCTGGCCCCGTCAGCCCAAGCCGTAGCCGCCCCCACTCAGCCCAGCGTTGCGATGATGTCGAGCCTGGGCCGAAGCGGACACACCCGGCTGATCCCCACCGTGATCCACGCACACCAAGGCACCATCAATCTGACCAATGGAGGAAACCTGGAGAACATCTCGGCAAATCTGGAGGACACCGCTGGCAACCCGATCGAGGGTCAAAACATCCGGTTCGTGGATGCTGGCGGGCACATGCTTGGCATCTCCCGCACCAACAGCGACGGCGATGCTTACCTCAGCGGTGCCCCCCTCAACATCAGCCCCAATCTGCTCCAGCAACTGACCGGCGGCTATACCGCAATCTTCTCTGGCGGCGACGGGTATGCACGAAGCTCCAGCCACGCTGCTATCACCATCGGTGACGAGTGCGGTGTTGGGTGACCTGCTGGCGACGCCTACGGGACTGGACCGAAGCCGGGGTCTGGTCCCATCTCCACGAGGCTCTGCGCACCGAGCTGCGCAGCGTCAGCCTCCTCGGCATGGACGACTGCTCGATCGACGGCTCCCGCGTCAGGGCCCTCAAGGGGGGCTCACACCGGACCTTCGCCAGCCGACCGCGGCCGCCCCGGCAGCAAGCACCATGTGATCGTCGACCGGCACGGCACTCCGCTCAGAGTGTCGCTGACCGGCGGCAACCGGCACGACGTCACCCAGCTCATACCGCTGCTGGACGCCGTCCCCCACATCCGCGGCAGTAGAGCTCTCGAGCGACGTAGCGTTTCAGGCAGCGGATTGCTTCGCGTCGGGTCTTGCCTTCGGCGATGCGTCGCTCGACGTAGCTGCGGCTGCGGGTCTCCCACCGCAGTCTGGCCAGGACGATGGTGTAGAGGGCGGAGTTGGCCTGCCGGTCGCCGCCGCGGTTGAGTCTTCTGCGCTGGGTCTTGCCGGAGGATGCCTCGACCGGGCTCGCACCGCAAAGTGAGGCGAACGAGGCCTCGCTGCGTAGCCGGTCGGGGTTGTCACCGGTGGCGATCAGGAGGGCTGCCGCGGTGTCCGGGCCGACGCCGTAACACTTGAGGAGTTCGGGAGTGTGCTGCTTGAGCACTCCGGTGATCTGCTGTTTCAGGGCTTCGATCTCGTGGTCGAGTTCTTCGACCCGGCGGGCCAGGAGCCGCAGGGTGAAGACGGCTGCCGCGGCAGCCGTGCTGGCTGCGGACTCGGGCAGGGCCAGGCAGGCACGGACGAGTTTGGGAATCGTCAGTCCGTCCAGGGGTTCGCGTAAGTCTGGACTGGCTGTGACGAGCACGGCCCTGAGCTGGTTGATCGCCTGGGGGCGGGCTTTGACCGCCGAGACCTTGGCCATCTTGAACAGGCGAAGTGCTTCGGCTGGCCCGTCTGTGTGCTTCGCTGTCGCGGTGGCGCGGCCCGACAGTACGGCATGAGCGGCTGCTTCGGCGTCGATGGTGTCGGTCTTGCCCCGCCGGCGCCGGGTAGCCTTGTCCGGCTGGTTCACCTCGATCACGACCAGGCCGTTGCCCCGCAGGAAGCGGCTCAATGCAGCTCCGTAGGAGCCGGTGCACTCCACGCCCGCTCGGTCGACCGCACCGTGCGAGCGTGCCCAGTCCAGGAGCTGCTGATACCCGTCTGCCGTCGCTGGGAAGCTCTGGGAGTCGATCAGCTTGCCTGTCGGGGAGACGACCGCTGCCACGTGAGCATCCTTGTGGGTGTCGACTCCGAGGACGACCTCCTGCTGGCGGTCGTGGTGCAATCGGGCCGGCTGGGCCATGCTGGCACTGGTCATCGGTCTCCTGCCATCGAACCGTAGGGCTGGTGGCCGTCGCCGGGTCGGCAGGGTGGTCAGGACTGTGACGGTGCCTGTCGCGAAGGCCCCTATCGGGACACACCCGCCGACCTGGCGACAGCGAGCACCGTCCCGGACGATGGTCGACAGATCAAGACGCAAGACATAGAAGTCAGTCGTAGCGCGGGTCAGACCACCACCGGGACGGCACTGCCATCCTCACAGTCGTAGCGT
>NZ_JBVIQR010000169.1:0-2484 GCF_055576875.1 Streptomyces sp. NPDC033229 | reverse complement strand
CTGGAGGACGCGTTCGCCGCCGTGAGGTTCCAGGCCGGGTCGAGGGACGACGGCATCACGTCCGGGAAGAGCGCGAGGAAGATCAGCGCGAAGGCGGCCGCGACGGTCACCCCGGAGAAGGCGAACGTCCAGCCCTCCCGCCCGAAGTGGTTCATGGCCAGCGCCGCGACCAGGGCCACCCCGGCGACGATCAGCGCGACGAGGCTGCGTCCGTTGCCGGACTCGATCTGCGTCCAGCCGAGGAAGGTCACGCCCAGCACGCCGGAGGTCATGCCGAGGACGGTCGCCCGGGAGCGCGCCCGGTGGCGGATGTCGCCGACCGTCTTCAGCGTCGCGAAGACCGCGCCGTGGAAGGTGAAGAGCACGAGCGTGAGGGCACCGCCCAGCAGGGCGTACGGGTTCAGCAGGTCGAGCACGTCACCGGCGAAGTTCTTGTCCCGCCCGATCGGCACCCCGCGCACGATGTTGGCGAAGAGGACACCCCAGACGAAGGCGGGCAGCAGCGAGCACCAGAAGATCGCGTGCTCCCAGTTCAGCTGCCACCGCTCGCCCGCGCGCTTGTGGCGGTACTCGAAGGCGACGCCGCGCAGGATCAGACAGACCAGGATGAGCAGGAACGGCAGGTAGAAGGCGCTGAAGAGGGTGGCGTACCAGTCGGGGAAGGCGGCGAAGGTCGCGCCGACCGCGGTGATCAGCCAGACCTCGTTGCCGTCCCAGACGGGCCCGATGGTGTTGATCAGCACCCGGCGCTCCGTGCGGTCCCGGGCGAGGAGCTTGGTCAGGACGCCGATGCCGAAGTCGAAGCCCTCGAGGAAGAAGTAGCCCGTCCACAGGAAGGCGATCAGCAGGAACCAGAGGTCGTGGAGGTGCATGGTCGGTGTCTCCGTTCCGCCGCGTCAGTACGCGAAGGTCATCGGCTTGTCGGCGTCCTCGGGCTCGCCGGCCCCCGGCGAGGGGCGCCGCAGCCTCGGGTCCTTCGTGGGCGGCTTCTCGTCCGTGTCCGGGCCGGCCGTGGCGTACTTCACCAGCAGCTTCACCTCGACGACGGCGAGGATCCCGTACAGCAGCGTGAAGATGCCCATGGAGATGAGGACTTCGGCCTGGCTGACGCCGGGCGAGACCGCGTTGCCGGTCTTCATCAGCCCGTAGACGGCCCAGGGCTGGCGGCCCATCTCGGTGAAGATCCAGCCGAAGGAGTTGGCGATCAGCGGGAAGCCCATGGTGAGGATGCCGATGCGCCAGGACCAGGTGGTGAAGAACGGGCTCATCTCGCGGGTGCGCGTCAGCATCAGCCGCGGGACCTCGTTCTCGCCCGTGCGGAACCGCGGCGCGAGCCAGAACTTCTTGCGCGTGGTCCACAGCCCGATGAGCGCGGCCACGAACGATGTCATCCCGAAGCCGATCATGAGGCGGAAGCCCCAGAAGGTCATGAAGATGCTGGGGATGTAGTCCTCGGGCTCGCCGCCGTAGCGGGCGGCCTCCCGTGCGGCGATGTCGTTGATGCCGGGAACGGCGTCGGTGAAGTTGCTGTGGGAGAGGAAGGAGAGCAGGCCGGGGATCTCTATCTCGACGCTGTTGTGGCCCTTGGAGACATCACCGACCGCGAACACCGAGAACGGCGCCGGTGCCTTGGTCTCCCACAGAGCCTCGGCGGCGGCCATCTTCATCGGCTGCTGCTCGAACATCACCTTGCCGAGGCTGTCACCGCTGATCGCGGTGCCGAGCCCGGCGATGACCGCCACGACGAGCCCGACGCGCAGCGAGGTCCGCATCGCGCCGATCTGGTGCCGCTGCTTCTCGCCCGGCTCCTCGCCGCGCAGCTGCTTGCGCTTGGCGCGCCACAGATGGAGCGAGGCGATGCCGACCACGAACGCGCCGCCGGTGAGGAAGGCCGCGGTGAGGGTGTGGAAGACCACGACGAGAGTGGTGTTCTGCGTCATCACCGCCCAGATGTCGGTGAGCCGGGCCTTGCCGGTCGCCTTGTCGATGACGTAGCCGACGGGGTGCTGCATCCAGGAGTTCGCGGCCAGGATGAAGTACGAGGAGAGGATCGTGCCGACGGCGACGATCCAGATGCACGCGCAGTGGATCTTCTTGGGCAGCTTGTCCCAGCCGAAAATCCACAGCCCGATGAAGGTGGACTCGAAGAAGAAGGCCAGCAGGGCCTCCATCGCGAGCGGCGCCCCGAAGACATCACCGACGAACCGGGAGTAGTCAGACCAGTTCATGCCGAACTGGAACTCCTGCACGATGCCGGTGACCACGCCCATCGCGATGTTGATCAGGAAGAGCTTTCCCCAGAACTTCGTGGCGTGGAAGTACTTCTCCTTGCCGGTGCGCACCCACGCCGTCTCCAGCCCGGCGGTGATGGCCGCCAGGCTGATCGTGAGCGGTACGAAGAGGTAGTGGTAAACGGTGGTGATGCCGAATTGCCAGCGCGCCAACGTTTCCGGCGCCAGAGCCAGGTCCACGCGGTCTCTCCTT
>NZ_JBVIQR010000168.1:0-2538 GCF_055576875.1 Streptomyces sp. NPDC033229 | reverse complement strand
CAGCAGGGCGTCCAGGTTGTTCGTCACACAACGATCTTGGACGCCCTGTCTGCGTTCCCGGACACACCGTCAGCATTCGGAATGACTCGTCTAGATATAGGGCGACTTCTGAGTGCGAGGTCGTAGTGATGGTGATGGTTAGGAGGCAGGCCAAGAACGGGCTTCGGGATCACCAGCGGCATGGTCTGCCCCCTGTTTCACCCGTCACTCGCGGCAGGGCGGCCTCGAGGAGGACGAGCGGGTCCCGGGCAATGAGCTCGCCGACGCAGCGCTCGGCCCCGCCGAGACCTTGGGCGCTGGGGGAGTGGGGCAGGGGCATGTGTGTACCTCTGGGGCCCCCGCCCTGAGGAGCAGCAGGCCCGGGGGCGCGTTCCCTAGGCACACCCAAGCCTCGCCCCTTCGTGCTGGTGTGAGACGGTGAGTGCCTAGCGCGCTGGATGCCTTCATTCAGGGCGCTGCTGCGACGCGGATGAAGGAGTTCGTGGTGGAGAAGGTGATGTTGTCGGCGTGGCCCACGCCGATGGAAGCGGCTCCAAGGCTGGCCCGGCTGATCGGCCTGGCGCCGGACGATCTGTGGATCAAGCGGGACGACCTGACCGGACTCGGCGGCGGGGGCAACAAGGTCCGCAAGCTGGAGTGGCTGGTCGCCGACGCCCTGCAGCGTGGCGCGGACACCCTGGTCACCATGGGTGGGCCGCAGAGCAACCATGCCCGGCTCACCGCGGCCGCAGGTGCCCGGGCGGGCCTGAACGTAGTGCTGGTGATGCCCGGCTCCGGCCGCCCGGACCAGCCCGGCGGGAACCTCCTCCTGGACGCTGCCTTCGCCGCCCGGATTGTGTGGGCCGGTGACGCCGCGCCCGCCGAGCTGGCCGGGCAGGCTGAGAAGACCTACGCCGAGCTGCGCGAAAAGGGCGCCGTGCCGTATCTGGTGCCGCTCGGCGGATCCGGCGCCCTGGGGGCCCGCGGCTACCGCGAGGCAGGCGAGGAGATCCTCACCCAGCAACCCGACGTCCGGCACGTCGTGACCGCCCTGGGCTCTGGCGGCACGATGGCCGGCCTGGTCGCCGCCCTGGGAGCCGAACGCGTCCTGGGCATCGACGTCGGCGCACTCCCCGAAGCCGCCTCTGTCACCGCCACCTTCGCCTCGGAACTCACCGGCAGCCAGGTGACAGCCGAGCAGCTACGTTGCCGGGGCGACCAGGTGGGCGAGGCGTACGGCATCCTGTACGAACCCGTCCTGGAGGCCATCACCACCGTGGCGCGCACCGAGGGCATCATCCTGGACCCGGTCTACACCGGACGCGCCGCAGCGGGACTGATCGCCGCGGTGCGCGACGGCAGCATCCGGCCCGGAGAGCGCACGGTCCTGCTGCACACCGGCGGCCTGCCAGGACTGTTTGGCCACGCCGAAGCAGCACACCGCATCGGCCAGACCCTGCACACCTACCCCTGACATCGTCCCCCGCCCCAGGCCAACGAGATAGCGACCTGGCCCCCTCCCGCGCTGACGCCGCCGCCCTGCCGCCCCCGGTCGGAAGCGCACGCCGCACGCACCGGGAGCCGGGCGGGGAGTGCGACGGCCCGGAAGGCGCTTTCACATCGCAGACCAACTCGTCGTGGCCCCGATTGGCGCGACCTGCTCCAGAAACGACCGCAACTGGGTGGCGATCTCCCACAGCGCCCCGGAATCCAGCAGCTCCGGCTCCGGCTCCTGCGCCGGCCGCCGCGAGATGGCAGCCGTGGGGCCGGTCTGCACTGCTGGTCGCCATCGTTGACCGGGACTACTCGACGGCGTGGACTGCTCGGGCACCTTGTCCGAAGACCGCACCACCGCCGGACGCGTCGGCGGCTGCTCGGCCGCAGGGCGCGGTCGGCGCACGGTACGGGGCTTCCGCTCCGGCACCGGCTGAGACGACCGATCCGCGGCTTGCCGCCGCTCCTCTTCCTGCCAGCGACGAGAAGAGAGGACCTCCTTGTATTCCGCCAGCCGAGCGAAGTGTTCGGCTTGGCGCTCGTAGCGGCGGTGGAGTCGCCGGCAGTCGGCGAGGCAGGCCGCGACCGTTCCACGGTCGGGCGGTGGCGGCCCAGGTGATAAGAGGACTCGAGGCTCTTGCGGGCGATGCAGTGCCTGGGAGCCCGTTGCGGACCAGGAGTCCGGGGTGAAGACGGATATGACCGCTCCTGCCACCACCTCTGAACACATGACGCTGCGCCAAGGGAGGAGGCGTACCGCCATGTTTGCGGCGTCCACCCTCATCGCTGCGCCAGTGCTGGCCGCCACAGCGACGCTGGCTATGGCTGAGAGCGGGAACACTTACCTCAAGACGGAACAGCAAGTCTTCGACTTCATCAGCCGGAGCGCGCCTCTGAAGAAGGAAGCGGTCGAGGGCTGCCCGGCCCAGGGGTAGCCCTCGCAGGAGGTCAAGCTCACCGACGTTGAAAGTGAGGGGCCTCGCGTTTTTCGGACAGGCGTCGGCCGTTGCTTTCACGCGGCGATTCGCAACTTCTGATGCTCGGCGTGGACTTCGCGCGGAGGGC
>NZ_JBVIQR010000167.1:0-2550 GCF_055576875.1 Streptomyces sp. NPDC033229 | reverse complement strand
TCAGTGTGCGACACGAAGTCGCTCCAGGTAAGTAAGGACAGCCATGTGAAGGAGGTATCGATCGGCTGAACTTCGGGCCAGTGTCCATGGCCCGTTCCCGCGCTCCCATGCGTCGCTGGTAACGGCGGGGTGTGAAGCGGAGCGTTCAAGCCCAAGGGCGTCCCGGCCATCGGGGTGCAACAGGTGAGGGAAAGGCTGGACGGGCGAACGCAAGTGAACCCTCGATGATGCCTCGTGACTTTAAGACCGCGTCGATGGCGTGTTGGCGGCGGTCACAGGACCCGGTGCTGGGAGGCGCCAAGCGACCTTCGGGTAACTGAGCCCGGAGGGAGGACACCGCTGGTCCCGGGGTAGAGGGGGCGCCCACCCCAGCTGCGTCTTACTGGTGCGGAACGTGGAAACCCCGACGGGGTCCAAGCCACCGGCTTGGTAGGCCAACCGTGAGGAAGGCTGAAGTCCCCGGCGGGAGAAGGAAGATCCAAGAAGCGAAAGCCGGCAGGCCGAAAGGTCAGAGGAAACCGGGAGTTGGGACCTTCACCCATCTCTCGCATAACTCGCCGGATACGGGTCCTGGTGGCCCGGCCCGAAAGGGCGCCCACGTGGATCAGGTGAGCCTTTGAAGTCACCACTGCAAGGAAGCCGGAACCGAGGGACAAGTTAGATACCGGAGGCGAACATGGAGATCACGGCACCTGTCGTGACGTCCTCGCCTGCGGGGAACGGACCCGAGGACGACCTACTCGACTGGCACGGCATCGACTGGGCCACCTGCGAGGAAAACGTACGGCGGCTGAGGCAGAGGATCTTCAAGGCGACGCAGGAAGGGGACCTCAAGAAGGTCCGCAATCTGCAGAAACTCATGCTGCGAAGCCGCAGCAACACGCTGATCAGCGTGAAGCGGGTGACGCAGCAGAGCAGTGGTCGCGTGACCGCTGGCATCGACGGGGAACGGGCCCTCACGCCTAAGGCACGAGGCACGCTGGCGACCGAGATCCACCGGTCGTCGAATCCGTGGAAGGCCAGGCCGGTCAAGCGAGTGTTCATCCCGAAGAGCAACGGGAAACAACGACCACTCGGCATCCCGGTCATCCGTGACCGGGTCCTCCAGGCCCGCGTGAAGAACGCGCTGGAACCCGAGTGGGAAGCGCGGTTCGAGCCCAAGTCGTATGGCTTCCGGCCCGGCCGCAGCTGCCAGGACGCGATTACCTCGATCTTCTGGACGGTGAAGGGCAAGAACCCTAAACGTCTATGGGTCCTGAACGCGGACCTGTCGGCGGCATTCGACCGCATCGACCACAACCACCTCATGACCATGCTCGGCCAGTTCCCTGCCAGGGACCTGATCGCGGGATGGCTAAAGGCGGGCGTGATCGACCGCGGCCGGTTCGCACCGACCGAGGAGGGAACTCCTCAAGGCGGTGTGATCAGCCCACTGTTGCTGAACGTTGCTCTGCATGGACTGGAACAGGCCGCAGGGTGCCAATACACGGTCCGAGCCGGGCGCGAGCCCGGCGCGATGCCGGGCACCCCAGTGCTGGTGAGGTATGCCGACGACTTCGTCGTGCTCTGCCACGACAAGGAACAGGTGCACCAGGTCAGGGCCCAACTGGAGGACTGGCTGGCGCCGAGAGGTCTTCGCTTCAATGAGGAGAAGACCAAGGTCGCTCACCTCGATGAGGGGTTCGACTTCCTCGGCTTCACCGTCCGCCGCACGGGCGGAAAGCTGATCATCAAACCGAGCACCGCAGCCTGCAAGAGGCTCCGGGCGCGACTGCGGACCGAGGTTCGAGCCCTGCATGGGGCGAATGTCGAGGCCGTGTTGCGCAGGCTGATCCCGATTGTTCGCGGTTGGGCGGCCTACTACCGGGCGGTGGCGTCCACGACGACGTTCTCGTCGCTGGATCACTACATGTGGCGGCTGACCTTCAAATGGGCCAGGCGACGCCACCGCAACAAATCGAGGTACTGGGTCGTGGACCGGTACTTCGGCAGGTTCCACCCGTCCCGGCGTGATCGGTGGGTGTTCGGCGACCGCGACAGCGGCGCCTTCCTCATCAAGTTCGCCTGGACCGGCATCGTCCGCCACTACCCGGTCAAGGGCTCGGCGTCTCCGGACGACCCCGCTCTGGTTGAGTACTGGCGGGACCGCCGTCGCAGGAAAGCGCCGCCGCCGATGGACAAGACGAGTCTTGTGCTGGCGGTCCGGCAGCAGGGGCTCTGTCCTCTCTGCAAGCAGGCGCTGATCGTCGGAGCCGAGTACGAACCGGACAGTCCACGCGAGTGGATCAACTGGTTCGCGGCCTCGAAGAAGATGCTCCACAAGCATCACTTCACCTACCGGCGAGACGGTGGCACGGACGAGCGGAACAACCTTCGCCTCGTGCACTCCGAATGCCACCGCCAGCATCACGCTGGCGACGACAGACGGGCCACATGACCCTGCTGACCTGCGAAGCCCGCGTGGCTTGCTTGAGCCGGATGCGGTGAAAGTCGCACGTCCGGTTCTGAGGGGGCCGGGGATCAGCAATGGTCTCCGGCTACCCGACCACA
>NZ_JBVIQR010000166.1:0-2556 GCF_055576875.1 Streptomyces sp. NPDC033229 | reverse complement strand
AGCTAAGCCTTTCAGCGCCGATGGTACTGCATGGGGGACCGTGTGGGAGAGTAGGACGCCGCCGAACAATTTTTAGAGTAGCCCCTGTGGGAACCGTTTGGTTCCTGCGGGGGCTATTCTGCGTTTCCGGAAAAATTCTCGGCTGACGTTTATCCGACGCGCCGCGGTTTGCTTCTCGCCTTGGCGGTCGCAATTGCGACCGCCTGTTCGGCGCGTCCTGGCGTGCGAAGATGACCGGGCACGGACCGTTCGGCCGGGTCAGGGGCTGGGTACGGTCCGCACGACCCTGAAGCCCAGCGCAGCGAAGTGGTGAGCCCCGTGCCTCAGAAAGTCGCCGTCCTCGGCACCGGAAAGATCGGTGAGGCGCTCCTCAGCGGCATGATCCGTGCCGGCTGGTCCACCGCCGATCTGCTGATCACCGCACGTCGCCCCGAGCGTGCCGAGGCGCTCCACGCCCGCTACGGCGTCGAGGTCGTCAGCAACATCGAGGCTGCCAAGAACGCGGACACGCTCATCCTGGCGGTCAAGCCACAGGACATGACGACCCTCCTCGACGAGCTGGCCCCCCACCTCCCCGCCGACCGCCTGGTCATCAGCGCCGCGGCCGGGGTGCCCACCGCTCTCTTCGAAGAGCGGCTCCCGGCGGGCACCCCCGTCGTGCGCGTCATGCCGAACACCCCGGTCCTGGTGGACGAGGGGATGTCCGTCATCTCCGGCGGCTCCCACGCGACCGAGGAGCACCTGCTCCGTACCGAGGAGATCTTCAAGCCGGTCGGCAAGACACTCCGTGTCCCGGAGACCCAGCAGGACGCGGCCACCGCGCTCTCCGGCTCCGGCCCCGCCTACTTCTACTTCCTCGTCGAAGCCATGACCGACGCGGGCATCCTGCTCGGTCTTCCGCGCGACAAGGCCCATGACCTGATCGTCCAGGCCGCCATCGGCGCGGCCGTCATGCTCCGCGACAGCGGCGAGCACCCCGTCAAGCTCCGCGAAGCGGTCACCTCTCCCGCCGGTACGACGATCAGCGCGATCCGCGAGCTCGAACGCCACGGCGTACGAGCAGCACTGATCGCCGCCCTCGAGGCAGCCCGCGACCGCAGCCGCGAACTGGCCTCCGGGCACGCCTGAGGTTTTCCGACGAGTCCGTGTGCGCGAGTCCGTGTGCGCGCCGCGTCGTGGGGCGCACACGGACCAGAGCTTCATACCGGCCGCATCAGCCCCACCGCGGCGTAGGCGGCGTCGACGGTCGGCCGCGCCAGCCGCCGCGCCCGCTCGGCACCTTCCCGTAGGACGCCGTCCACATATCCCGGATCGGCGCACAGCTCCGCATGCCGCCGGCGCACCGGCCGCAGCAGCTCCACCACCGCGTCCGCTGTGTCCTTCTTCAACGCCCCATATGCCGTGTACCCCTCGGCCAGCTCCGCGGGCTTACCGCCCGTGCACGCCGCCAGCATTTCCAGCAGATTTGCGACACCGGGCCGCGCTTCCCGGTCGTAGACGACGTCACTCCCGCTGTCGGTCACCGCACGCATGATCTTCTTGCGCACGACCCCTGCCTCGTCGAGCAAATAGACGATGCCCGCCGTCTCCGCGTGCGACTTGCCCATCTTCGACGTCGGGTCCTGGAGGTCCATGACGCGGGCGGCCACGGCAGGGCGCACGGCCCTCGGCACGATGAACGTCTGTCCGTAGCGCTGGTTGAACCGCACGGCCAGGTCCCGGGTCAGCTCCACGTGCTGGACCTGGTCGTCCCCCACCGGCACCTCGTGCGCCCCGTAGGCCAGGATGTCCGCCGCCATCAGCGCCGGATAGGTCAGCAGCGACAGCCGTACGCTGCCGCCCGCCGCCCGTTCCCGCGTGGACTTCTCCTTGTACTGGATCATCCGCCGCATCTCGCCGTCGGTGGCCGTGCACTCCAGGAGATAGGACAGCCGGGTGTGCTCGTCCACATGACTCTGTACGAACAGGGTGCACCGTGCCGGCTCCAGCCCGGCGGCCAGCAGCAGCGTCGCCGCCTGACGACTGAGCCTTCGTACACGCGCCGGTTCGTGGTCCACGGTCAGCGCGTGCAGATCGACGACGGAGAAGAGGGCGTCCGCCTGGTGCTGATCCACCTCGACCCACTGGCGGACGGCCCCGAGGTAGTTCCCCAGGGTGAGGTGGCCGGTCGGTTTGATCCCGCTGAAGATGCGTCGCATCGGTGCTGTCTCCCTAGTGGAGGGACCACCGCCACGGACAGCAAAAACGGCCGCCGAGGCGGCGGCCGTTGGGTGCATGCGCTGATCGGCCGCCGGTCAGGCGGCCCACCACTGCTGGGTGTGCGCATGCTTGGTCATGCGGCGACAGTACCGCCACCAAAACCCCTTGCGCCACGGGTTTGATGCGTCGTACCGGGCTCGTGTAGAGTTCTTCGAGTTGCCACGGCGTCCGCGAGGACGGTGCGGCGGCACTTCACGCCTCGCTGGCGGCAATCTCTACTGCACGGCCCTTGAACGGGATCGATTTCGGCATGCCGGAATTCGGGACCGGGTTCCGATTAGGAACCGCCGGGGGAAT
>NZ_JBVIQR010000165.1:0-2566 GCF_055576875.1 Streptomyces sp. NPDC033229 | reverse complement strand
CCCCCCCCCCCCCCCCCCCCCCCCCCCCCCCCCCCCCCCCCCCCCCCCCCCCCCCCCCCCCCCCCCCCCCCCCCCCCCCCCCCCCCCCCCCGCCGCCCTCCCAAGACCGAGCCGCTGCCGCAGTACACCGTCAGCGCCGAACGCCACGACCACGCGCTCGACGACTCCTTCCTGACCATCGCCCGACGCCTGCCCGCCCTCTCCGGCACCGCCCTACGCCTGGCCTGGGCCGCCGACCGGCGGGCCTTCTTACTGACCGCCGTACTGCAGGTGGTCTCCGGGGTCCTCACCGCGACCGGGCTGCACGCCACCGCCGGCGTGCTGGCCCCGCTGTTCGCTGATGGAGCCACTGCCGACCGGCTGCGCGCCGCTGTCCCCTCGCTGATCCTGATCGGCGCCGCCGCGTCTGCCCGCTCGGTCATCAGCGCGCTCACCGTCGCCACCACCGCCCGCATCGGCCCCAAGGTCGACGGCATCGCCGAGCGCCGCTACCTGGAAGCCGCCACCCGCGTCCCCCTCGCCGCCTACGACGACCTCGCCTGGTGCGACCACTCCGAAGCCGCCAGCCGCGCCGCCAAAGACGCCCACCTCATGGTCGACAACCTCACCACCACCCTCACCACCCTCATGGGACTCCTCGCAGCCGCCGGAGTCCTCTCCCTCCTCCACCCCCTGCTGCTCCCGCTGCTCCTGCTCGCCGTGCTCCCCCGCGGCTGGGCCGCCGTCCGCACCGCCCGCACCGCCTACCTCGCCGACCGCCACGTCCTTGCCGACCGGCGCCTGCGCCACACCTGGATGTTCCACACCTCCGGCCGCCCCACCGCCCTCGAAGTCCGCGCCGGGACCATGCGCACCTGGCTCCTCGAGCGGTTCACCACGGTCACCACCCGCCTCGAAGAACATGCCGCGCAGGTCGGCAGCACCAGCGCCCGCTACCTGATCACGGGCGACGCCCTCGCCGGGACCTGCACCATCGGCGTCTACGCCACCCTGATCTGGCTGACCTCCACCGGCCGCATCCCGCTCGCCGCGGCCGGCACCGCCGTCATCGCCGTCCAGACCAGCCAGCGCCTGCTCACCCAGCTCGTCACCGGCGTCAACGGCGCCTACAAAACCGGCCTCTACCTCGGCGACTGGGCCGACTTCCTCACCGACGCCGACGCCCGCACCCCCACCCCGCTCACCCGCGCCCCCCTCCCACGCCACCTTGAGGTCATCGAAGCGCACGACGTGTCCTTCACCTACCCCGGCGCCACCCGCCCCGCCCTGTACAACGTCAGCGTCCGCATCCGGCGCGGCGAAGTCCTGGCGGTCGTCGGCGCGAACGGCAGCGGCAAGTCCACCCTGGCCAAGCTCCTCGCCGGCCTGTACGCCCCCACCACCGGCACCGTCACCTGGGACGGGATCAGCCTCGCCGACGCCGACCCCGAACAGGCATGGAGCCAGCTGGCAATGCTCCCGCAGGACTTCGCCCGCTGGCCCGTCACCGCCCGCGAGAACATCACCCTCGGCCGCCCCGGCGACGACGACACCGTGCAGGCCGCCGCCCGCGCCTCCGGCGCCGACACCGTCCTCAAAGCCCTGCCCGACGGGCTGGACACCAACCTCGCCCCGTCCTGGTGGGGCGGCCGCGACCTCTCCGGCGGCCAATGGCAACGCATCGCTGGCGCCCGTGCCTTCTACCGCCAGGACGCCGAACTCCTCATCTGCGACGAACCGACCGCCGCCCTCGACCCCCGCGGCGAGGAAGCCGTCTATGACCGCATCCGGACCCTGAGCAAAGGCCGCAGCGTCGTCCTGATCACCCACCGCCTCGGCTCCACCCGCAACGCCGACCGCATCATCGTCCTCGACGACGGACACCTCATCGAGGAGGGCACCCACGAGACTTTGATGGAGCTGGACGGCGAATACGCGGCCATGTACCGAACGCAGGCCAGGACGTACAGCGACCCCGTCACCTGACGCGGCTGTTCCTGACGAATCGCCTACCGGTCGCCGAGCAGGCGGCGCAGCATGCCGCGTAGTCCGCGCGGGCGTTGCTCGGGGAGCGGAGCGGGCGGTGCGGTAGGCGGGTACGGCGGAACGGCCGGAGGGCCAGCTGGCGGTGCACTGGGCAGCGGGCTCGGAGGAGCGGGCACAGGCGGCTCGGACACCGTCAGGTCCGGGGGAGCGGGGGATTCCGTGGGGAAGCCGGACTGGCCGCCGGCCTCGTCCGGTACCTGACCACCTGCCTGGCCAGGTACCGCGGGCGGCTCCGGGACAGCGTCCTGCTGCTCTGACGGTACTGGGGGTAAGAGCTGTCCGGCGCCGTCGGCGGCCTCCGCGATAGCGTCCGGGGCAGGGGAGACGTGGCGGGCGGCGTACAGCTCCTGGGCGTGCTTCCTGCGCCAGCGGTGTCGGCCCTCTTGACTGCCGTAGAGCTCGTCCATGACCCGGTATGCCAGCGCGGGTTGGAAGACGGCCCGTGTCCTACTGATCTTTTCGTAAGTTCGGTGGGGTTGCTGAGTGGATGGTCAGGCCGGTGTGGGCGAGGAAGGACCATGGCAGTTGTGGGTTGTGGTTG
>NZ_JBVIQR010000164.1:0-2581 GCF_055576875.1 Streptomyces sp. NPDC033229 | reverse complement strand
CCCCCCCCCCCCCCCCCCCCCCCCCCCCCCCCCCCCCCCCCCCCCCCCCCCCCCCCCCCCCCCCCCCCCCCCCCCCCCCCCCCCCCCCCCCGCCGGTGCGCCTCACCACCCCGGTACCAGGACGCTCCCCTCTAGAGTCGGATGCCATGCAGAACTCCGCCCCGCCCGGTGCCCCCGCGCCCACCGATGTCACCACCCGGCTGATCTCCGACCCGCACGGCGCCAACGCCGAGCTGCGCGAGGCGGCTCCCGCCCACCGGATCACCGGCCACGACGGCCGGCCCGCCTGGCTGGTGACCCGCTACGACGACGTGCGCCGGGCCCTCGCCGACCCCCGGTTCTCGCTGGACAAGCGCAACGCCCTGCCCGGTAACTACAGCGGCTTCGCGCTGCCCCCGGCGCTGGACGCCAACCTGCTCAACATGGACCCGCCCGACCACACCCGGGTGCGCCGCCTGGTGGTGAAGGCGTTCACCACCGGCCGGGTCGACAAGCTCCGCGCGCCGGTGCGCGCGCTCGCCGGGGAACTCCTCGACGCCGTCGAGGCCGACGGGCGCGCGGATCTGCTCGCCGCCTACGCCGGCCCGCTGCCCATCACCGTCATCTGTGATCTGCTGGGCATCCCGAAGGAGGACCGGCACGACTTCCGGGCCTGGACCGACGCCCTGATCACCCCGGACCACGCTCGGCCGGAACTGGCCAAGCAGGCCGTCGGCAGCATGATGCGCTTCTTCGCCGGGCTCATCGCGAGCAAGCGCGCCGACCCCGCCGACGATCTGCTCTCCGACCTGATCGCGGCCCGGGACGAGGAGAGCGGTGCCGACGGGGATCGGCTCTCCGAGGACGAACTGACGTCCCTGGCGTTCCTCATCCTCTTCGCCGGCTACGAGAACACCGTCCATCTCATCGCCAACGCCGTCCTGGCCCTGCTCGACCATCCCGAACAGCTGCGCGAGCTACGAAAGAATCCGGACGGTCTCGGAAGGGCCGTGGAGGAGCTGGGACGCTGGGAAGGGCCCGCTCCGCTGGCGATCCGGCGCTTTCCGCTGGAGGACGTCGAAATCGGCGGGGTGGTCGTGCCGGCCGGTGAGACCGTGTTGCTCTCACTGGCCTCCGCCAACCGCGACCCCCGGCAATTCTCCGACCCCGACCGTCTTGACCTGCGACGGGACCGGTCCGGGCAGCTCACGCTGGGTCATGGAATCCACTACTGCCTGGGCGCGCCGCTGGCTCGGATGGAGACCGAGACCGCGCTGGCCGTGCTGCTGGAGCGCTTTCCGGGGCTTGCGCTCGATGTGCCGCGCGAGGAACTGAGGTGGCGTCCGACGGTTCGCGCGCGTGGCCTGATTTCGCTCCCCGTTCGCTGGTAATCGACAAGCCGAACAAGTTTTTGGTGCATAACCCATCCTTGATGAGGTAGAACTGTCCTCGAGCCCGCCCGGTGTGCATCCCCCGTCGCACCGGGCGGGCCTTCGACTTCCCGGGGGCCAATGCGGTATCGGAAGGGGCCCGGTACGGGACGAGCGCGGCACCGGGGCCGGCCTCAGCCGCCGCTCCCGTAGGGGAATTTGAGCAGGGCCACGGCCGCCAGCATCTGGATGCTCACCGCCGCCACCGCCTTGTGGGTGGGCAGATGGTGCTGGCCGCGGATCAGCAGCGCCGCGAGCGCGTAGCCGAAGGCCGAGGTGATCCAGGCGGCGGCCCGTACCGGGACGGTGTCACCCGCCAGCCAGGTGTCGAGGAGCAGCCGTGGCAGATCGGTCGCCCAGAACAGGACGACGAACAGCCCGACGGTCGGCCCGAACTTGCCGTTGCCGCCGAGGCGCCGCGCGATGGCGTGGGTGACGACCCCCAGCAGCAGGCTCGCGAAGAGCACCACGACCGCGGCGATGCCCATGGCCTCCAGTGCGAGCGTGCGGTCGACCTGCCACTGCCCCCAGAACGAGTCCTTGGCCAGCGTTCCGAGAGCTCCGCACAGCAGGCACAGAAACGCGGCAGCCCCCCAGACGCTCCGGTCCCGCGCCTCGTCGAGCACTTCGACGGGGCGGTACCAGAGCCCGAATATGAGGCGGTGCCAGTAGAGCTTGCGCCGTGGGGCGGTGGTGGACGGGGAAGCAGCGGTGGTCACAGGCATGGGTGCCGTTTTATCACCGTTCGGCCCGGCCGCCGGTGTCCAGGCGGCGGCCGGGCCGGACGGGGGAGCGGTGCGCGGGCCGGTGCGCGGGGGTCAGAGCGCCACCGGTGCCTTCGGGCCCGGGTCGCTGTCGGGGTCGGTGTCCGGGTCGGCGTCCCGTAGGTACTCCTCGTTGATCTCCCGTGGTCCGAACGGCCACACCTTCTCGTAGCGCGCCCACAGCACGAAGGCCGCACAGCCCGCCGCGACCCAGGCCAGCGACCATTCGATGGGGTGCCGGCCGGGGGAGTTCCGGTCCGCGTAGCCGTAGATCACCAGCCAGCCGACCAGCGCGACGATGCTCGGCAGCGGATAGAGCCACATGCGGTACGGGCGGCGCAGCGTCGGCTGGCGGCGGCGCAGCACGGTCACGGCGGCGATCTGGGCCAGTGCCTGCACGATCACCAT
>NZ_JBVIQR010000163.1:0-2650 GCF_055576875.1 Streptomyces sp. NPDC033229 | reverse complement strand
GCCGTCGCCTCACTGGCCAGGTACAACCGACGGCGGCGCTCATCGAAGTGCGGCAGGATCTGATCGAACTTCGTTCGCAGAGCACGGGCGGCAGCACAGCCTGGCAGACACGGAATCATATCTCAGACTCCCACCAACGCCCCTGTACCGAGCACTAATTGAAATACGGGTCCCCGCCGTGCCGGTGTACTGCCGCGATACACATGCCGACGCGTCACCGTCCTTGAGGAACCCCGTGTCATCAATGATCAACGCGGTGGGCCGGACGGCCGCCTGCATCTTCCACACCAGCCGGGCCCGAACATGGGCCGGATCCCATGGGCTGGTGGTGATGAAGTGGGCCAGGGCCTGCCGGTTCCCGTCCTGGCCCAGCCGGGCGGCCATCGGCTCGACCGACTTACGGCCGCCACCCGTCAGCAGCCCGCGCAGGTACACCGATCCCCACCGGCGCTGGTCCACGCGCGCGAACGGCTCGAACACATCCGCCGCGAAGTCCTCCAGATCAGACCGGACCGCAGCCAACTCCTCAGGCGAAGCGCAGCGGGCAGACGTCAGCGCTCGGCCTCAGGCCGCGAGCTGCCAGCCAAGAGACCGAGGCTCCTAAACCTCGCCCCGCAGAGCCCTCTCCTCCCCTACCCTGCGAGTCATGAGCACCCCTGTCCCCCGCCCTCCCAAACCTCCCGGTCCAATAGCCCGATGGAGGGCCCAACGAACTGAGCGCGCTGCCCAAATCCAGCGAACAGGCAGACTCACCCCCGCGGCTCGCTGGACCCTGGGCCTTGCCGGCGCCGCAATGGTGGGTGCCGGGGCAGTCGCCGTCTTCACCGTCACGACGGAAGCCGGGCCCGCCGCACTCATCATCGCCGGAGCCCTCCTACTCGTTGCAGCCGTGATGGGACGCCAGATCAAGGAAATAGGACTGGCAGACGGCACCCTCACCTTGGCCGAGATCGAAGACAGGATCCGTAACGCGGACAGCCCCGACGATGCTCTGAGCCTCGCCTCAGCGGCCACCACCGTCGCTCCCGAAGTGCAGCGGGACACCGAAATCCGGGAACTGTCCGCCGCCGCATACGAGCAGGTCATCAACGATCGCCTGGTATCGGCCTTCGGCCCCCGTGCGATCCACCATTCCAGGGGGCCGTACGACCGAGGCACCGACATCGAAGTGACCCTCGACGGCAAAAAGGCCGGCATCGTGACCAAATTCGGCGACCCCACCACGCACATCGGCCCCCGCCGTATGCGGGAGATCGTCGAAACGCTGCTCCGCGGACGGACAGACCTGGACGCGATCGTCATCGTGAGCAACATGCACGAGCCGGCTCTTTCCACCCTCGGAGCCGCACGCGACAGGTCCCAGGAGAACGGGAAGAACTTCCAGTACGTCCGTTGGAGCGGAGACGCCGACACGTCTCAGCTCCAACGTGTCATCGAGGGCCAACTCCGAAGCTGACGCTCTGCGCCCCAACGGCTCCATGAGCCCTACCGGGATACTCTCCGTACCACTGCGGCCGCCAGCTCCCCCATGCTGGTGCTTCAAAAGCATTCGAGGATAGATACGAGAATCAAGCGCAGGTTCCGCTGCGCTCCACCCCGAACGGCCCACTGCGGTGGCCTGGGGTGACCCCGTTTCACGGGGTCCGGGCCTGCGGCCCGTTGGGCGGGTCCGCTCCCCCATCCAGGCCCTCTGCGGTGCACCCGGAGCGACCGCTGCGCGGCCCGCGGGCCTAGGTCGCTTGCGCTCCCCCGACCCTGAGCCCGCTCCACGGGCGGCAAACCCGGCTCACCCGCCCGCACACCGGATCACTGCGGCGCGAGCTCATAGCAAGCGTATACGTCATCGCCGTAGAACCCGGGATCCTGAGCCAGCAGATTCGCACACATATCCTGAAGCGCTGCCTCTCCAGTTGCCCCTTCAGTGCATGCCATAAAAGCGATAAAAGGATCGCCCCCGTTCTGCACCACGTAATCATGGCAGTCGCCATAGCTGTACGTCGAAGTTGATGCGGCGTGAGCTGTAGGCGTGACGAGCATGACTCCGCCAAGGGCGAGGGTGAGAGCTCCTACTGTTCCGACGATCCGCTGCTTGACACCCATCATCCACCAGTTCCCCTTCATACTGGCAGCACCCGCACACATCAGGCAAAGTACTGTCTTCCGGCCGATGTTCAGGTTTTCTACCCGCTCCAGAATCCTCCTCACCCCTTCACCACACCAGAAAGCAGCCGTGCACTTCACCCGATTAGCGTAGAGGTTCTGACGCAAACCTGACTGGCCCACGCTCGTTCGGCTGAAAGTGTGCCATCGAAGGCGATATCGAACGCGTTCATCGCCTCCTGCACCTCAATAACCCCTGACCAGCAACAGGAACCGGGGTCGACGTTCGCAGCCGCCGCGCGTCTTGGGGCACCGGGTGGTGTTGCCGCTCTGACCGGTCGTCACGGTCCGCCCGCACACGGGGCACCGCACCTCGATGGCAGCCGGGAGGTGTTCGGCGGTCGGTGTCATCGCTCCCCCACCCCTTTTCCGCGCCGGAACATGTGCGCTGTCATCCTAAGCTTGGCGTTTGTGCAGACCGGTTGTTCGTGGCGCGCTCTGCGGTGGTTGGTTTGTCCCGTTTGCCGACGGGGTGCTCGCACGCACGGTG
>NZ_JBVIQR010000162.1:0-2729 GCF_055576875.1 Streptomyces sp. NPDC033229 | reverse complement strand
GAACCGGCAGCCGAAGGCCAGGGTTGATAAGCCACCCCAAAAGCCTCCCACTCGCAAGGCCAGCACACCCACCGAACTTACGAAAAGATCAGTAAGGCCTGCTCTTTGGAGTCTGACGTCCAGCACTGACCCCGGTGAGGCGAGCCGGTGCTCACGCCGCAGGGCTTGGCGCCTGTGTGCGGCGGCAGGGCAAGCTGCATCCGGGTACGCTTTTTGTCCAGGGAGAAGGGCCGATGTCTCTCGACTTGGTTGCCAGACGGGTGGGTTCTTCTACGGTTCGCGTCGGAGGGGTGGCCATGGCTCGTACTGTGGGGCTCGTGTCCCCGTTTTCGCCTGCACCTCCCCCGCCGGGCCGCCAGCGGAGGATCGACGCGTGGTGGGCCGCACGGCACGCGCTCCGCCGACTGCCGTACTGGCTTCTCACTCGTGCCGCAGTAGTCCTGGCCATGTGCACCGCTCTCTACCTGGTGAACGGGTCCCTTATCGGCTGGGTGAGCGCCTATGAGGTGCTGCTCGGCATCAGGACCCCCGCCGCTGCCAGCCCTCAGTGGTGCGCGTGGCTGTTGTCCGTGGCCGGCTGGGTGGCGATCCCCGCGTTCGTCGGAGGCACCGCCGGCTACCTGATCACCACGCAGATCCAAGCCCACCATGCCAGGGAATTGAACGCTGTCCTGGCTGAACTGCGCACCCTCTCCCGTCCACCCGCCCACGCTGCCAACGGCCTCTGGGAGAGACCTGCGATCTCCCTACACGATCTTTATGCGCGCGGTGGCGATATGGGTAAGGCGGTGATCCAGTTCGGCCGCCTCCACCCCCTCCGCGTCCCTACCACCACCGCGGGAGCACAACCGGACTGGGAGAAAGCCGAGAGGCACTGGGTACGCCTTGTGGAAATGCTTCTGGGCAGTGTCAAGCCGCCGCCAGGGTCCTCCGCGAGCCAGGCCCTACGGCGGGCCGAGAACGCCGCTGCCGGGTTCTTGCTGTCGCTGAGCGCCACCGCCGGCCACCAGTGCCCCGTCTGCCGCATACATACCGGGGACTGACCCCGACCGTTTTCTGCCCTGGAGGCTGTAGTGGACCACGACGAGACCCAGCAACAAGCCTGCGTCTTGCGCGGCCTGCTCTATCTCGCCTGCCCCGAAGCGCCCTCCAGCGCCCTGGCATCTACCGCCCTCGCCATCGCACAGCATGCTGTCGGCTCCGCCCTGCCGTCTCACGCCGTCCCGGAGGCCGCAGCTCTCACAGACCCTCGTCCGTCCCCGCTCGAAGACGCGCCCCGCCTTCTGCCACGCGCGAACCTCGGTGGTGCGGACCTCAACGGCGTAAGGCTCGTCGGCGCGGACCTGACCGAAGCAAACCTGGACGACGCTGACCTGGGTGCCGCGGACCTGGCAGGCGCCCGCCTGATGCGCGCGTATCTGTCCGGCGTAAACCTGACCCGAGCGAACCTGCGCAACGCAAACCTGACCGGTGCGTTCCTGGCGGACGCCAACCTCGGCGCCGCGAGTCTGCGTGACGCGAAGCTGACCGACACGGACCTCGTGAACGTGGACCTCACCGGCGCAGACCTTACCGGGGCACACGACCTCACACCACAGACCGGACTGCTGTGGAGCCCGGAGACCCTATGGCCTCACGGTCTCGCGGAACTGGTGCACGACCTCTCCGACCAGGTGACCGCTGGCATTTACCGGGTACGAGCCCAGGACCGCCGATCTTAGTACGCCAGTTACAGTTTGCTGTTCCTGCTGGCCAGGGGCCTCTGCCGCCCTGGTAGCCCCGTTCCACCGCTGGTGGGGGTGGGCCTTGGGCGGGTCGGGATGCTCGGGCGGCTGGTCCACTGCCCCGACCAGCAGTTCGTCGGGGGTGGTGGCCTGGGCGGGGCGGCGGACGGTGTTGCGGGCCAGAGCCAGCTCCCGGGCAATGGGCGCGGGCTCTGGCCCTGGGCGAGCAGATCTGAACGACCGTGTGCTGCCGGCGGACCCGCTCCGACAGCCGGCCGGTCCGCCGGGACCGGGCAGGAGACGACGAGCTCCGTGAGACCTGTTCGACACGAAGGTGTGGGACGGCGCTTTCTCCTGCGGTTCACGTAGCGGAGCCCGGTGCCGGACGACCCTCTTCTCGACCGCTTCGGCCAGGTTCTTCCAGACGTGCCACCGGTCGGCAACGTGGATGGCGTCCGGTGACCCCGAGCCGTCCGGCTTCGGTTACTGAGGTTTTCAGGGTGCGGTCGGTGGGGTGATGGTCAGGCCTGTGGCGGTGAGGCAGCTGTCGATAGGGCGGGGCCGGAGTTGGATTTTGCGTAACTCGTGGCGGAGTGTGCGGTCGAGGTCGTCGGGTGTGCCGAAGGCGGTGTTGGCCATCGCTCTGCGCACGAGGGCCCAGACGGTCTCGACGGGATTCAGGTCGGGTGCATACGGCGGGAGGCGGACGGTGGTGAGCCAGTCGTGCTCGGCTTCGTACCTCTTCAGCCTGGCTGCGAGGTGGATGTTGAGGATGCCTCTATGTTGCGTCTAGCGGCAGAGTGGGCAGCAAGGGACGACGTCGGCTGGATTTGGCGGTAGATCTCGCGAGCGGCGTAGCGTTTGAGACACCCCATGTCGTTTGAGGTCAAGCGGCATGGAGGTGTGCGTAGTGCGATCAGGCGGTCGCTTCGTCGTAGAGGGTGCGGGTCTTGAGGCAGCCGTGGAGGATGCCGACGAGACGGTTGCCGAGCTGTCGACGGGCGG
>NZ_JBVIQR010000161.1:0-3003 GCF_055576875.1 Streptomyces sp. NPDC033229 | reverse complement strand
CGACCACCGCGCCGGGCCCCCACCATGCCCACCCCCCGATACCGCCTCGATCAACCCCACAGCATCACCTCGTCACCCCAAGCGAAACAGCGAGGCTAGGAGGTGTCGGCTGTGAGGGGGCCGGTCTCGAAGAGGCTGGTACAGACACGCAGTGAGGCTCTGATGAGGACGGCCTGATAAGAGGCGGGGGGATAGACACGCAGGTAGGTACTGGCCGGTCGGCAGGGCTCACCGTCAAGTGGACCGTTGGTGGTGTGAATGAGCGCGGTGGCGGTTTGGCCAGGGCGGATAATGACAGTGCGGAAGGGTTCTCCCGTACGGGTGGCGGGCGGGGTGATCTGCTGGTATTCGCCGTCCAGAGCAGAGACACCAGGGTAGCCGCGCAGGGCACATCTGGAGGTGTTGATGTTGGTGAACAGGATTGGCCAGTAGACCTGTCCTGCGCCGCGGTCCTGACGCCCCATGGTCACGTGCAAGTCGCCGACGGTACACGTGACCATGGGGCTGGCCTGGGCCAAGGCGGCATTTCCTGCAACCAGCACAGCGGCCATCGCGGCGGTGGCAATGTGTGGGGAGAGGAGGACCATGGCAGTCACCTTGTCGTACAGCGGAGCGAGCCAACCGCACAGGTACCGGAGGGCGGTGCGGGTGGTCTAGCTGGCCACTCATGCAGCCGCACGGCGTCTAGGCCGACGGGCAGGGGTGGTTCCATAGGGCCAGCGTAACGCGCGCAGCCTGTCTTCGCGCTGCAATGAGCGACTACCCGGCGCGCTAACAAAGCTACTGTGAGCGGTGGTTGGGTGCCGACTCCCAGCCCGTGATATGCGGACTGCCGTGGCCTGCCACTCCTTTGGGTACCGTGTGCTATTACCGCTGGGGAATGAGGCGCGCCCCGACCCGCCCCGGTCATGGCGGACCAGCCATCCCCCACCCCGGGAAGGTTATTCAGAAGTCGGTGGATCTTGCTGGTTGGTTGCTGGGCGCAGGATCGGTCCCCTCGGCGTACCGTACGGGGTGTCGAATCCTGTGCGGACGCTCGGGGGGGACCGATGCGTTTCCACCGTACTACCGGTTTGAGCCCGTATCAGCTGTCCCTGCTCATGGGGAGAGTGGAGCGGTGTTTGCCGGGCTGGGGCGCGCCGGCGGGGCGGCCGCGTGTTCTGCCGTTGTGGGGGGCGGTGGTCGTGCTGTGTTTCCTGCTGCGTCACAACGCGGTTCAGGAGATGGTCGGTGAGCTGTTCGGTGTCTCGTAGCCCATGGTCTGCCGTTATGCGGCCGTGCTGCGGCCTGTGATGAGGGACAGCCTGAAGCAGCTGGGGTTCGGCGTCGCCCGGCGGCCGCGGGGCGAGCCGGTCCTTGTTGACGGTTTTCTTGCCCCGTGCTGGGACTGGAAGGCCGCTGAGCAGCTGTTTTTCGCGAAGCACCGCCGCACCGGTCACAACATCCAGGTGATGTCCGACCTCCGGGGCCGCCTCAGGGCCGTTGGCCGGCCCCTGCCCGGAGCCCGCCACGACTCCCACGCCCGCACCGCCTCGGGCATGGAGACCACCGTCGGCAGACATCCCGGGCTCGGCGACAAGGGCTACCAGGGCTGCGGACTGCTGACCCCGCACAAGAAACCCTTGCATCGCCCGCTCACCATGGTGGAGAAGGACTGCAACCGAGCCCACTCCGCCATCCGGTCCGCTGTCGAGCGCTGTATCGCGCACCTGAAGAACTGGAAGATCCTCTCCGAGAACTACCGAGGCCCCCTCGACCGCTTCCCCGAGAACCTCGATACCACCGTCCAGCTCGAACTCCTCCGCACCTGGACCCCAACAAGATCCACTACTTCTGAATAACCTTCCAGGTGGCCGGTAGTGCCAGGACCCGTTGAGGCAGGCATGATGGGGTAGCGGGCATGGGCCTCTCGTGCGACTACGGAGTGCATAGTCGACGGTCCATGCCCGTCCATGTTGAAGGCGGCACCCATGCGATGACGACCTGCCACACGGCAGCCGCTATCTCCTGCCCGGCCGGTCCACGGGCGGTCAGCATCAGCTTCGCCGGGCTCTTCGGAGTACCCGGCAGCTCCCCGTAATCGATGTAGAGCGGAGCCACCGCCCAGCCGTCATCCTGCGGCCTACTGAGATTGAACTCGTGGTGTCGTGTCGTTGTTTAGGCCGGTCTGATGGTCAGGCCGGTTTCGGCGAGGCAGCCGTCTATGAGGTCGCTGCGGTACTGGATGTGCCGGAGGCCGCGTCGAATGCGCTGGATGAGGTGGTCGGGTGTGCTGTAGGCGACATTGGAGAGCCAGCCGCGTCGCAGGAGGGACCAGATCCCTTCGACGGGGTTGAGGTCGGTTGCGTAGGGCGGCAGGTAGCAGATGGTGGGCCGGTCCCGGGCTTCGGCGAATTTCCGCAGGCCGGCGGCCTTGTGGACGTTGAGGTTGTCCCAGACGAGCACGATCGGGCCGCCGAGCTGCTGATGTGCTGCGATCAGCAGGTCCCGGTAGTCGCTCCAGGAGAAGCTCTTGCGTCCGTCACGTCGACCGTCATCCCGGCGGGCCGCGTTGGGACCAGGTCCTGGCCTGTGGCGGCGTCATGGAGAATCCGGCTTCGTCCTCGAAGACGAGCCAGGCTCCACGCGCCGCCGCGAGTCTTCCGCGCAGGGCCACACCTCCCGGGCCCACCCGGCCACCGCCTCGTCGTCCCGCTCCATCGCCCGACGGGCCCGGCACCTGGCAGGACCAGCCATTACGTACCAGCAGTCTCCGCACGCCCTGGATCGTGCAGCTCAGGTGGAAGCGCCGGCCGATCACCGCCTTCACACCGACAAGGGTCCAGCCCTGGTCTTCCCAGCCGTGCGCGGCCGGACCCCTGGCCAGCTCCGCCTCCAACTCGGCGAACTGCTTCTGGCTCAGCCTCGGAAGCGACGCCGGCCCCTGCGACCTCAGAGCCCACGGACCACCCTCATCCCACGTCCACCGCCACCGCTGCACCGAACGGACCCTCACCCTCAGGT
>NZ_JBVIQR010000160.1:0-3027 GCF_055576875.1 Streptomyces sp. NPDC033229 | reverse complement strand
CCGCCGAACAGGCCGAGGGCGGCGGCGCCCGCTTCCGCCTGAGCTTCCCGGACGGGCTGGTTCGGCTGAGCTCAGCCCGAACCAGCCCGTCCGGCACGAGCCCTTAGGCCGGCTGCGACGCGGCAGCGATCCGCTCGGCGCGCAGCGCGTCGTACCACCGGTCGTCGACCGGCGGCAGGGCGTTGACGTCCAGGGCCAGCTTGATCAGCAGGTCCGCGATGTGCGGGTTGCGGGCCATGACCGGGCCGTGCATGTACGTACCGAAGACCGTCTCGTTGTACGCGCCCTCGGTGCCGTCACCCGTGCCGTTGCCCTGGCCGAACCGCACCCGGGCGAAGGGGCGGGCGGTCGGGCCGAGGTGGGTGACGCCCTGGTGGTTCTCGAAACCGGTCAGGGGCGGCAGACCGAGCGGCGCGTCGATGTCGGCCAGCACGTCGCCGACGCACCGCTCGCCCTCGCCGCGGGTGCTGACGACGTCCAGCAGACCCAGGCCCTGCTCGCGCTGGCCGAGGTCGTTGATGAACTCATGCCCCAGGATCTGGTAGCCGGCGCAGACCGAGAAGACGATCGCGCCGTTGGCGACGGCCCGGTTCAGACCGCCGTCGCGGCGCAGCCGCTCGGCCGCCAGCCGCTGCGGCCGGTCCTCACCGCCACCGATCAGATAGATGTCCCCGGAGGTCGGGATGGGCTGGTCGGACCGTACGTCCACGCGCTGGACATCGAGGCGGCGCTGCAGCGCGCGCCGCTCCAGGACCAGGGCGTTGCCCTGGTCGCCGTAGGTGCTGAGCAGGTCGGGGTAGACCCACACCAAACGCAGACTGTTCTGGCTCATGCTCACAATCCTCAGTCTTGAGTGGGGTCAGTTGCCGACGCGGCGGCGGACGTCCTGGAACGCGGTGTAGTTGGCGATCAGCTCGATCCGGCCGGGCGGCGCCGCCGCCACCGCCTCGTCGACGCTCTCGCAGACCCGGAAGTCCAGGCCCGCGACCTCCAGTCGCACCGCGAGGTCCAGCTTGCGGTCACCGATCACGAAGATCGGGTGTCCCGCGAGCCGGGGATAGTCCACGTCCCACAGCCAGGAGGTGTCCGTGCCGTCGGCGCCCCGCGCGTTCACCGACAGGATCACCGGTGCGGGCGGGCCGTCGATCAGCGAGAACGTCTCCAGCCAGCCGGCCGGGTTCTTCGCCAGCAGCAGCCGGATCTCGCGGTTCATGTAGGTGACCACGTCGAACCGGCCCGCGACCGCCTGCACCTGGTACATCCGCTCCAGGGCCACCTGCGGCGGCACCCCGAAGGTGGCCGCGACGGCCGCCGAGGTGGTCGCGTTCGCCTTGTTGGCGCGGCCCGGCAGCTGAAGGTGGATCGGCCACGCGCTGCCGTGCGGGTCGAGGACGTAGTCGCCCGACAGCGCCCAGCTCGGGGTCGGGCGGCGGAAGCCGCACTCGCCGCAGAACCAGTCGTCGCCCGGGCGCTGCATGACGCCACCGCACGACGGGCACGACCAGGCGTCGTCCTTCCACTCCTGACCGGCCGCCACCCACACCACGTTCGGCGAGGAGGAGGCGGCCCATACGATCAGCGGGTCGTCGGCGTTGGCGATGACCACGGCCTTCGTGCCCGCCAGACCCTCGCGCCACTTCTCGGCGAGCATCCGCGTCTCCGCGGCCCGGTCGAGCTGGTCGCGCGAGAGGTTCAGCAGCGCTATGGCCTTGGGCGAGACGTCCCGGGCGACTCCCGCCAGGTACTTCTCGTCCACCTCGATCACGCCGTAGCGCGCGTCCGAGCCACCGGCCAGGGCGGAGGTGATGCCCGCGGGCATGTTCGCGCCCAGCGCGTTGGACACCACCGGGCCACTGGCCCGCAGTGCCTCGGCGATCAGCCGGGTCGTGGTCGTCTTGCCGTTCGTCGCCGACACCAGGACCACGTCCAGGTGGGTCGCCAGCCGCGCCAGCAGATCGGGGTCGAGCTTGAGCGCGACCTTTCCACCGATCACTGATCCGCTGCCGCGGCCCGCGGCTCGCGACACCGCCGCAGCAGCCTTGCCCGCCGTCACGGCCAGCTTGGCCCGCGGCGACAGCGGCCCCGTGTTGCCTGCCATCGTCCTAGATCCTCCTTGCATCCGGCGCCGCGCCTGTCCCTGGTCCGCCGGTGGAACGCCCCCTCCGCGCCGAATCGCCAGCCGGGAGGCTTCGGTCGGGTGCAGCCTACCGAGATCCCGCCGTGGGCCCGAACCCGCCGTCCGGTGAACGTACGCTGGGGGGATGCGAAAAGGTCTCATCCCCGGCAGCTCCGGACACGTACGACCCATGCGGCTGCTTGGCGATCAAGGCCTGCGCACCCCCTGCGAGGAGGTCACGGACTTCGGCGCCGAGCTCGCGAAACTCATCGAGGACATGTTCGCGACGATGTACGCGGCCCGGGGTGTGGGCCTCGCCGCGAACCAGATCGGCGTCCCCCTGCGCGTCTTCGTCTACGACTGCCCGGACGACGAGGACCGCCGCCACCTCGGCCACCTCGTCAATCCGCGGCTGGTCACGGCCGACGGCGACGTCTACCCCGGTCCCGAGGGCTGTCTCTCGCTGCCCGGCCTCGAAGCCGGCACCCCGCGCTTCGACCACGCCGTCGTGGAGGGCTTCACCGCCGACGGCTCGCCCACGCGCGTCAGCGGCACCGGCTTCTTCGCCCGCTGCCTGCAGCACGAGTGCGACCACCTCGACGGCGGGCTCTACATCGACCACGTGACCGGGCTGCGCCGCCGCCGCGTGCTGCGGGCCGCGCGGCGTGTGCCGTGGTGGGAGCCGGGTGCGGCGGAATCGGCCTGGAACGCGACGGCGAACCCGTCCGTCGGTACCGACCCCGGCCGCCCCGGCCGCCCGGGATCCGTACGCGCCGAGGCGTAGGGTCCCCGGGCTCCCCGTGCTGGGGGCCCGGGCCCTAGGGTGTGTCCGCAAATTCGCGCCTGGCCCGCGACGCCTGGCACGCACGCTCGCTGCGTTGTCGGGCTCGCCCGAGTACGCCCGGTACGAG
>NZ_JBVIQR010000159.1:0-3034 GCF_055576875.1 Streptomyces sp. NPDC033229 | reverse complement strand
TCCCGCTCTTCCGCACTGGCGACGTCGACGCCTTGCCCATCGAGCACGCAGACATCGACTGGCCGCAGTTGCGCTCACTCGCACCCGGCCAGAAGCCCCCCTCGCCGACCGCGCAAAGAACGCTTGATTTTTCGGCCGGGGTGGTGTATCGGCGGGCGACTTCACCGCCGATACACCCGGCCGAAAAATGTTCGACAAATCACGTAAGCCCCCTGGGAGGCTTGGGTATTCTTCGCCAGCGACATTGATTTCCAAACCGACGGCCGCAATCACTCGCTCTCCGGGGACACCATATTCCACTCGAGCCGCGGTAGCAACTACATCTCATCCCAGTTCTAATGGGCGGCCGTCCGGAAAACACTGACCGCTCAACCCCTCAGTCGCTTTACCTTGACCGCCGCTGGCGGCATCTTCATATTGTGTACCTTGAAGGCGCTGGGACTTTCGTCGGGGCTGGCTTTTCTGAGCCAGTGCGGCTACCATTGTGACTGAAGAGGGGCAGATTCTGGCGAGAAGACCGATAGTGGTTTCGTTTGCTCGAGGTTGGCTTCACTGAAGCGTTCATCCCGTTGAGGGCTGGCCGGGCCTTTGAGCAAGCCGTCAAACCGAATCTAGACCGCTGTCGTCGGCTGTGCGATTGGCCTCAACCGCGCATCAGCCGCATAAAATCCCCGATGAGAGCCGGGGTGATGCCGGGCATGGCTCGGTAAATGCTGTCGCCCCTTGAGCCGGCAGTCCCGCAGGATCTTCCAGTTCTTCACTCGCGATAGGGTGTGTTCCACCCCGGACCCGTGTCGGCGTTCTGCGCTTCCTGGGGTGGGGTGAGGTTGCGTCTGACGTGGCCGCGGTTTGCAGTACGGGATGAGCAGGCCGGTGCCTCGCCCCCACGCTCAGCCAAACGCACAACCGCCCCACCAGTTACGGTACAACCTCGAGCACTCGAAACCTCCCGCTCAGCACTCACGGAACAGGCTTAATGTCATTTCGCGAAATTTCAGGACGCGGGACGAACCTCTTCTGCGGTTAACATCAAATTAAGTTACTGATTATTGCAACGAAAAGGGAATTTCTGTGGAGCCAGAAAAACGACAGGTTGCTGTAGTACTTGGAACCAGACCAGAGATCATCAAGCTTTCCCATCTAATCCGGATCCTCGGAGAGCGAGCTTTAGTGATCTATACAGGGCAACATTATACCGAGTCGCTCTCCAATAGATTCTTCGATGATTTCGGGCTACCCCTGCCGGATATTCGCCTTAAGGGGGTCGGAGGGTCATCAAGGGGGAACCAAATTGGGATTTCGACGTTGCGCCTGACGAAAATTTTGGAGAACCGGCGACCTGGCGCCCTGGTTGTGCAAGGGGACACCAATAGCACTTCGGCCGGGGCTCAAGCGGCGAGCTATTGTGGGATTTCTTTAATTCATGTGGAAGCTGGACTTCGGTCCTTTGATCGAAGAATGCCCGAGGAAATTAACCGTAGAGTCGTTGATGTGCTAGCCGACGTGCACTGCGCGGCGACAAAGGCTAACGCCTCCAACTTGCTCAACGAGGGCTACTCTTCCAGTACTATTAGGATCACGGGTAATACTATTGTGGAAGCAACGCTAGGTTCAATTCCCGATCGACAGAGATCGCTAAAATGTTTATCAAAGTATGGAGTTGAAGACAATAATTACATTCTGGCCACCATTCACCGACCCGAGAACACTGACACCCCAGGGAGGTTACGAATGGTCCTGGAAAGTTTATCTAATTTACCGTTGCCAGTCTTGCTTCCCTTGCACCCCCGAACTAGCCAACTTGCCAAACAATTCAATCTAAGTGATTACCTCTCTTGGATTGAAGTAATCACCCCGGTCGGCCATGCCGAACTCCTTGGGCTGGCGCGCCATGCTGCCTTATTGGTATCCGATTCGGGCGGTCTGCAAGAAGAGTGCACTGTTTTGAAGAAGCCGCTTCTTGTAGTGAGGGACAGCAGTGAGCGGCCGGAATCCATCTGGGCTGGCTTCTCCCGGCTGGTTTCCCCGGGAGAAGAACTTCGTCTTGAAGCTGTAAAAATTTTATCTGATCGGACACTCGCTGATAGATTGGCGAATCAGCCTTCCCCTTACGGTGACGGAAAGGCAAGTCAGCATGTTGCCGAGATTGCGTGCCATATCGCAGACGGGCAACATCCAGACACCGTTGCGCCTCACCTAGCGCCGGAGCCCTGTGTGCTGGAGGGTGCAAGGACTGGAATCCTTGCACGACCAAAATAAAACTTTGCATTTCCTGGCCTAGCCTCGATCTTTCGTGACGGTCCGTCGGTTTCTTCGGCGGGCCGTTTCGGTTGTTCGGGCTGGTGGCGGTCGGGCTGATGGCCCGGCTGTCGCGTCGGGTGGGCGCCGGGTTCCACGGCTCCGGTCGGGTGGTGATGCTCGCGGGGACGGGAACGTGCTGGTCAGCCGGGGTTCGGGAGAGTTTCGAGTCGTGTCAGGGCGTCGGTGATCACGTCGGTCCAGGGCCAGTGGCGTGCGAACCTCAGGTGCCGGCGGCGGGCGGTGGTGATGATCTGGGCAGCAGCGGAGAAGAGGCGGAGCCGGAGGCGGCGGGGCTCCCACCTGCGGGTTTCGCCCAGCAGGGCGAGCATGGGCATCCATGCGAGGAGGTCGAGGGCGAGCTGGACGATCTCCAGCCAGATCTGGTTCTGCGCGGTGTCGTGCAGGGGCAGGTTGCGCAGGCCGGTGGCCCGCGCGGCCCGGATGCGGTCCTCGGCTCGGGCCCGTCGGCGGTGCCGCAGTTCCAGTGCCGCGATCGGCATGTCGGTGGTATTGGTGGCGAAGCAGGTCAGCCGAAGTCCGTCGGCGTCGGTGATCCGCAACTGGGCTCCGGGACGGGGCCGTTCCTTGCGAATGATCAGCCGCATTCCCTTCGGCCAGCCCTTGAGGCAGTCGCCGGCGATCTCGGCGAGCCAGGCCCCGTCCCGGATCGCGCCGCCGGGCTCGATCGCCGCCGTCCAGGCCGCGGCGGGGACTTTGAGTGCAGCCTGGTGAA
>NZ_JBVIQR010000158.1:0-3046 GCF_055576875.1 Streptomyces sp. NPDC033229 | reverse complement strand
CATCGCCAACCTCGTATCTGACCGCTACACCACCGCCTGAGGACAGGCAATGAGCAGGTCAAACACGCCTCATCCGCTATCACGCACCAGCTCGTAAGACGTAGTGGATTCGACGCACATCGTCGATCACTCAGGCCGTCGGAGCGATGAGCGGCAGCATGCGTTCACAGATCCGGCGCTGCACCGGCACCGGATCTCAGGTGGACTGGTTCACGACCTGCTGCAGGTTCTGATCGTTGCCGTCCGGCAGCCGAGCGGCCATGGCTTGGATCGACTTCCGGCGGCCGTCCAGCATCAGGCCACGCAGGTAACAGTCGCTCCTGGCACGCCGGCCCTTGCGCTTCAGAGGGACGAACACGTCAGCCACATACGACGGCAACTCAGCCCGTACACGGTCCACTTCGTGCGTATCCGCACATCCGACATGCCCGCCCACGAGCAGCCGAACCAGAAAACCTAACGGAGTGCTACTCGACCGCTTTCCATAGATCACCGTTCAGCCCGGGCTCTTCCACACCCCCAGCACGACCACCACCTCTGCATAGCCTTCCCGAGTTTCCCGCGGAGCCTCATACCCGTCGGCTACTTTCTCGAAATCAGCCGGTCGTCGCATCCTATCGCCTCGAGCTGAACCAGCACACGAACATGGATTGGCAAGTTTTAAAACATTGGAGAATCAGTAGTCGTCTGTGACAATGACATTGAGGTGATGGTGCTCTACCACTGCATCCCTGCCCCGCCCGACGATGCTGGCAGCAATGGCCTCTGCCAGCACTACAGACCTCCGCCGCCCACTGCGGCATCCCACCAGAACCCGCGTTGGGAAGTCCCTCCCGGTGTTCAGATCGGCAAGGGCGAGAGCAGCCTCAACCGTCCTCTCAACCGCAGTGAACACCCCAGGGACCGCGAGCATCTCCCGTACCAGGTCCTCATCATGCCCTGTCATCCCCTCGAACCCGCGATGCCGGAGGAGTAGCTGACACCGTAAATCCAGCAGCAGCACAGAGCCCTGTGCTGTCGGGACCCTGCGCCCGAAAGAGAAACTCTGCACAACTACCAACGGCACGGAATGAATCGATACCACAACTATCACGTCCCCAAAACAAAACCACCGCGCTTGCCGACAAAAGATCTGGAAGGTACGTCGTCGGCGAACTGCACTGCCGTCAGCCGGAAGAGAAGGCTCGGACAAGGACAATACCCCCACACGCTATGCTCCAACCCCTTTCGGCCTGGGCGGACAAGAGGGCTACAAGGTCTGCGAGAGAACTATTTTTAGACCGTGTCCTATGTGGTGAGGCGAACAAGTCGCTTGTAGCAGCAGAGAGCCGCGGCGAGGCCGAGAAAGGCCAGGTAGTTGCGGGATTGGTGCTCGTAGCGGTAGTTGAGTCGGCGGTAGCCCGACAGCCAGGAGATGGTCCGTTCGATGACCCGCCTGAGGCGGCCCAGGCGTTCGCTGGATCACTGACGTGCTCAGCCAGTATCCCGGTAGCGGTGCGGGCGGCTTTACTGACTTTGTCTGTGTGTTGTCGTGGGGGCTGACGGGTGGTGATCGTTGCGGTATGCGGTGTGTATGAGGTATCCGCAAGGTGGTGGACTGACTGCCGAGCGACGGGTATTGCGGGAGCGGATCCGTCTCGAGGCAGCCGAGTTGTTTGCTGTGGGAGAGTCCAGCGTGGTGATCGCCAGGAAGCTTCGGGTGAGTGTGCGTTCGGTCCAGCGGTGGCGGAAGGCCTACGAGTGGGGTGGTGAGAACGGTTTGCGGTCGGGCGGACCGGCGTCCCTGCCGCTGCTCAGCGATCGCCTGTTCGCCGTGCTGGAGGAGGAACTGGCCAGGGGCGCGGTGGCGAACGGCCGGCCGGACCAGCGCTGGACCCTGTCAAGGATCAAGACGCTGATCGGGCGCCGGTTCCACAAGAGCATGACGCTGTCCGGCACCGCGAAGATGCTCAACCGCCACGGCTGGAGTCACCAGGTGCCCGCCCGCAGAGCCCTGGAGCGTGATGAGGAGTCCATCGCGGGGTGGGTGAAGAAGACGTGGCCGCAGGTGGAAGCACCGCGGCGGCGCTCGGAGCCTACCTCGTGTTCGAGGACGAGGCCGGCTTCTCGATGACGCCGCCCACCACCCGCACCTGGGCTCGGCGCGGACACACCCCTGTCATCCGCGTCCGGGCCGCACGACCCGCTGCCTGTCGGTCGCCGCCCTGCTCTGCTACCGGCCCGGCGAACGACCACGCCTGATCTACCGGCTCCACCGTCACAACAGATACAAGGGAGCCCGTCAGAGCTTTACCTGGACGGACTACCGCGACCTGCTGACCGCCGCCCACCGGCCGCTGAGAGCGCCGATCGTCCTGGTGTGGGACAACCCCGGCACCCACCGATGTGCCGCCCTGCGCGACTTCGCCGACGGCCAGGACTGGCTCACCATCTTCCAGCTGCCCGCCTCACCCAGACCGTGCGGCACGGCCTCCGCACCATCCAGTACCGCCCCGACCTCCTCCAAGGCTGCCTCACCGAGACAGGCCTCACCATCCACAACAGACAACCCACCACGACAACACACAGACAAAGTCAGTAAGGCGTGCGGCGGACTGGCTGGGTGGATAGTCCATCAGCAGCAGCCGGTCGATGAGAGACTGCTGATCTTTTCGTAAGTTCGGTGGGTGGGGTGGGTGTGTGGGTGGGAGGCTGCCGGGGTGGCTTATCGACCTTCCCCTTCGGTTGCCGGCTCCTGCCTTGCTTCTTTGTCGCGGCCTCTGTTGGCGGAGGCGCGTCGTGTCCGGGCAGCCGAGTTGTTCGAGGGCGGCGCCTCGAATGCGGAGATCGCGAGGGCGGTGGGGGTGTATGCCGAGAGTGTGCGGTGTTGGCGGCGGGTGTGGGGGCAGGCCAGACGGTGCTTCGGGCCTGCGGAGACGGGCAGCCACCGGACGCCCGCCCAAGCTGGGCGACTGAGGTGCCTCGAAGTTCTCGGACAGGTGTCCAATAGGATCGCCTGGAACAGGGAACGAGGAAGAAGTGGCGCCACCGAGGAAGTACTCGCAGG
>NZ_JBVIQR010000157.1:0-3079 GCF_055576875.1 Streptomyces sp. NPDC033229 | reverse complement strand
GCCCCAGCCGGACCGCGTCCAGGACCTGCGTCCACGAGGTGCGGTCCGGGGTGAGCGCAGCGACGAACGAGTACGGCCAGCCCGGCACCACGTGGTCCGATGAGCGGCCGTTGCGGCCGTGGACCAGGCAGAACAGCCGATCCGGCGAGCAGGCGGCGTCCGACCGCAGCCACGGTGACGTCCACCGTGAGCACGATCCGCCCGTCGAACCGCGGAAGCGGCAGGGAAACCAGCAGGTCACGTAAGGCATTCGTGTCGAGTCGGCCATGGTTCAGTGCGCCGTACAGCGAGCCGTAGCCGCGCTGATGCTCGGCCAGCAGTGACAACTCCACCGGCGTTCGCGTCGGCCCGTCCGCACACAGCAACGCGTCGGTCAGCTGGAAGAACGCATCGGCCCGCGCGGACAAGCACCCGTAGAAGGCCGTCCGAAAGCGTGACAGCTCCGCGAACGCATCCCGTCCACCAAGCTGCGGCAGCACACTCATCCCACGGCCTTCCTTGTGAACTCCGGCACCTCGTCGCAGAGTTCAGGATCACGAGGAAGGCCGACCCCATACCCTGCAATCACTCCAAAGAGTGACCATCTGACCGGGCCCGAGGTTAAGGAACAAGATATAGGGACAGTTTCTGAACTTGACTCTGTCGGGGATCTTGGAGTCACCGGGGTCAGCTGCCCAGGGTTCGCCAGGACTTCAGCCGGGGGAGCTCACGCTGGTCGAGGTAGTCCTGGAAGGCAGTCGGCCGGCGGGGTGTCGGGGGCTCCTCGGCCGGTGACAGTCCGCTGAGGCGCTCGATGTTCACGGCGATGGCTGTCAGGACGTGGTGGAGGTGGGCCTTGCCCTGTCCTCGGTAGCGGCAGCGGCGCATGCCGTGTCCGTGGGCGAACTCGTTGACCGTGCTCTCCACTCCGGAACGGACCGCATAGCGGACCTTCCACTCGGGCGTCTGTTGTTCCGTGCGGACGCGAAGTTGCAGGTCGCGGAGCTCTCGCGGGGGAAAACCCACGGTGCGGACATTGTCGGCGGTGCTGGTGCACTGGGTGCGAGCCGGGCAGGGGCGGCACTGGCTCTTGGTGAACCGGGCCACGATCAGCGGGGCCGCGGTGGGCGAGGAGGTCGGGTAGGGGCCGTGCCAGCCCGCGCTGACCTACGCATGTTCCGGCAGCGCCCTGGTGGAGGCGGTATGCCGTCGGCTCGGGGGCATCGAGCCCCCTTTCGGCCTCGCGGTGGACATAGGCTCGTAACTCCTCCAGGGGGTTGTGCCCGCCTCATGCACGTGTCCGGTCCCGGCCATGCCGGCTGCGGCTTCGGACAGCTGTCACCTCGTCCCGGCACTTCCGGTGCGGGACTGGCCGGGAGAAGACCGTGAACCCGGTCATGCTCTGGGTGGGGCGGCGACATCCTGCTGTGTTTTCTCGGGTTCTCCCGGCTGCTGGGGGCTGGGGGGCGTGCCGGGTGCCGATCCCGGGCGAGGCGGGATGCGCGTCGGGCAGCCCGCCGGCCTGTACGTGGGCGGTACCCGGACCGCTGACCGCCGGGCCTGGGCGGGATGACGGGCGCTGACAGGGCCTTGTGTCTCCCAGGTCCGGGAGCCAGGCGCTTAGCGCATTCTTGAGTTCCAATAACCGAATTTGATGCATAATCTGCATCGTATGAGTACGATGAGGGCATGGTTTTGGGTCTGGAGGAGTCGCTGCGGCTGACGGTGGCCGCGTTGATGCAGGCGACAGGTGACTCACAGCGGACGATCGCTGCGGTGCTCGGGCTGACGCAGACGCAGGTCTCGCGTCGGCAGTCCGGGGCCACCTCGTGGACTCTGCGCGACGTCGATGTCCTGGCCGGGCACTACGACGTCGCTGCGCTGGATCTGCTGGCGGGTCCGACCCGGGCATGCGAGGCACTGCCCGCCACCCGCCGCCGTGGCAACAACGCCGGGGGAGCGGGCCGGTGAGTGACTTCGACGCGATCGACTCGCTACTCGCCGCTGTCGGCCCGGAGGCCGCACTCCCGTCACCGGAGCGGCGCCGGGAGTTGAGGGAGCGGGCCCGGCTGTCCAAGGCCCAGGTGGCTAGGGCGCTGGGGGCCAGCCCGTCCACGGTCACAGGGTGGGAGAGCGGCAGCAGGGACCCGTCCGGCGAGCTGCGCGCCAAGTACGCGTACCTCCTCGACGGCCTGGCCGCGAAGCTCGCAGCCGAGACCGAACCGGAGACCGCACCCGCTTGCGGAGCAGAGGCGGCTTCCGCTTCCCGACCCGCTGCTGCTCCGTCAGCCGTCGCTCCCGTCGCTGACGACCCCTCCCCAGAGCCTGCCGAGCCGGCCCCTTCGGGACCGGCCGGGCCTGCGGAGGGCGGTGACGGGGATGAGGTGGAAACCCTGGCCGTGCCGGAGCCGTGCGTCCTTTGCGGCCAGCCGGCCAGGCACCGGGTGGAGGGGTTCGCTCAGCACCTTCACCCGGCCGACTGCCACGCTCCGGCCCCTGCAGCCCCTACAGCCGGGCCGACGGCGACGCCTGTGCAGCTCCGGGCCGCTGAGGCCGGGCAGCCGCCGGCGGGCCCGGCACGAACGCCGCGCCCGTCCCGTCCTTCCAAGGGGCCGGCCCGGCGTGCGTTCCAGGAACCGTCCGGACCGGTCGATCTGATCGCCCAGGCGGTGCAGGCTGCGCTCGCCGAGCACCAGGACGATGTGGAGACAGCCACCGCGGCACTGCTGAAGCGGGCGATCCCGGACGCGATGCAGCTGCTGGACGAGACCCGCAAGGGCGCCCGCTACGACGTGATCGCCCACCCCTGGATCCCCGACATCCTCAAGAAGCAGACCTCCCGCGGCGCCGACCAGATCTGGGAAGCCCGCCCCAGATGGACCCGGCACGAACTCCCTCCCGGCCGGCATGAGGTGACCGCGCTCGACATCAACGGCGCCTACCTGTCCGCCCTCAAGACCCACCTCCCCCTCGGCCGGCTCGAGCACTCCACCGGCCTCCCCCATGACCGCCGCCGCGCCGGGGTCCACCTGATCACCCCGCCCGTGTGGGAGCACGAGGCGGTCCTGCCGAACCCGATCGGCAACCGTGACGAGCCCGG
>NZ_JBVIQR010000156.1:0-3104 GCF_055576875.1 Streptomyces sp. NPDC033229 | reverse complement strand
CAGCCGCCAGGCGCTGAAGTACGCCGTCCCCCGTTCGCCGCTGCCGTCGTTGCCCGCCGTCATGAACAGCCCAACGTCCAGGTCCCGGGCCGCGCCCGGGACGGTGACGGACGCGACCGTCCGCCAGGTCGCGCCCTCGTCGGTGGAGCACTCCGCGGTGAAGCCGCCCGTGGCCGTACGGGTGAGACGGAGGTGGACGGGGGCCTTGAGGCCGGTGATGCGGCGGTAGCCGTCGAAGGTGCCGTCGCCGTTGGTGTCGTAGGACAGCACGACGCCCTCCGCCGGGGTGACGGCGAGGTTGACCGCCCCCGGGGAGCGGCCCGCCAGGGTGTTGCGCACGATGATGCCCGTACGCGCCCAGCCGCCCGTGTCGCTCTGCTCGTCGACCCGGACCGTGGCCGACCCGCCGACCGCCAGGGCGCCCGGCCGGTAGACCACGCCGAAGGCCTCCGTGCCCTTCCACAGGTCGTCGCCCGAGCCGTCGACGGCGAAGCGGTCGTCCCCCGACTGCCCGAAAACGGCCGCGTTGTTGGTGAAGGTCCGCCACCCGTCGGCGAGCGGGCCCGCCACGAACAGCGTGCCGGTCCGGGCGGTCCGGATCCGGTCCCGCCCCCGCGGCCCGTAGCGCGCGCTCGCCTCGTACGGCAGGGGCAGCAGCGGGCGCTGAAGAGGCCCGGCGGGCGCGGTGACGCTCCAGCGGGCCGTGCCGGTGGCGCCCGGCGCGAGGCTCTCCAGCGACGTGGGGCCCTGCGGGCGGGCCCGGAGGCCCGAGAGAGCGAGGTCGACGCGGCCGGTGGCCCGCAGACCGTTCACGTTCGTGAGGGCGACGGTCAGCGTCGCGACCCCACCGGGCGGCACGGCGGCCGGGACGGGCGCCGTCGTCAGCGTCCCCTGGTAGGGGGCGACGGCCAGGGTGTCGTGGACCCGCAGCGCGGTGCGGTACGGATCGGCGACCGGACGCACCGGGTACTCCTCGCGCTCCCGCGTCCACGGCTCCTCCACCGCGAACCAGTCCACGGCCCGTGGCTCCCGGCCCTCCCGCAACGCGTCCTCCAGCTCCTCCAGCCAACGCCGCCAGCGCGGCAGATAGAAGTCGCCCATCAGCCCGTGCCAGTCCCGGTTCGCGTACTCGTGCAGCTTGCCGCCGTCGGACGTGGCCCGGCCACCCCACACCGTGATCAGCACCCGCGCCGTCCGCTCCAGCTCCGCCGCCTCCGCCGCGTCCGACCCCATCGCCCCGGCCGCCGCCGTCCACGGCCCGAGCAGGAAGTCCCGGTGGGCGCCCGCGATGTCGTCGGCCAACCGCATCAGCCGCAGCCACAGCGCGGAGAGCGCGCGGAAGGTCGGCAGGTCCTTGACGTCGTAGGCGTTCCGCAGCTGGGGGAGGAGCTGCCGGCTGCGGTGCGCCAGGGCCTGCCGGGCCACGTCGACCAGGTCGTAGCGGTACGCGTCACCGCCGCGCAGCCCGGCGGCGACGCCCAGCAGCCCACTCAGCGCGGCGTCGAAACGCGACGGATCGTAGGACAGGGCACTCGGGGCGTACTCGCCGGCCCGATTGGCGCGCAGGTCCGGGCGGGCGGCGAAGAGACTGTCGTGGGGGTCGCTGCGCTCGGGCGCGCTCTGCCGGTAGGCGGTCTCCTCCAGCACGGCCCAGGCCTCCCGCGCGCCCCGGTCCGCCCGCCCGTAGCGCGCGTCGGCGTACGCGGCGAACCACCTCTGGCGGTCCGGGGCCTTCTCCTGCCAGGCCAGGTCGGTGAAGTACGCGAAGGCGGCCGGGTCGCGGTCGGCGGCCTCCGGCATGTACGCCGTGCCGGCCAGGGCGCTGCCGGGCTTGTCGCGCCACGCGAAGAACTTCTCGTCCCAGATGTGCGTCCGGGCCCCCAGCGTCGTCCGCCCCCCGAAGTTCGGTATCGAACCGAAGGCGTACGGGGTGCCGCCCCAGTCCTTCTCCCGGTCGGTGACGGACCGGTAGCGGTCGGAGGCGCCGTCGACGATCAGCATCCTGCTCCGGTCGACCGCCCCCAGCAGCGCGGGGAGCGGGTTGTCCTGCCAGCCGAGGATCACCCACGTCGCGCCGGGGTGCGCGGTGCGCAGCGCCCGCTCGACGCTCCGCGCGGCGTCCGCGACGGGCACGCCGCCCGCCGTGCCGCCCTCGTGCAGCAGATCCATCTTGAAGTGCGCCGCACCGCCCAGGAGTTCGGCCTGGTGGCGGTAGAACGACGCGGCGACCGCCGCGAAGGGCGCGGTGCGCGGATCGAGCCAGTCCGGGCGCTGGAAGCCGTGCCAGATGCCCTGCGGGACGACCCGAGCCCCCGGGTTCCGCTCGGTGAACCCGTCGGGGACGTGCCCGTAGTAGCCGGGGAAGACCGGCGCCATGCCCAGCTCGCGCAGCCGGTCGGCGATACGCCGCCCCAGCGCGGCACGCCGGGCGATGAGCGCCGGGCTCAGGGGTCCGCCGAAGCCGCTGAGGTTCTGCAGCAGCCACCACGGCTGGTGCGAGGGCGCGGGCAGCCACGCCCGGGCCTCGGCGTCGCTGTACCCGAAGTCCATGAGGACCCGGTGGTAGACCGCCTCGTGCCCGGCGATCACCAGCACCTCGTTGCAGCCGTGCAGGGCAAGGACGTCGATCATCCGCTCCCAGTACAGCCAGTCCGCGTACGGGAAGGTGTAGCCGTCGTTGGTGTCGTTGAGCGCGAAGCGGTGCCGCAGCCGCGTCGAGAGCGCCAGCGGCCGGGCCGGGGCGGGCAGGGTGCGCGGCAGCGCGGGCCGTCTCGCACGCCAGCCGAGATGGACCCGGCAGGTGTCCCGCAGATACCGGTGCACCCCGGTCAGCAGCACCCCCGGGGTCGTCCCCGCCACCTCGATCCGCCCCGGGACGCCGGTGACCTCGAACCGCTCCTCGCCGCCGGCCAGCGCGCGCAGCCGGAACTGCTCGGCGTGCTCCCCGAGCAGCCGCTCCAGCGCGGCCCGCGCCGGGGCGACCTCGAACGGACTCGCCACTTCCCCGGCCGCCGCGGGGCTGAGGGCGCCGACGGCGGCTCCCACGCCGATCGCTCCGGCGGTACCCAATAACAGGCGTCTCGACAGATCGGACATGGCGCTCC
>NZ_JBVIQR010000155.1:0-3183 GCF_055576875.1 Streptomyces sp. NPDC033229 | reverse complement strand
TGATCAGACGGAGGCCGCCCTCACGTCAGGCGAACAGCAGATCCCAGGCAAGTTCGACGCGACGTTCGACCTCAGGTGATAAACGCCAAGCTAAGATCGCGCCAGCCGCCACAGCCCATCCTCACCCTGATGATCTACACGTGAAAAAGCTCCAGGAACCCAGAATGACAACCAGGCTGAATACAATGCCGACCTTATCGCATATCGCCAGTGTAACCGGATGGCGGCCACGAGGGCCACTGATAAACCAGCCAGTCCCCATCTGGATAGTTTCGGGCACGAGAATCTGGCTGATACCAGGTTACCTTAGGATACGGATTGATCTCACTTTTCTTTCCTGCTTGCTCATCTGTCAGCGCCCGCAGCCCGATACATTTCCCCTCCTGCGTTGCCGCGTTATTTACTGAGCATTTAGAATCTTCGATCGTTTGCAAATAGAATTCAAGTTCCCCGGCCGGGGTGTTGATGTGCTGGGAGATCGCGCCAGGGGAATTCTCGCTAGCGTGGTTTTCCAGTACCCAGTCGTCCCAAATCCCGCAAGCTCTGCCCAAGTTGTTCACCTCGACGCTACTGTAATTAAGGATAGATAGGCAATTCCTTGCAGGGGTCTCATCGTAAATAGTGTCCGACAAATTTCCGCTCACACCGCCCACCCCTGAAGGCGTCCAGGCCCAGATCAATGGATGCATACTTTGATTCGGGGCCGACCCTGCTGTAAATGTGTACCTTGGAGGCGGGAATGTCTTGGAAGAAACCCCCGCGCAGGGGACGGCTCCCGGCAGGAGGTGATCGAATAACCGCCCGTAAACGCACATTCCTAGCGCCATGTGATCAGACTCAAGGGAACCCGATTCAGAAAGCCATGCTGCTGGGAATTTAGCTTTGATCATAACTAATGAGGACCACAGAGCAAGGGATCCGCCCCCAGTGCCACAGTCAGCGAGCCCGGTTTTCGCCAGACACTGCCCGGGGTTACTAGTGATTTCAAGGTGACGATCGCTGCGTAGAATCCATTTCGCGGGATACCGGTCCTTATCGTTGCAGTCCACCTTTTTCCCGACGGCCTCAAGGCACTTGGTACCCAAAGAGGGCGAGGGATCTGCATCGATGATCGTACCATTGTTCCCAATTTTCCAGGACAAGTTTTCCCGGAATTCTCCATACCGTGGGCATGGGACCACATTCGCTGCGGAATTATCTAGGCATTCGCTGGTTGCGGGCAATGGGTTCTTGAAATCGATAAGAAGGTAGCGGCTGGGGGGTTTGATCTCTACACGTCCTGGGGTGGCTTGTACTACCATTTCCTTAGTCCCCGAACCATATTTAGACTTTGTTGTGCAGGAGAGGGAATATCTACTGTACTGCCCGGTCCATTTACTCAGGTGTCCCTGCCACACCTTTCCTAGACAGTCCTGCAACGCAAGTTGCCCGAACGCGTTAGGGTGTACTGACTCCTGCTCGTCTCCCTGCGCCAATCGAAGAATGTACTTATCAATAAATCTCATCCATTCTGCGTCTTTCCCTTGAAGGTCTACGTCTTCCGCTCTGTCAAACCGATGCGAGTTACTGTACTGGGAAGTCTTATCGGAGCAGAGTTCGTGACCGCGAAAGGCGTTGTGAAGATCCATGAAGTCTACATCCTCGGCTTGGGCAGCCTGATGCAGAACGTTATTGAGGTCAGGCCCCAGCTTCCCGCTTGCCCAGTTCATATCCTTATCGCCGAAAGGGCATCCACCAGTCGAGAACCGCTGGGCAGAGTTGCCCTTCAAAGACTCTCTCAAATTTCCTGCCTTGGGGAGGAAACTCGGGTAAGATTGCAGGAGAATTCGATACTTGCCCTGACGGGGGCTATCTCCATACTTTTTATTTCCGGCGCTATCTTTCGCAGCCGCCATTGCCTTTTTGATCGACTGGATCGCCGCTCTCACTTTGTCCATTGCTGCCTTATATTCCATTTGGCTCGGATTTTGAGCCTTCCCACATTCGCCCCCCATCACTCCCAGTGTGACCTGATCCTTTACGTATTCCTTGGCGCACGCCTCTACCCGATCTGCAAACTTAAGATCATTTCCCCCGATAGAGAGGACGATCAATTTTACATCTAGGTTTACGGAGCCCTCTGTTAGCAGCTTCTTCAGAGCGCCTGCCTGTGTATCCTGGAGCGTATTACCCCCTTCTGGTTTCTGCGGAATCCCTCCGTCCTCTTTTAGGAGAACGTTTTTCACCACGGCCCCCGAACATGCCAGATTAATCCTTTTTGCCGTGGCGGGAAAATAAGGCTCGCTTTTTTTTGCTGCTCCTTTAATGGGCTTCTCTCCACCACCGACGGCCTTCTTGATGAACGATCCCCCATGAATTTCAGCGTAGTCTGAACGGTGGCACCCCGCCCCATCACCAAAGAGATTTTTGTAGGAGCCATCGTCCACGTATACAGCCTCCTTGCCAGCCCTGATTTGCTTAGGGGTGCCGGGTGAGCTGTAGGCTCGGTCAGTCCCATTATAGTCGTAAGCTCCGCCTTTTACGCTTTGCCCATATTCTGCACTATTGCCAAACCAGCGGGCAGCTTCACCGGAGATATAACTGTCCCCCATGGAAATGAAAGCGGGTTGGGTGGAATCATCAGCTCTTGCGGTAGGGTGGACCCCCAGGCAAGGAATTCCAAGGGTAAGTAAAGAAACGCCAACGGTAAGACTGCGGCTAAAGTCCATGCCGGTTTTCTCCTGAATTAAAAATCATTTCTTAATGCCGAGGGCGATGGCAGGGTATTCGGAAATGCGATCGGCAGGGTGAATGATACCGGTCAGGTTAACGGGGTCTCTTCTCAGGCACACCGCTCCCCTCGTACAGGGCCGGATGCGCGGCCGAGAACTTGAAGGGAACGTTACTGCCAGGCTGCGGCGTTCTGAGTTTGAACTCGTGGTGTCGTGTCGTTGTTTAGGCGGGTCTGATGGTCAGGCCGGTTTCGGCGAGGCAGCCGTCTATGAGGTCGCTGCGGTACTGGATGTGTTGGAGGCCGCGTCGAATGCGCTGGATGAGGTGGTCGGGTGTGCTGTAGGCGACATTGGAGAGCCAGCCGCGTCGCAGGAGGGACCAGATCCCTTCCACGGGGTTGAGGTCGGGTGCGTAGGACGGCAGGTGGTAGGAGTTGAGCCAGTCCTGCGTGTCGATGAAGGCCTTCATTCG
>NZ_JBVIQR010000154.1:0-3217 GCF_055576875.1 Streptomyces sp. NPDC033229 | reverse complement strand
CCTGATATCCCGGGCGATACGCAACGCGGCCCGCAACCGGAAACTGGCAGCCGGAGCAATATTCCATTCCGACCGGGGCAGTAACTACATGTCAGTCGAGTACGCCGCCGGCCTCAAGGCACTCGGGCTACGGCAATCAGCCGGTCGCACCGGGGGCACAATCCGGGTGCCCTACCGCGGCCGCTGGAGGAATCTCCAGGCTGGCAAACACGCCGTGAACCCCTCCCACGCCAGAATCCGCGCTGCCGGCGAACAGGCCAACGCCACCCCCAAATCCTGGCGGCTCCCGCGGAAACTCCACTGCAGTACCACCCGCATCACCAACACCGTCAAAGCCGTCCTCACCCTCCAACACACCACATCAACGGGAGCTTGGGAAAGGCCCAATATGAAACCTTCAGGCCTTCCTCAGATTTGCCGCAGCCTTCTGCTGTCACAAATGACTCATCCGCCTCACCATAATCTTAGCGAAAGGTCTGCTTATGCTCGGGCGTTGCCTGTGCCTTGGGTGACAGGTTCGGTATTTTCTCTGAGATTTTCAAGGATGGCAACCCACCAGCTACGGTTCCGGTCGTTCCTCCACCCTTCGATGACACCCCACTTATCCCGAACATTCCAAACTTCCACTGTGTTAAGTTCGTTGTCGGCCGGAGCTCCTGGGTACTCCGTCGCAATTTTTTCGTACATCGTGATATTTCCCGCCTGGACGGCTTCCGCAGCCCGCCTTGCCTGATCCAAATTCTTTTTCATCGCACCCTTTACCGCAAGTAGTCCACTCTCGCTAATCGATGCATAAACCGCATGATACTTAGCCGTGATGCGTTTCACCTTCTTCCCTTTACGCTTGTTGTAGGTATCCCTGAAATCTTCGCGTCGATATTTCACGTCTGGGTCAAAAACCATCAGATCCTCTACTCCAGTTTCCTCCCGCATTTCCCTGAGCGCCCCCTGCTCAACCTCCTCAGCTCTCTCCAGATGCCCGCCAGGAAAGGCCTCTTGCCCTGCCCCGAAAGGAATGTCTTTACCTTCCCGATACACATCTCCACCGGTTTTAGTGTTCTGATAGTAATATCCGAGTTCATTCTTGGTTGCCATAAGAAAATTTCCGAATGTGTCATGAATGACAATGTACACGTTTTCTTCATCCGGGGGCGGTGCGGCCGCGGCAGGGGGCGGCGCAAGCGTTAGTAGCATAAGCCCCGAGAATACGGCGCAGGCTTGGAAGTATTTCTGGAAAGCTTCGGAGGTAACAGCCGGAAAATATACCTTCATGAGTTTGGATCCTCCAAAATATTAACAATATCTCATCAGTAATCCCAAAGCCCTTTTCATGTACAGCCCGTTGGATGGGATTGCAGCTGTGGCTAAATCGGTGATGCCGTGGATGCGGGCGGCCTTCGCGTCGCCGAGCAGAACAGGCGTGATCCACGGCAGCACCCCGTCGTCCGTCATGACGACCCGCAGGCCTACTCCTTCCCGGTGGATTCTCCAGGAGAAGCAGCCCTCGGGCCGGATCCGACGGTTCCGGCCCACGGCGCCGTCCAGGAGAACGTAACCGTCAGTGTGCCGACTAGGTAAGAGCCTCTGTCACAACAACGGCCCGAACGCTCGGGCATGCTATTCACGCGGCGCCAGGCTATGCCTGCGCCCGATTTTGGCGGTGGCCTACCTGGGTGTCGTGCTTGTGCAGGCAGACCAGGGCACACTCTGGGCGGAACGGGCAAGCAAGCCTGCCCTCGCGCGAAGTGAACACCACCGTGACCAGCCCACAAGCGCCACAAGCCGCACAAGCGGAAAATGCTTCCTTAGGGGATCTCAAGGGAGGGAGCCTGCCGAGATTCCATCAGTAGCACCTTTACGTTTGCGAGATAAAGTTATCACCCGCGATGCTGCGGCGGCAGAAGGTCGCCTCCCGCATCCAGGGCGGGGGAATTTATGGGGCTAGACTGCCCCCTGAACAGTGACCCAAGTACCGCCAGCGAACCGCACGCCGTCAACGCGAAACAAGGAAAGTGTGAATATTTCACCCGTTCGGTGGCGTGCTGCGGGGTCGGAACTGTTGAGTTGTGTACATGTGTGGGTGTAGAAGTCACCTGCGGGTGGTGGGGGTTGATGGTGTTTTCGGTGGAGGTAGCGGCGGGGCTCGTGGGTGGAGTCGTCGGCTGAAGGGTACGGGCAGGCTGGACGTGCTGTTTGATATTCGCGTTCAGCGGCCTTCGGGACTGAGCACCGGGCTGTATCCGGGGGCAGCAGGTGCAAATCGATCCGCTTTGGTATTATTGGCGAGCCGGATGCGGACAGCTTTGCCGCGGTTGGACGGGGTGGCGGTCGGCGATCACGGGGATCTCGCGTCCGGCCTGACGGGCGAGCTGGTCCGGAACAGGTGAACACTTCGCGGTGGACATCTCGGTGAACACGGTGAAGCACAGGGCGCCGCGGGAGGCGATCGCACATGAGGTTCACCCGGAAGCGGCGCCCGTTGACCCGTACGACCGAAGTCTGGCCCTTCGGAGCCCAGGAGCAGCCGGGCGGCGCGGTGTCCGAGCACAGTCCGCACTGTCATAGCAGCTGTAGTTCCGATCATGCTGCTGCGGTGACCTCGTTCCAATGGCGGTGGCAGGTAGCGGCCTGGAACTGATGGCTGGCTCGGCGCCAGCTCGACCAGTGCAGGATGTTCGGGGTCGGTCACGCGCTGGGGCGGGAGTGTCCAATAGACGGCGGATCTGATGATCAAGGAGACGCCAGATGACAGACACGGCAGCTGTAGTTCGTGACGTGTGAGGTCTCTGGTCATGTTGTTGGTGGCTGTTGCGGTGATCTCGTTCCAGTGGCGGTGGCAGGCCGTCGCGCGATGCTGGTGATGGCGACGCCACCGTGACCAGCGCGTGGCGTGAGCCGGATCGGTGTCCTGGCGGGGCCGGGCGAAGGCGCGGAACAGGGCGAGGAGGTCACGCGGGCTGACGGGCACTATGACCCGGTCGTCGTCGAGGTCGTCGGGATTGCGTTGCCGCTCGTGGAGGGCGCCGACTGTCAGGAGGGCGTAGGCGAGCACGCTCATCAGGCTCCAGCGGTGCCAGGGGGTCCAACAAGTGACCTGGCCCGTGTCGAGGTGGGCTAGTGACGTGATCCCCGTGGTGTGGACACACCTGACAATGGATCGTGTTGATCCTGGATGGTGTAGATCCACGTGGCAAGGCCCTCGAAGTACAGTGCGGAG
>NZ_JBVIQR010000153.1:0-3346 GCF_055576875.1 Streptomyces sp. NPDC033229 | reverse complement strand
CACGACCGGGTCAAGACCCCAAGCCCTAACCGCTCCAGACGCGACACCAACACGAATGGCCCAACGCCCGCACCACCCCAAAAGCAACGGCATTGGAACGGATGACCTGGGGGGTGGTGTCGCCGGGCCTGGGAGGTGCCGTCGGAGACGCTGATGAGAGACCCGGCCACCGCCCGGTCCGGCGCCATGCCGGGCAGCCTTCGGGCGGCAGGTCTGCATAACGTGGATGCGCGAGCACGGTGCCACTGCCGAGGCCGGCACGGACAACACCTTTGGAAGGGTGCGATGTCAGACACCGAAGGCATAGGCGTCTTCCTCGGAATGGACGTCGGCAAGACCGCTCATCACGGCCACGGGCTGACCCCGGCCGGGAAGAAGGTCTTCGACAAGCCGATGCCCAACAGCGAGCCGAGGCTGCGGGCCGTCTTCGACAAGCTCAAAGCCAAGTTCGGCACCGTCCTGGTCATCGTGGACCAGCCCGCGTCCATCGGCGCTCTGCCGCTGACCGTGGCCCGCGACGCGGGCTGCGAGGTCGCCTACCTGCCCCGACTCGCGATGCGACGGATCGCCGACCTCTACCCCGGCGAGGCGAAGACGGATGCGAAGGACGCCGCGGTGATCGCGGACGCCGCCCGGACGATGCCCCACACCCTGCGCTCGCTCGAACTCACGGACGAGATCACCGCCGAGCTGACCGTACAGACCGGCTTCGACCAGGACCTCGCCGCGGAAGCCACCCGCACCTCCAACCGGATACGCGGCCTGCTCACCCAGTTCCACCCCAGCCTCGAGCGCGTACTCGGTCCCCGGCTGGACCATCCCGCCGCCACCTGGCTCCTCGAGCGCTACGGATCCCCAGCCGCTCTGCGCAAGGCCGGCCGCCGCAGGCCCGTCGAGGTCATCCGTCCCAAGGCCCCACGGATGGCACAGCGGCTGATCGACGACATCTTCACAGCCCTGGACGAGCAGACCGTCGTGGTCCCGGGAACCGGCACCCTCGACGTGGTCATCCCGACGCTGGCACACTCACTCGCCGCCGTCCACGACCAGCGCCGGGTCCTGGAAGCCCAGATCAGCACCCTGTTGGAAGCCCACCCTCTTCACCCGGTCCTGACCTCGATGCCCGGCGTCGGAGTCAGGACCGCCGCAGTCCTGCTGGTCACCGTCGGAGACGGGACCGCCTTCCCCAGTGCCGCCCACCTCGCCTCCTACGCCGGCCTCGCCCCCACGACCAAATCGTCCGGGACCTCGATCCACGGCGAACACGCACCCAGAGGCGGAAACCGGCAGCTCAAACGCGCCATGTTCCTCTCCGCCTTCGCCTGCATGAACGCCGACCCCGCCTCACGCACCTACTACGACAGACAAAGAGCACGCGGGAAAACCCACACCCAGGCACTCCTCCGCCTCGCACGCCAGCGCATCAGCGTCCTGTTCGCCATGCTCCGCGACGGCACCTTCTACGAATCCAGGACCCCGGCCGTCACCCTCGCCGCATGAGCATCCCAAATCGCTCCAAACCAGGCACCACGTCCTTGACGAAGGACATAGAGACACCCCCCCCGACGCGAACACGAGGATACGAACCGGTACGCTTCTTCACCTGGAAAGGGCCTCCGACGGTGGCCGGAACCAGGACCTCGACAATCCTTATTATTGCTGGTCAGGGGCACTTTTCGTTTCCCCGGCCACCCATTGGACACCGGGCTTTATGAATGTGCGAGGCCCCTCGGACGAACCTGCGGGCAGGGAGCGGGGGCGAGGTGCGTCCCACCCTGCGTATGCGGGCAGTACCCATTGGTGGTGTCCGACTCAGGTGGACGGGAGCGCCACCGGCGGCAACGACCGTCTCTTCGGGACGGCGGCAACGATGAGATCGCCGGCAACTTCCGCGAAAGGACAATCATGGCCGGCACCGGCGTGGCCGGCGGCGTCAACTACCTCGAAGGTGGTGACGGCGACGACACCGTCCTCGGCGGCGTCGGCGCGGATGTGATCTACGGCAACGGCATGACCTTCACCCTGCGACTCGTCGGCGATATCGCCGGCAGTAGCACCACCATCGACGGTGGTGACGGCGGCGACACGATCTACGGCGACTGGCAGACCTACAGCATCACCAACGGCATCGCCATCGTCACCGGCTTCAACGACACCATCCACGGCAGCGCCGGCACCTACACCATCCACGGCGACTACGTCACCTCAACGGCGGCATCCTCATCCCCTCGGCAACAGCCTCCAGGACGCCATCAGTGCCGGCGCGGGCACCGACACCGTCAACGGTGACCCCGGGGGCGACAGAACCCACAGCGACGCCAATAACGACACTCTCAACGGCGACGACGGCAACGACAGCCTCGTCGGAGACGCCGACAACGACTCCGCCAACGGCGTCGCAGGCATCGATACCTGCGACGCGGAAACCGAAACCAACTGCGAGATTTGACCACCGGCACGGCGCCAGGGCCCCTGGGCTCTGGCGCCTCGTGAGTGGCACGGCAACGCGAGGCGCACCCAGACATCCAGGTTGAAAGAGCGAACGGGTACTCGGAAACCTCATTCCTGCCCGGCCGGCTCTTCACCAGGCCCGATCCGGGGGACCCTGGAGTCCGGGACGATGCCGCTACCCGGGCGTTCAGGCTGGCTGTTGGCCGTTGGCCGTGCGCTGGAGCATGCGCCGGGACTGGCAGCGGCCGCACTCGTGTACAGCAGGCCGCGCTTCCCGGACCGCAAATTCCGGGGCCGAGGAGGCCCGCGGGTGCGAGCCCTTCAACGAGACGGCTGGTTCCGGAAGGGCCCAGCCAGGGAAGGGACGCTGGGCGGTAATTTTCGTTTTCCCGGATCTGAAGACGGGGGTGCTCCGGGGCCGTTCACCGCTCGCGGGGTCCCGGGTAGGGGACTACTGTTTATGGTGAACGAATCCATAGCACACACTGTGAAGGGAGTGCCTCATGGGTGTTCGTCGTTTTCTTCCGGTTCTCGCCAGTGTTGTAGCTCTGCTTTTCGGCATGCCGACTGCGGCATCCGCGGCTTCTCCCCCGTTAGCGTCACACAAGAACCCCTGCGGTTTTTACGAGACCTCGACAGATGCCTACTACAACCATTGCACAAGTGACGGGTCGCGCGTGGTGATTGAGGTGGAGGTATGGGGTTGGAACCCTGAGCTCTGTGTGGGGCCTGGTGTCACCTGGCTGGGGTCGGCCAGTAAAATCGGCGGTGCATGGTATGTCGGGCGCACCTGTTGATCTCTAGAGGTTGTCCCGTATGGGGTGTGAGTTATCTGGTGAGGGCCAGGTTGTAGAGCCGGGCGATGCCGAGCATGGCCTGGTGAACGCCGTTGCGC
>NZ_JBVIQR010000152.1:0-3410 GCF_055576875.1 Streptomyces sp. NPDC033229 | reverse complement strand
GAATCCACCACCCTGTGCGTACCGCATACCTGTCGACGTACCGCAAGGATCAAGACCTGTCAGCACCTATGACAACACGAGTTCAGCCTCAGTAAGGCGCCGACTATGGCGCTGGCAAGCGTCATCCAAGGCATGAGCCAGAGGGTAGGACGCATGCCAGCATGCTAAAAGCGTGCCACAGCACTCCGCATGGGGAGCTGAGGCTTGACTTGTCAACTAGGACGCTCACTCACAGGAAAATCCGTGGTCATACTTTTCGCTCCTGATTAGTAATCCAGATCCAGGTAATCAATGTCATTGATTACCACGTCCGAGAGTCCCATAGCGCGGCCTCCGCCGTCCTGGAAATAGACGTCCTTAAATCCTTCGGCGATGATCCCGCGCATTTCCCGGTCGCTGGCTCCGGCGTCGCGGGCGTCGAACAGGCGCTGCGCGTACGCCGGGGGGAGGTGCACGGTGAGTCGCCGGAACCGTCCGTCGTCGGTCGTGCCGACCGGCGCGGTGTAGCCGAACCGGGCCCTCGTCTCCACCGTGATCCCGGTCGCGGCGGCGGCTTGCTTCCGCCGGCGCTTGCGCACCTGCGGCTGCCAGCGGGACCGTACAGCCGCGTCGATCTTCGCGGCGATGTCCTTCGGCGGGTGCTTGCGCTCGCCCTTGCGGTAGCGCTCCACCGACCGCTGGCTGACTCCGATTTCCTGGGCGACGGCCTTGGTTGTCTTGAGCTGCTTCATCAGGAAGTTGATGCGGCCCTGGAGGGTCTTGGGCGGCTCCCGGGTGAACGTCTCCCGGTCGGCACGCTCGATCGCGTCCTCGATCTCCCCCACCGGTTACTCCCCTTCGTCCAGGACGGCGTCGCCGCCCTTGATGTGGCGGGCCGGGTTCAGATTCTTCTCCATCAGGTCGACCGCCCACGAAAGTTCCTGGACTCCCTCCACCTTCGCCAGACCAGGCGTCGGCCCAAGGCGGAACCCGCCGGGCTGGGGCTTACCGGAGGCGGCGTACGGCAGGAAGCTCAGCGGGCTGTCGCCCGGCGAGGGGTAGACGACGCAGTCGGACAGCACCGCCAGCGGGTACAGGCCGGTCATCTTCACCATGTTGTTGAGCTTGCGGTGCATGTTGACCCGGGCCTTGCTGATGACGGCAGCGCGGATGTCGGGGCGCCAGGTCGGGCGCTCCAGGGCCGGCCACCGCTCCCCGTCCTTGTACTTGCGGCCCTGCGGGCGCTCGCGGAGCTTGCCGACGCCGCCCTTGACGGTCGCCTTGATGGCGGAGAGGACGGCGGCCAGGGCCGGGGCGACCTGCTTGTGCTGCTCCATCGCGGCGAGGAACTGCCGGTCGTCCAGGTCCTTGGTGACGCCGAGGTCGGCGAGGGTGTCGACGTACGCCGTCTTGAGCCGGTCGTGCCACGGGTCCAGGTACGCGCCCGTTTCCCGCCGCAGGTACGCCTCGATCGGGTGGACGTCGTGGCCGAGCTCCTGGGCGTAGGCGACGGTGTGCGTCTGGTACCAGGCCGGGCCCGTCGGGCGGGTGCCGTCCGGCGTGAACGGGCTGGGCAGGCGCGGGTCCAGCTCGATGTGACTGAGGTCGACCAGCCAGGAGCCGGGGATCTTCGGATTGAACTTCGGGGCGTGGAAGTGGTCCGGTCCGGACAGGCCGACGACCAGGCGGGCCGCGGCCGCGAGAAAGGCCGTGTTGAGGTCCAGGCCGATGGCGAAGGGCAGCAGGCACTCCTCATCGGTGAGCAGGTCCACCGGCCGCACCCACTGGTACGCCTCCTCGTTCAGGAAGCCTCCCGTCCAGCCGCTGTTCACGACGACGGGGTGCTCAGGAGTCGCCTCCGGCGGCGCCGGGTCCATCGGCTCCGTCCCCAGCGAGCCGGGGTTGTAGCCGGACACCCAGTTCCCGGTCTCGGGGTCCTGCACCGCCTTCGTCGGCGGGCGCAGCGCGGTCATCAGCTCCAGCCCGGAGACGGCCGTGGAGCCGCGCGGGGTGATGACCCGGGTCGCGTAGACGCCGAGGACGCGGGCGATGTCGGCCGGCTCCATCTCCGCCACGCCGGGCCAGGACCGTTCATCGAGGGCGTCCCAGGAAAGGATCGCGAGCTGCACGCACTGCCGCTCGCGGCCCTGGGCCTTGCGGTAGATCCGCGCCCACGGGCCGAATCCTCGCTGCGTGAGCTGCCACTTCGCCTTCGCCACCTGCTTGACCACCGGGTGGTCTTCGGGGAGGCGCAGGGAGCGGCGCTGCTCGTGGCCCTCCAGGTGCTCCGGCAGTCCGAGCTTCACGGCGGCGGCCGCGGTGAGCACGATCAGCGGGTCGCTGTCCTTGCCATAGCGGTTCAGTTTCGGCGCGCCGAGGCCGGACTCGCGCAGGGTCCACTCCACCAGCTCCACCACCGTGGTCGCCGGGCAGTCGAGCACGATCCCGTCGACGCCGTACGCGGAACCGTCGCCGTCCAGCACGGCGAGCGGACCGTGCGGGAAGCGCGGGTCGACGGCGGGCTTGGACATCTTCTTCGCAGCCGGGCGGCGCGACGACGCGGCGGGACGTGCGGCCGGGCGCTCCGGCGCGACCTGGACGGCGGGGGCCTCGGGTGCGGACGTCGCCTCCGGCTCGGGAACGGCAGCCGGACCGGTGAACGACTCCGGCACCGGAGCGCGCTGCGGCGCAGGCGCCGGGACGGACGCGGCCGTGGCGTCGACGCCGTGCGCGGGGTACTTCGCCGCCCAGCCGGACAGCAGCCGCTGGTACGCCTCCAGACGCGGCGACTTCGGCTCGGAGCGACCGTTCTCCCAGTTCTTCACCGTCTGGGTCGTCGACTTCAACGCCTGCGCGAGGCGAGCCTGCGTGATACCGGCGGCCTCACGCAGGCGGGCACGCTCCGCCGGGGGCGGGAGCTGCGGCTCCTCCTCCAGTAGAGCGTCGACGGACGCGAACAACTCTTCCTCAGATGCCATATGCCCCTACCTCCACCCCGGACACTAGCACAATTTAGCCTCCCGCTTAACCCATACTTTTAACCTGGTCGGATGGCGTGGGTGTCGCCGGCGGAGTCGGTACGGATCAGCGTCTGGCGCCCGCGCCGCCTTGCTGGACACGACCCGCGGCCGGGGATTCGTCGAGTTCAAGATGAAGGCGCCGTTGGTACAGACCGAGACGTCGTTCCCCACGTCGGCGAAGATGACAGGTGAGGGGACGGGGGACCCGTCTGCGGCCGGTAGTGTGACAGTGCAGGCGAACCCAGTGGACTGGACGGCGAAGCCGAAGGATGAGGGGCGTGCGGTGGTGCCGGGGGCGGTGGTTCCGTTCTCGGTTGATTACGGGAAGCTGTCGGGTACGCCGAAGAGTGCGGCGAAGCTGGTGCTCACCGCTACGGGCGGGTCGAAGTTCACCGGTACGACGCCGGCGGG
>NZ_JBVIQR010000151.1:0-3428 GCF_055576875.1 Streptomyces sp. NPDC033229 | reverse complement strand
GGTGAATACTTACTGGGTGGCGCCACTTCGACTTCCTCGTTTCCTGTTCAGGGCAACCCTATTGGGTCCCTGTCCGGGAACTTCGAGGCCCCTCATGGTCACCGACCTGCTCGATGCGGACCGGTACCCGGCGAAGGAGCTGGCTGCTCTGTACTGCCAGCGGTGGGAGATCGAGTCCGTATTCGGGGAGATCAAGACCCAGCAGCGAGGAAGCCGTGTGGTGCTGTCCAGTAAGACACCCGATGGTGTGCTCCAGCAGATCTGGGCCCATCTGCTGGTCCACCACGGGCTCAGGGCCCTGATCTGCAGAACAGCCGCCACCCGCGGGACCGACCCCGACCAGCTCTCCTTCACCGACACCCTGCGGTCAGCCCGCCGCAGCGTCACCACAACACCAGGCGTTTTTTCCCCTGAACAGCTCATCGCCGCACTCGCCCAGCTCCGCGACGACCTCCTGTCCAAGCTCCTGCCCCCACGACGGCTACGGGCGCAACCTCGCGTGGTCAAACGCAAGATGTCCAACTACCACCTCAAACGCGCGCAACACCGGAATTGGCCCCAGCCGACCGCACTACCCGTCGAGGCCACCACCATCCACTGCCCGGCATCCCAGACCATAACGCAACGGCATTGGCACTAGCCGTTAAAAAGCGGCAGGTGGCGATTGGTGAGGCTGCGCCGGTCGCGTGGACACCAGCGTCCCGGCGTAAAGGAAGCACCCACTCCGGTCGAATCTCGATCATTTGATCTCTCGCGATTCCTGAGGGCGCGCCGGAGCGCGCCGGGGGCGCCATGGGCCTGCAGTGCGTAACTCCTTTGCTTATCGCGCTGGTTTGGGATGACTGGCATCACTCGGTAGGATGGCGGCGTGCATAAATCCTTGCGATCAGGACCTCTCTGTACTGTCATTTTGTGTGCGGCGGTCGGCGTGCAAGGGGTGCTGTCGACTTAGCCTTCGGGAGGTTCTCATGGCGCCTGTCACTAGGATCGAGGCGCGTATCGACACCGCCGATGTGAGCGGGGCCGGCACAGACGGCTTCGTATACGTCGGCCTGATAGGGCGGGAGTTCCACCTCAACACCTCTGCCGATGACTTCGAGCGGGCAAGCGCACGGACATACGTGCTCGGCGACGGAGCGAATGTGTATTTCCCGGCGCAGAATGACCCGCGCCGGCCGCAGCTGGATACGAGCGACCTGACCGTGTTCCCCGTCTACGTCCGTCTGGAGCGAGCTGGCAACCATCATGAGTGGGCGCTGGACCGGGTTGTCGTTACCGTCAACCCCGGCCAGCCGAGCGAGGCGCGGTTCGACTTTCCGGCCATCGCCGGTGCCGCAAGCGTCTGGCTCGGTAACCGCTTCGGCAAGATCGTGTACCTGAAGCAAGTCACGAGCGGGCCCCCGACGCCAGGATGAGATGTTATCCAGGGCCCGCGTAAAGGGCCCTGGATGTACACATTCGAGTTGGGACTGTTCCTTGGGGTCTCTGTAGCGAATATGGCGGCCCTAGGCGCGTATCGAGTCGTGATCAATCTGGCGGATGAGCTCCGCGCTGTGGAGCGGATCCGATAGGGCATCTTGAGTGACAGGGGGTGCAATTACTGACTTTGCAGCGGCGTTGTCGTCAGGGTGTGAGACCGGTTGAGGTCATGCAGCCGTCGATAAGGTGGCTGCGGTATTGGATTTGTCGGAGGCCGTGTCGCAGTACTCGGACGAGGTGGTTGGGGTCGGTGGAGGCGGTGTTGGCCTGGCTGCTGCGTCGTAGCAGTGACCAGATGCCCTCGACGGGGTTGAGCTCGGGTGCGTGGGCGGCAGGTGGTAGGCCGTGACCCACTCGTGGGTGGCGATGAAGTCGCGCATCCCGGCTGCCCGGTGGGTGTTCAGATTGTCCCAGACGAGCACGATCGGGGCCTGGAGCTGTTGATGGGCCGCCACGAGCAGGTCCCGGAAGTCGGTCCAGGCGAAGCTGCGGCGCTCTTTCGTCTTGTGGTCCTTGTAGAACATGGGCCGGTAGATGAGGCGGGAACGTTCGCCGGGTTTGTAGCAGCACATCGCGGCCAGGGAGACCCGGCGCTGGGACCGGCCCCGGGCCCGGACTACCGGGGTGTTCCCGCGCCGGGCCCAGGTGCGGGTGGTGGGCGGCGTCATCGAGAAGCCGGCCTCGTCTTCGAAGACGATGTAGGCCCCGAGCGCCGCCGGGGTGCTTCCACCTGCGGAGTCTCCTTCACCCGCCCGCTGACGGCGTCCTCGTTGCGCTTGAGTGCCCGTCGTGCAGGGACCTGATGGCTCCATCCGTGACGCCGGAGCATCTGGGCGGTGCCGGAGAGCGTGAAGCTCTTGCGGAACCGGCGGCCGATCTCGCCAGGGTCCTCTCTGGTCCGGCCAGCCGTGCGCGACCGGGCCTTTGTCCAGTTCTGCCTCCAGGGCCGCGAACAGCGCGTCGCTCAGCTTCGGCCGACTGGCGGAACCTTTCGACCGGAGTGCGGCCTCTCCGTCGGCTTCGTAGGCTCGCCGTCACAAAAGTCCGGGTCCGCGGCCCGGCCGGGCGTCCTGCACCCGGCTGAGCTGGTCCTACTGGCGGCGACGGCACCAGGCCGTCGTCCGCCGCTGCCATTACCAGCGGCGGACCCGCCTCATCCGGGTGAGTCACGAACCACCGGCCCCATAACGGGCCGTCAGCCCGCTTGGCTCAAAAAATAGTGCGCTGACCAGCAGAAATGGAGAACCGCTGCTGCAGTGCTAAGCACCGCGGTGCTCGGCATGGATCTCGCGGGTCTCTGCCACCGTCCGCCTCCCGGCCTGGGGCTCGGCACGGGCCTGAGCGGAGGCCAGATGCCGGTACCAGCCGGAGCGGGATACCCGAACACACGGCAGACCCGCCTGACGCCGAAGCCGACGCGGCGGGGGCTCACTTCACCTCCCGGGCGAGACAGTCGGCTGCCCCGCACAGGATCTCACGCTCCAGTTGCCACTCCTTCTCCGCCTTCAGCAGCCGCGCGTTCTCCGCCCGCAGCCGGACCAGCTCCCCAGCCGCGTCCGGACCACCGGCATCAACCTGCCCGGGCACTGCCCGGGCCTCCTCCTTGCGGACCCACGTCCACAACGGCTCCGAGATGATCCCCACACCGGCAGCCACCACCGCACACATCCGCTGACCACCCGCGGCACAATAGAGCGCCACGACGCCGTTCCGAAACTCCTCCGGATACGCAGACTGCCGTCCCACCTCGACACCCCCTGGACCATCAAGATCCATTGCCAGGGTGCCCACTCCGAAGAGCCAGCCTCGATTTAAGGCGTCTCTATTGCTGGTGGTACTGGCTTGTGTGTTCAGGGTGTCGCTGTGTGGTGTGGGTGTGCGGGGGATTTGGTTGTGGGTTGGCGGGTGCATGTGTCAGTGTGACCTGACCCTCTTTTGCTAGGAGTCTT
>NZ_JBVIQR010000150.1:0-3429 GCF_055576875.1 Streptomyces sp. NPDC033229 | reverse complement strand
AGGACCTCAGCAATCCTCATTCTCGCTGGTCAGGGGCACTTTCTGCTTGCCTGATCACCTGCCGGACAGCACGCATCATGAAAGCGCGAGGCTAATCAGCGGTCTACCAATGCCTTCGACACCGGCAACACCACCTTTTCGATCATCTCGACTGAGGGCTCAAGTCATGCCGGGGCCGAAGGCTGGGAGCCTCATTGCGAGGCCACGAAAACGGTAACTGTGATAGTCGACCTGCGGCCCGGGATGGGTTGCTGCCAGGCTGGCGTTGACGTTCCGGCATGACCCGAAACGGTAACTGGCGGCTCGTCAGAGCTTGCCGTGCCCCCGAGATGTCTGCCGGACGTCGGCGTCGGCCTGGCCCACCCCGTTGGCTTGATCAGCAGCTTGTCCGCCATTTCGACGTGACTCATCACAGTTCTGCCACGCGGTGACTCCACCCAGGCCGACGCCGACCACGGTCGTCCAGCCCTTGAAGGAGAACAACCGCGTGACCATGCTCGCAGAACAGGTCGACGGCGTCATCGGCGTCGACACGCACCGGGACACCCTTGCCGCAGCGGCCGTCAGCCCCATCGGCGCCGTCCTCGCCAGTATCGACTCACCCGCCAACGCCCGGGGATATCAGCAGCTTCTGGACTTCGCCCGCCAACACATTCCGGGCCGGCGCTGCTGGGCGCTGGAGGGTACTGGCTCCTATGGCGCCGGGCTTGCCTCCTTCCTGGACGCGGCTGGTGAAAGCGTCGTCGAGGTGTGCCGGCCCAAGCGTCCCGCGGTCCGAGGCGGGCGCAAGACCAACATGCTTGATGCTGTTCGCGCGGCCAGGGAGGCCCTGGCGACCGAACATCTCATCCACCCACGACGGCGTGGTGAGCGCGAGGCACTTCGTGTCCTACTTGCCACCCGTCAGAGCGCCGTCCTGGCCTGCACGGCTGCGATCAACCTGCTCAAGGCTCTGATCATCTCGGCGCCCGACGAGCTCCGCGTCGAACTCCGAGGTATGAAGAGCAAGGACCAGGTTGCTCACTGCGCGAAGCTGCGGGACCGGCCGACCCAGGACATCGAGCACCGCATGACCGTTCGCGCCCTGCGAAGCGCCGCTCAGCGGATCGAAGCCCTGCGCTCTGAGGCGAAGGAGCTCGAAGCGGAGCTTCTCGCACTCGTCCGTACGATCGCCCCCGAACTGCTGGCGTTACAAGGCGTCGGGCCGATCAGTGCTGCTCAGATCCTGATCAGCTGGTCGCACACCGGCCGCTTCCGGTCCGAGGCAGCGTTTGCGGCCTTCGCGGGCGTCGCTCCGATTCCAGCCTCGTCAGGGTTGACCAACCGGCACAGGATCAACCGCAGACCGGCAGCTCAATCGGGCACTTCACACGATCACCCTGATCCGGATCCGCCTCGACCCGACCACCCGGGCCTACGTCGCCCGGCGGATCAGCGAGGGGAAGACCGCGAGAGACACACAGCGCTGTCTCAAGCGTGCAATTTGTCGGCAGCTCTTCAAGCTCCTCGAACGAGGAGATCAGCCCGCACGTCAGATCACCGCTGAAGATCTCCCTCAAGCCGCTTGACTTGATATAGCAGCCTCGGGGCCCTGACAGGTCCGAATCCTGTCGACCGGGGCACGTATTGCTCGAAGATCAAGGACGCCGTCAATGTGTTCTGCGAGCCTGGTCACGCGGTCGTTCTCCTCGGCCGAAGACCACCACGATGTCGAGGTCCAGGACCAGACGGACCGTACGTCGGCCGGCGCGACCCTGCCCGAAGGGGTGGAAGGCATCGCGAAACTGCACGCGCTCATCGCGAAGCACTGTGACGCGGATGTGGACCCCGCCGAGGTGGTGGCTGGGATCGAGACCGACCGCGGGTTGTGGGTGCAGGCCCTGGTCGCCTCCGGCTACCAGGTATTCGCGATCAACCCGAGGCAGGTCAACCGCTTCAAGGAACGGTATGGCACCTCCGGAGCCAAGAGCGACAAGGGCGATGCCCATGCTCTGGCAGACATGGCCCGTATCGACCGGGTCCAGCTGCAGCCGGCAGCTGGCGACAGCGAACAGGCCCAGGCTGTCAAGGTTGTGACCCACGCCCACCAGACCCCATCCGGGAGCGCACCCGCACCTTCCAGCGACTGCGCAACACCCTGCACGAGCACTTCCCCGTCGGCTTGACGCTGACCAGCACGCCGCTCTGGAACTCCTCATCAAGCGGCACAACCGGAGCCAGAAAGCAGCCACGATCCAGACCGCGCTGCGGGAAGAACACCTCGCCTGCCCGGAGCCGCCGCCTACGCGGCCGCCCCAACAGCCCACGCACGCCTGCTGGTCAGACTGAACGAGCAGACAGCCGAGCTTGAGACAGGTAAAGGGCCATTTTCTTGAGCACCCGGACGCGGCAATCCACCGCTCGATGCCCGGCATCGCGGAGATCACCGGCGCCCGGGTGCTCACCGAGTCCGGAGACGGCCCCACCCGCTACGACGAAGCGACCGCTGGCCACACCACACCGATCCCATCCCGCTTGACAGCAAACAGCACGGGATGTCCGACCAGGGTTTACAGGACATCGTTTAGCACGGCGACTGAAAGGTCCAGGTCCTTTAGGTAAGGAATTTCGACGTAAACCGTCGGATGATACCTATCGCGACCGGGATCGCTGCGGGATGGGAGTGGAGGGATTCGAACCCTCACGCCGTAAGACACCGGGACTTGAATCCGGCGCGTCTGCCAGTTCCGCCACACTCCCCGCACCGATTGTAACGTGCTGTTTATGAAGATGAGGAAACCTTATCCGCTCGCGCTACTGGAGAAGTACGACGTCGCCGATGGACAGGGCTAATTTGAAGCCCTGTTGATCGAGTAGGTGGGCTGCATTAGCTGACCTTTCCGGTGGGTTGTCGTGAGGATAAGTCCGGTCTCGGTGAGACAGCTGTCTATGAGGCTTTGCTGCCGCTAGATGGCTTGGAGGCCTGTTCTGACGGCATGGACGAGGTGCCCGAAGTCGGTGAAGCTGAGGTTGAAAGGGTGGGGTGACAGCGGGCGTTGGCGGTGCTACGTCCTCGTCATGAGGTATGCGTTTGGCGGCGGTCTGACCGCCGTGGGGCGGGCGAAACGTGAGGCAGTGCGTTTCGAGGCCGCGGAGATGTTCGAGGGCGGGGTGCGGCCGCCGGAGGTGGCCCGCAGGTTACGGGTGTCGCGGAAGTCGGCGTACGCGTGGCACGCCTCCTGGCGGGAGGGCGGCACAGCGGCCCTGGCCTCCGGGGGAGTCGGCGGCTTTCCGTGCCGGCTCGGCGATGTCCAGGCGGAGCGGTTGCAGACCGAGCTGGAGGCAGGGCCGGCCGCACACGGCTGGAGCGAGGACCAGCGGTGGACCCTGGCGAGGGTCGCCGAGCTGATCCACCGGCTGTTCGGGCACCGGTACACGCCGCGCGGGGTG
>NZ_JBVIQR010000149.1:0-3529 GCF_055576875.1 Streptomyces sp. NPDC033229 | reverse complement strand
CTGCACACCACTCCCTCGGCACGCGCGAAGGGGACACCCACCCGGCCCCACCACAGCCAACACCCCACCGGCATACCCCTCCCCACTCGAGCAGCGTCCACTATCAGCTTGTCCTACCTTCCAAGCGCGGGTCTGTGTCGATCATTCGTAGGATCAACACAGACCCGCGCTTGGAAGGTAGGCCGCTTGACTATTCGCGGGGGCTGGGCTGTAGAACCGGGGAAGAGGAAACAACAGTTCCCTACATCCTTACGGGTGAATTGTGTGCATGGCGGCAAATGACTCCGCCGGTAACTGCTGTGATGGGCGCACGTTATCTCCTCAAATGGCGGTAACCGAACAGGAGGCGTTCATGCGACCCGAGCGATCCACGGTTCCAGCAGTCACGCAGCGTTCCTGGCATAACCGAAGGAAGCAACCCGCCCCAGCGCGCTTCACCTACCGGTTCGCTGCGCTCGTTGCCGCCGCCGGTCTCAGCCTTGCTGGCCTGTGTTCCACCGCAGCCCCAGCCACTGCCAAGTCCGCCGGACACCCGGCGAAGGCTCCTCAGGACTGTCCGTCGGGCTACGTCTGCTTCTGGTCCGACTACAACTACAAAGGGACGCTGAAGACGTGGTACAACCCGGTGAACCACACCTGCGACCCAACGCCGATCGTGGCGAAGTCCTTCTTCAACAATGACGACCAGAGCTGGACGGTCCATCACGGCGACGGATGCAGCGGCTGGGCTGCAGAATTTTCGCCGGGGACAGGCGCTGGCGACTTCAACTTGTTCGATCCCCAGGACCCCACAGTGCGGTCCTGGCACTGACTCCTCTGATGGGCCGTCCCCACCTGATCTCTCCTTGTAATCGTCTGATTCCTCAACAAATCGGTAGACAGCCGATTCGGGGAGATCCCTGGCGTCGGAATGAGCGAGGTTTCGGCGTGACGAAGATGAGATGGATGTTGATCAGGCCGCAGTCGGCATCATCGAGCCGGTGCTGCACCGCCGCCTCGTGCAGCCGGCCCCGCACCCCAGCCCGCGACCAGATCAGGAACCGGCGGCGGGCGGGTGCGTAGCATATTAGAGGACTTTTTCCTTGGCGCTTCTCACCTGTCGTCGATTGCGCTTACCTGTTGTTAGCGATAGGCGCCGAGCGAACATTCGCCCGGTATAGCGCACGACACCTTACTCGGATCTGAAAGGACGTGACGGGAATGCGTATCCCTCGGCTACTCGCTGCCATGGTCGGCGCTGTCTCACTGGCTATAGCCGGCCTCACCTTGATCGCACCCAGCGCCCAGGCCGACCCGGCGGACTGCATCAGCTACTTGCAGGATCTGGGGTACTCAGGCTTCGACAAGATGGGGTGCTACGAGGGGCACTATGGGACTACGGAGAGCGAAGAGGCGTGCTGGACCACTCTGAAAGAATCTGGTGTCGCTAAGGAAGATGCCGAGGAGGCATGTCGGCGGGCTGGGCCCGCCGGCTAATTCCCGTGAGAGGGGTCTCGGGGAAGCTGGACCCGATACCGGCGTCCTTCCGATTTTCAGGGGGGTTTCGGGGACGGTTGACAAGGCTTGCTTGTCAACGTGCTGGGTGCTGGCGTGGGTGCGGTGCTGGCCGTCTGATGTGTCTGCGATCTGGCGGTGATCCGTCGTTGATGGGGTGCCGTTAACGAACGACGAACCAGGTGACAAGTAGCCCAGCGCCATGCGTTGGCTCGTGCTCGCGCCGTTGAGGCAGTCCAGCAGCTGGCCGCAGTCTTCAATAAACCAATACACGAGCGCCGCGTTCGCCGCCGCCTGCGAACGAGCCGGCGTGACCAGGAGCATGAGCGCCGTCGGCAGTTCGGCGGACAACGCCGCCGCGGAAAGCTGGAACGCGTCCATGAAGAGGGAAACGCTCAAGGGCGCGAAGGCATGGCCCACCGCCCGTCACGCCAGGCTCGCGGCCTTCCGCTGGGCCGGCCGCTACAACACCCGACGTCGACATTCCCGCCTCGGACAACGCCCCCCAACCACCTACGAGAACACCTTCTTCGAACCCTCAACTACACTTCCCCAAGCCGCATAACCCCGTGTCCAACATCCGGGGTCAAGGCCCATGGGCCTCCCCGCCCAGGGCTTGGCCTACTTCGACGACGAACCCACCTTCGTCCAGGCGGCCAAGAGCGTCGGCATGCAGGCCCAGCTCTTCGACGGCGCTGAGTCCTGCGCTTCCCGCCTGCACTCCTTCGGCCTGCCCGTGAAGTGAGAGAACTGCTCCGGCATCTGAACTCTGTGGCCGGCAAACCACCGCACATTGCCCTGAAACAGAGTCAAACTCAGTAAGAGGACGTCTGGTTCGCGTAGTTCGTGGGTGATTGCGTTTTATGCGTCTCGCCAGGTAGGGGTGGATTCGCCGGTTGCCCGCTTCGCGAGGTTGGAGATGGCTGCAATGCGGATCATGTTCTCGGAGTGTTCGGGTTTGGTCTCGTAGTCGCGGGCGAGTCGGCGGTGCATCATGATCCACCCGAAACTGCGTTCCACTACCCAGCGTCGCGGGAGGGCGGAGAAGCCTTTGACCTGGGTGTTCCTGGGGACGACGTCGACGTCGATGCCGAGCTTTGCGCCGTGTTCGATGGCCTGGTTTTTGTAGCCGGTGTCGGCCCAGGCCTTGGTGATCGTGGGGTGGGCGGCGGCGGTGCGGGTCAGGAGCTGTTTGCCGGCCTCGTTGTCGGAGACGCTGGCCGCGGTGACCATGACCAGCAGCAACAGGCCCAGGGTGTCGGTGACGATGCTGCGCTTGCGGCCCACGATTTTCTTGCCCGCGTCGATGCCCTGGGTGCCGGTGGGCACGGTGTGGGCGGTTTTGATGCTCTGGGAGTCGATGACGCAGGCCGTGGGTTCGGGGGCGCGTCCTTCCTTCTCACGGACCAGGCGGTGCAGGCGGAGGCCGAGCTTCTCGATGGTGCCGTCGGCGGTCCAGGCGCTGAAGTGCGAGAAGACGGTGGTGTGGGCCGGGAAGTCATGCGGCAGATAGCGCCAGGGGATGCCGGTGCGGTTGACGTAGAGGATCGCGTTGAGGACGTCACGCAGGTCGGCGACCCTGCCGCCGAGGTTGAGGGAAGTCTTCTGCCGTTCAGCTCGCCAGGCTGTCAGTGTCGGTTCGATCAGGGCCCAGCGGGCGTCGGACAGGTCGGACGGGTAGGGCTTACGAAGCGGCTGAGACGTCATGACGGAACTGATACGGCCTGAGGCTGGCGCGCGTACATCGCTCGTCCGGGCGACTCGCGCCTCCTGATCACGACATTTTCGAACCGGACAGGAGCCGTTGGGGCGAAACAGGACGACACGCAAGACCAGCGATGAGCTTCGGCCCTGCGCATTCAACGTGATCTGGCGCGAGTCGGCCAATAACAGACAAGGGACAGAACACCCAAACCTGCATGTCAACGACAAGAACATCCTCTCAGCTTGTCTTTTAACCACTCGGACGGATGTGAAGTCGGGGGTGGCCCCGCCAGCTCCCCGCCAACCCGTCACCTCGGGGGTGCAGCGTCGT
>NZ_JBVIQR010000148.1:0-3566 GCF_055576875.1 Streptomyces sp. NPDC033229 | reverse complement strand
CCGCTACGAGAAACGCGCCTACATCTACCTCGGCACCGTCACATTCGCAGCCCTCGCTATCTGGCTCCGAACATGATCCGAGAAACAGTCCCTAGAGGCGGTGCTCTTCTTCCCAGGGCACGAAGTAGTTGAAGGCGTGGTGGAGGCACAGGACTTCGTTGACCTCGGGGCGGCCGTGAAGGCCGATACGGATCTTGCGCATCTTGTGCCTGCCCCAAGCGCCGCCCGGCTCACACATGACGCAGTCGACGTCGCTGGGGGAGATGCCCAGAAGCCGAGCGAGATCGAGGCTCAGCGCCTGGTGCAGGGAAGCGCCACGCAGCATGCGCATCTGGTACTCGCGAGGGTGCCCGTCAGGGATGCCCGAGGGCGGTGTCAGGGCATCGCTGCGCCACACCTTCTTGGCCCCGGCCTTCGGGGCGTGCAGCCGCCACTCGGCCCCCATCCAGATGACACGCTCGTAGCCGGGCTCCAGCGTCTCCACTACCGGCTCGACGGAGAACCGGTGCGGCCCGCACAGGGCGGGGTGGCGGGCATGGACCGTCGTGGCGATGTGCCTGTCCCACGCTTCCTTCTTGCACCACCTGATCGCGTCATCCCGTGTGCTCGCGCTCTCACCGCCATTGGTGTGGGTGGCTATGGCGTCGTGGCGCAGGGGCATCCGCTTCGCGCCCCAGAACTCCCACTCCTCGCCGACACTGACGCCGAAGACGTCGTACTGGTAGCCGAAGAACTCAATCACCTCTCCACGGGGGGACAGGCCGGGCTCGCTCTCCCCGCGCTCCGACTCGCTCACTGGACGTCTCCGGCCAGGGGGGTGCCCGTACTGCGGCGCTGCACGTTGTCTATCTCCTGGGCCTCTGGGCGTGCGTCGGCCCATGCGTGTGCGAGCTGCACGGCGGCCTCTGCGGCGGCCACCTCCTTGCTCTGGCCTTGGTGCAGGCCGTGCAGATAGAAGGTGGCCACAGCCTCGATGCACGCCCGACGGGTGAAGGTGCGAAGGAGGCCTTCCAGGTCGATGTCGTGCGTTTGGTTGAGAGCGCGCGCGGTGATCTTGATGATCGCGCTGACTGCCTGGCCGAGGTCCTTCGCGTCATCCCCGGCCAAGGGGGTGTGGTGCCTCATGATGGCTTTCGTGTCGGTTCTGTGGGTTGGCGGACTAAATGGGGCTGGGGTTGTGCCCGGCCTCTGGCGACTGGGGTGTGGCCGCCGGGCTCGCGGGGGGCTGATGTCAGCCGTCGCACGCGACGCACCAGGGCTCCCAGCAGTCGGGGCAGTGCCGCTCCAGCTCGATCTCGCACTTCTCGCAGATGCCGTACTCCGGGTCCTTCGTGATCTTTTCCTTCGGGTGCGTGGGTGTCGGGGTCGCGAACCCTCTGAGAGTTATATTCTACTATCTTTCGGGTGAGGGCCCACTCGGGAGAAGTGACCCCCATCACTGCAATCTGAGTCGGCCGGTGGCGTCGGCCGGAGAGGTCGGGCGCCTCAGAACAGGCAGCCCTGGTCTTCTGTTCCGCTGGGCTGCGCCGGGCGGGCGCCCCCATGGTGCACAGCAGGCCGGGTTTCTCCGAACAGCGCCTCCGTGCCGAAACGATCCGGCTTCGCCACGACACGCGCGACCGCCGGGACCGCCAGCTCGTTCGGGGCGGCACTATCGAAGGAACCTCTGGTCATGGCCGCCCACGCCGGCGGTCCGCCCGCGCTCTCCCTCCTGGCTTCTTCTCTGGGCCGCGCGCTCATGCAGCCTCCGCCTCGGCCGCATTGTCGGCGGACGCCTCCCTGCGGTGGGCGTGGTCGAAGTGGCAGACGCCTTGTTCGTCGAGAACTCCGGGGCAGGGATAGTCGTCCTCCTCCCAGACCTGGCCGCAGAATTCGAGGACGGCACCGCCCAGTGGGTGCAGCGCGGCAGCCAGCTCCAGTCCGGTCCTCACGATCTCCGCCCAGTTGTCCATCCCTCTGTAGGGCCAGTGGGTGGCGCGGGCCCTAGAGAACGCGCGCTGGCTGTCGGTAAGGCTGGGATAGCGGGCAGCGAAGCGCAGCGACGCCTGGTCCAGGAGCGATACCGCCCCGGTCAGTCGTGGGTCGCTCTCGGGCAGCTGCTCCAGCAGCGCGGCGAGTTGGGCAGCGGAAAGGTCCTTGTGCACAGGTGCGTCCTTCTTGGTGGGGTGGGGGAGGGGATCGGGGCGCGCGGCCCTGCTGTTTCCTGGGACACGGTCATCGGGCTCGCGTAGGGCGAATCAGAGCGTCTCGTCGCACGGATAGATCGCCCCGTCGTACAGGGCGCACCACGGCCACCCGCGTTCGGGGCAGTGCTGCTCCAGCTCGGAGCTGCCAGTGCCGCACGTGGTTCCGTTCACGGTTGTTTGCCTTGGGCGGCAGGGGATGTGAGGGCGGCCCCAGGGGGCGGGGCCGCCGTGGGCAGTTAGGCCGCTACGAGAACGCGCGTGTCCTGCTGGGCCTGCTCCTCGTCGCCGTCAGCTTCGGCTGCCGGGTTAATGGTGACGACCTCGGCGGCCTCGGCGTGGGCCTTGGCCTGCTTGAGCTGGAAGCGGGCCTTCGTCAGGGAGTCGGAGACCCGGTCGAGCTGGTCGAGGCGCGTGCTGACCTGGCCGCCGAGGGCTTCGGCCAGCTGAACGGCGCCCGTGCCCGCGATCTCCTCCAGCAGCTGTCGCACCATTTCGATCTTGTCGAGCGTGGTGCGGGTGGTGCGCTGCACGGCCGCGCGCTCCTTGCGCTGGTCCTCGGTCAGCTCTTCCATCTGGAGCAGGACGCCCTGGTCCTGCTGCTGGCGCATCGCGTAGGCGAAGTGCACGATCTCGTTGTCGGACTTGAATTCGTCCCGCCCGAACTTGGCCAGGACCTGGCCCTGGTTGGCGTGGTTGAGGGAGGCGATCTGCACGGCAGCCTTGGTGCCTATGTGGCCGTCCTCCACGAGCTTCGCGATGTCGTCGCGGAGCTTGAGCAGGGCCAGGCGCTGCTTGACGTACTGGATGGTCTTGAAGAAGTCGCCAGCAACGCTCTCCACCGTGGCGCCCGGCTCCTCGTCGAGGATCCGCTGGAAACCCCTCGCCTCTTCCAGCGGGGTCATGTCCTTGCGGGTGATGTTCTCCGACATCGATGCCTTGAACTGGTCCATGCCGGTCTTCACCGTGCGGATGACGGCGCGGATCGACTTCTTGCCTGCGAGCTCATGAGCGCGCCAGCGGCATTCGCCGGCCACGATCTCGTAACCGCCCTGCTTGTTGTCCGGGCGCACCACGATCGGCTGCATGAGCCCGTAGGTCTTGATGCTGCCCTTCAGCTCCTGCAGGTAGACCGGGTCGAACTTCTTGCGCGGCTGGTCGGCGGCGGCGTGGACCTGGGACATCTTCAGGGTGCGCACGGTGGACACGGGATCTCCAAGAGGGTGTTTTGGGGAAGGGTTCCCCCCCTTCCTTCTGGTTATATTCTACTATCATTTGGGGTGGGGTCCACTAGGGACTGTTTCTCGGATCATGTTCGGAGCCAGATAGCGAGGGCTGCGAATGTGACGGTGCCGAGGTAGATGTAGGCGCGTTTCTCGTAGC
>NZ_JBVIQR010000147.1:0-3691 GCF_055576875.1 Streptomyces sp. NPDC033229 | reverse complement strand
CTCCACCACAATGCCCGCGACCCACGCCGCCCCCTCGCACTCCTCGACCTCAGATGATCACGAACCGGACGTCACACGACTACGCCAAAGCCCTGAATCCCGGTCCTGGCCGACCGCGGCTACCAGGGCGCCGGCGACGCCGTCGCCGTTCCCCACCGACGACGCCCGGGTAAGGACCTCACGGTCAAACAGAAGTGCGTCAACCGAGCGCACACTCCCGCATGCGATGGCCCGTCGAGAGAACCATCGCGGCGGTGAAGACCTGGCGGATCCTCCGCAAAGCCTGCTGCAAACCGAGCCGGATGACGTCAATCGGCAAAGCCATCCTCACTCTCAAGACTCACCGCTGAACAAGCTCAATGGGTTGGTGAGCAGTGGCTTGGGATGGATTCTCCGAGCAATAGGCCACTGATGATAGCCATGCGATCCGGAAAAGTCGGGTGTTGACCTTGCCGAACGACGTGCGAATGGGTGATGTTTGCCGCGCCATCACAGGATGTACTGGTGAGTCTGGCCATCAGGCGATCAAGTGTAATTAGCCGTGGCGTCGCGTTACGGTTATGAATTTTCTGGAAAGTCGTTGTTAGTCTCTTCGGCCTCGGAAGCCAAATGATGCTACGTATACCCTTGTGCTCCATGGGGCATCGTTGTGCTTTCCCGCTAGTGCCGGATTCCTCAAAGGGCGGTGTTCAGGCGGTGTCGGAGTGTGCGAGTGGAACGGCTCTAGATCCATGGTTTGACACGGGCGGGTGCTGGGTGGCAGCCATGGCGGTGGCCTAGGCGATGCCGTTGGGACCGCAAGAAGGAAGCTCCGGCATGGGAGCTTTGTCGGTGATGATCCTCGCTTCGACCGTCGCGGCGTCCTCAGCCTTCCACAGAGACTGCTGTGGAGGGTGCCACTACGGGAGGAAGCGGTCGTGGTGAGTGATCTCCTAGCCATCGCGAACACACGAGCCGTTGCCCCAATCCGTCTTCAGGCTGCGGCCGTAGTCGAGCTCGACCATGATGGGGTGCCCGGGCGATCAGCCGAGAACAGACGGGAAGGCTCGCAGGATCACCGGCCCCAGTTCGGCGCGGATCACCGCCGCGCCGTCGGGCGGCTGAGTATGGGTACGCAGTCCGGGTCGGGTTCCAGGACCGCGTGCGGCGCCAGCGCACGCCCTCGGCCAGCACAATCCGGCGAGCTTGCGAACGCCCCGCCTTGGCCCCCACGTCGCGCGCAGCGGCAGCCATCAGGTCCAGAGCCCACTCTGCCGACTAGTTTCATCGGCTACCCATAGCTCGCTGGACAACTGTATCCGGGTCTGCGGGGCGGGGAACCGTGCAGCCACTTGCGGACGGTCTCCTGGTGGCAGCTCGGCTGGGCCACATAGCTGAAACATCCAGACCGTCCAGCTCAGCACCACGATCCTCGCCCGCAGGGCCCGGTCCGCCGGGGCATGCCGGGCAAGCCAACCCCCGCCAAAGCGGAATCCAGCACTAACCCCATGCGTTGGCGATTCCCGGCCGGGGGCTCTTGTGGCCGTCGCGAACGCTGGCGTACCAAGCCCCTGGTTTTTTGGGGCTCATCCTGTGAAAGTGAGAAGGCTCAGTGAAATACATGAAATTACTTGCCCTTATCTCTGCCATCACCTCAGTTTTCACTGCGGTACTATTCTCCTTCACTAGCCGGTCCGGCAAGAACGCCCTGAGGGATGAGGTGAACGACAGACGCCTCCGGGAGGCTATACAGCGTCATCCATCATCCCGGCATTCCGCCCAGCTCGATGTACCAGGCCAGCGCTCTCGATCCTCTCCGGCTTCTATACGAATCGGGTTTATTCCGCAGCAGCGTTGCCATACACCAGATAAATCGGGGTAAGTCCGAATCTAGGCTACCCGCTGTCAAGTTTGGTTTAGATCCAATACCGGTGAGTTTGTGGGGTGTGGGTCGTTGGGTGTGTGTGCCGAGGCCTGGTCAGGTGAAGTCGTCGGGTGAGCGTCTGTCGGACCGGATTGCTCTGGGGGTGCTGACGCGGGTGTTCCCGCCGGAGTTGGTGGACGAGGTGGTCACTGAGTGCGGGAGGGTGGAACAGCGGTCGCGGCTGCTGCCTGCTCGTGTGGTGGTGTATTTCGCGCTGGCGATGTGCCTGTTCTCCGGGCAGGTTATGAGGAAGTCGCCCGGTTGCTGACGCAGGGGCTGGAGCGGGCCCGGCGGTGGGAGAAGTCGTGGCGGGTGCCGACGACCGGGGCGATCGGCCGGGCCCGCGTCCGGCTGGGGCCGGAGCCGTTGAAGGTGCTGTTCGGTCGTGTCTGCCGGCCGGTGGCCGGCCGGGACACGGCCGGTGCCTGGTACCGGCAGTGGCGGCGGGTCGCGGTGGACGGCACCGTCTTCGATATCCCGGACAGTGACGCGAACGCGGGCTTCTTCGGCCGGCCCGGCTCAGGCCGCGGGCAGCAGCGAAGCGCGTATCCGCAGGTGAGGGTGGCTGCCTTGGCCGAGTGCGGCACGCACGCGGTGTTCGCCGCGGCGACCGGACCGCTCTCGGTCCACGAACAGCACCTCATCCCCCGGGCTGTTTCACCGGCTCGAGCCGGGCACGCTGGCGCTCGCCGACCGGGGTATCACCGGCTTCGAGCGGTGGCAAGCCGCCACCGGCACAGGCGCCTACCTGCTGTGGCGGGTCCGTAAGAACATTGTGCCGCCCGTCCTGCAGTACTGCGGGGACGGTTCTTACCTGTCGGAGATCGTCGCCACCGAGGACCGTGTCCGCCGGGCGTGACCCGGCCCCGGTCCGGGTGATCGAGTACACCCTCAGCGGAGGCGATGACACGGTCTACCGGCTCATCACCACCATCCGTGACCCGGACCAGGCCCCGCCGCTGAGCTTGCTGCCCTTTATCACCAGCGGTGGGAGACCGAGAACACCCTCGATGAGATCAAAACCCACCAGGGCGGACACCACCTCGTTCTGCGCTCACGCCATCCCGGCGGCATCGAGCAGGAGACCTACGGACTCCTCCTGGTCCACCACGCGCTGAGGGATGCCATGCACCACACGGCCCGCCAGGCCGGGCCCGACCCCGACCGGACCTCCTTCACCCGTACCCTGAACACCGCCCGCCGGCACGTCACCGGCCAAGCGGCACTTCCCCCCTCACGACCGAAGCAGGCACACACACCGGCCGTGAACTGCTGGAACGACTCCTGCCACCCCGACGGTCACGCACCAACCCCCGCGTCATCAAACGCAAGATGCCCAACTGGCACCTCAAACACCCCCACCACCACAACCCACCCCCGCCACCAACCACAAACATCACACTCGTCCCACCCACCAAACCCACCAGCACACGCCAGAAAAGCCCATAAAACAGCGGTATTGGCTTTAGCCTCGCGCTTTCACGAAGCGGGCTGTCCAGCTGGTGATCAGGTCAGCGGAAAGTGCCTCTGACCAGCGAGAATGAGGATTGTCTAGGCCCTTGTTCCCGCCCCTGTCGGAGGCACTTTCCAGGTGAAGAAGCGTATCGGGTCGTACCCACGTGTCCGCGCTGAGGGCGGTGGTCGCGGGGTGGTCTCGCAGGCCGGGGCCGTGCTGCTGGTGGAGACGGTCCGTAAGTCCGGTCTGGATCAGGCGATATCGACGGCACTGGCGCCCTGGCGGAAGCCCCGTGCGGTGCACGCTCCGGGCAGGACGGTGCTGGATGTGGC
>NZ_JBVIQR010000146.1:0-3722 GCF_055576875.1 Streptomyces sp. NPDC033229 | reverse complement strand
GCCGCCGCGATCTGGCACAACCACAAGACCGGCCAGCCCGTCATACGCTCCTTGATCGCTTATGACCACTGATCACATCGGAATGACTCGTCTAGTGCCTTGTCGCGGTTTCCGTCCCACAGCCAGGCTCGCGCGAGGTCCATGTGGTGGTGGCCCTGACGCGAGTTGGGCATGGAAGCGATCAGCTCCGGGCTGGTGCGGTGGTTTATCGTCAGGGCCTTTCGCTGCTGCCCCATCTCCAGGGCCACGCTGATGGCGTGGATCTGGACGTTGCCGGGTGAGAACGTCAGCGAGTGCCTGTCGTACACCGGAGGCCCGGTGTACTCGCCCATGCGGTCGGCCGCCGTCCTGGCGAGATCGATGCGGTCTTCCGCCTCCGCTGCCCGGCCGCCTCGTGCTGCGGAGACCGCGGCACGGAGCTGGAGCGTGCCCCATGCCCGTAGGGCCAACGGCTCGCCACGCTCGTAGTCCTGCTGAAGAGTGCTGATGGCCTTGTCGGACAGGACGACGGCGTCTTCCCAGTCCGCGCTCGCCCACATGTCCCAGACCCGCATCCAGTCAGCGACCGCGGGCATGACCGGGTCACCGGACAACCGTGCTGACCAGGCGGCCCGCTCGCAGGCCATGGCGACCAGCTCGGGGTGGCCCAGAGCGTGGGCGGCGGTGTGCGCGAACTTGCAGCACACCGCATAGATCGCGTAAGCCTCCTCCCGCTCGTGGCCGGTGGTCACCTCGGCGAGGGCACGTGACTCGCGGAGCAGGTCCGGCAGGATGCGCAGGATGGCCACGTTCGCGGCGGCGTCCCGCAGTCGGTGCAGACGTGTCATCTCCCGCCACAGCTTCGCCGCCGGACGCGGGGTGCCGTCGAACATGGGGGCGAGGTCGTAGCGGCGCAGTTCCCGCAGGATCGAGGACGCGGCAACCTGCCACTGGTTCTCGTCGGGGGACCTGGTGTACGGGCGGCCGATCAGATCATTGGGGTGGACGTGCAATTCGGCTGCCAGCAGGTTCAGGATGCCGACCCTGTCCAGTTCGATCAGGCCGCGCTCCATCTTCGAGACCCAGCCTTGCGACTTGCCCAGAGCGGCGGCAAGGTCGGCCTGCGGCATGCCCAGGCGGAGGCGGGCACGACGGGCGCGGCGACCGATCTCCTCGGCTTCCTCCAGCATCAGCGCACCCCCGACCTGCTGATGGGCCGGCTTGGCTCAGTCGTTCGGCAGGGCATGGTGCCTCCGTCCGTTCAGGCGTCTCTATCAGAACGGTACCTATGCCAGGGCGGAGGCGGACTCGTCGCGGTCAAGCCCGGGGTCACTTAGGCCGGCGCGGCGTCGCTTCCGCGAGGCCATCAGCGCTGGGATCACCGGTGCCGGGCAGGTGCCATATGGGCATGGCTGGGCTGTGCCGGTCGCGCTGTCGTGGCCGTGCGGGCTTGGGCGGCTCGTGCCCGGTCGTCGGGGGCCCGCCGGGCGGCGAGGCGTTGGATGCGCCAGGTGAGGGCCCCGGCGGTGGAGCGGGCGTCGTCCAGAGTGCGCAGACGGGCGGCGTGCTGGAGGAGCTGCTCGGGGTCGCGGCCGACTTCTCGGCTTCAGTCAGGGCGGCGGCCAGTGTCGGCCAGGCGGGGTCGTCGATGACCTGTTGGGCGTAGTCGGGCACGGCCACGAGGATGCGCTGGGCGTGCCGTTCCATGGTGCGGGCCGGTGCTTTGCTCTGGGCCAGGGTGGCCAGTGGATGAGCGGCGGCTTGCTGGTAGGCAGCCTGGAGATGGGCTAGTGAGTCGGTCCGTAGATGCGTGAGCAGTAGCGGCAGATCCGGTCGATGATCTGGTCGGCGGTCTTGGTCCATTTGAAGGGGCGGGCATCGCTGTTCCAGTGCTTGGCCCAGGCTTCGAGCGCGGTCTTCAGCTCGTCGAGCGAGCAGAACACGCCGCGTTCGAGGCAGCGTCGTTCGAGCTCGGCGAACCACCGCTCGACCTGGTTGGTCCCCGACGAGTACGTCGGGGTGAAATGCAGCTCGAAGCGGGGGTGGGCGAGCAGCCACCGGTGCACCAGGGGCGCCTTGTGCGCAGAGAGGTTGTCGCAGATCACGTGCACCGCCAGGCCGGGTTCGGTCTGGCGGTCGATCTCGTCCAGGAAGTCGCGGAAGTCCACCGCGCGGTGTTGGGTCGACAGTTTCCCGATCACTTTGCCGGTGGCGGTGTTCAGCGCCGCGAACAGGTCCACGGTGCCGTGCCGGACGTAGTCGAAACTACGACGCTCCGGTGCCCCCGGCACCATCGGCAGGACGGGGGCGGTTCGCTCCAGGGCCTGGATCTGCGGCTTCTCGTCCACCGCGAACACCGCCGCGTTCGCCGGCGGCGCGAGATACAGCCCCACCACATCGCGGATCTTGTCGATCAGCAACGGGTCCGGGGAAACCTTGAAAGCCTCGGTCCGCCAGGGCTGAAGACCGAAAGCGCGCCAGATCCGCAGCACGCTCGTGGGCGAGATCCCCACCCGCCGGGCCAGCTCCCGCTTCGACCAGTGCGTCGACCCCTCGGGGACCTCTTCGAGGGTGCGGACCACCACCTCTTCCACCTGGGCATCGGTGATGGTCCGCGGCACCCCCGGCCGCGGCTCGTCAGCCAGACCGTCCAGCCGGTCCCGCAGAAACCGCGACCGCCACTTGCTCACCGTCATCCGGTGGACACCCAGCCGGCCCGCGACAGCCATGTTGCTGCCGCCTTCCGCGCACGCCAGAACGATCCTCGCCCGCAGAGCCAGGCCCTGCGCGGTCATGCGACGCTTCGCCCACCCCTGCAACACCACCCGCTCGGACTCCGAGAGCACAAGCGGGACCAGCCTGCTGTCACCCATACCCTCCAGCACACCGCCGAACGACCCAGCCGTCACCACCCCTGCCAGGATCCGGGATAGAACACAACTCACGTGGCGACACCAAGACTCAAAACCGGCTCACTAGCGGGCCAGTGACACCCGGGTTCGGCGGGAAGGCGTCACCTCCTCAACGCTCCGACTATTTGCGCGGAACCTTGATGGTTCGTCCGGCCTCCCAAGCCCGAACTACCTGCGTGTTTTGGATCCATCCGAAAGTGAAGATGGCCGTGAACAATAACCCAAGGACCCCGTAGATAGAGGCCACCACGTGCAGGGTGCCCATTATCACAGCCGCTATGGACACGGGCAGTGCAGCCAAGGACACCTGTGCCCGAAGGCGGCAAGCCCGCACATAACGCTCGGCTCGTCGTCGCTTCGTCGCCCTCTCAGCTTCCTCCTCGTCAAGGATGCGTCGTTGCCGCTCTGTCCACCGGCGATGGATCTCCGCCTCTCCTGAGCTCTGCGGCTCGATACTCGAGTTGAACACTACGTTACCGTGGACGGCTCCAGCCTGGACGGAATGTCCTGCAACGTTGCCGCTCAAGTCGTTCCGCGTGGACCGCTGTTCGCTCATGGATCGGAAGATACGCCAGCGGTGCTGGGCATCGCATGGTCATGCGTGGATTAGCGGCCACGCATGACCATGCCGCCACCCCAGAGGAAGAGAAGCACGGCCGCAACCCCCACGAGCACCCCGGCAGCAGTCCAGTCGTGGGTGCAATAGCCGAGGACCGCGAAGCCAGGGACGGCCAGTACTAGGGCGCGTATTCGGTTGTGATCAAGGGCTGGTCCGGGTGAGGTCCTTGATCCAGATCAATGAAGCGCGCAGGTGGAGGCCGGCGAGGTAGC
>NZ_JBVIQR010000145.1:0-3730 GCF_055576875.1 Streptomyces sp. NPDC033229 | reverse complement strand
AAGTTCGTCTCGACGATGGGGGAGTCGAACTACAACCGGGAGCTGTACCGTCCGGACTGGATGCACATCATCCGTTCGCAGGCGTTCTCCAACCTGTGGCTTAAGGCGCTTAAGGTCCATGACGAGGGCCTGACCTTGGTCCGGGCGATGGGCACCGACGAACTCCACGTCATCGGCGACTGGCGCCGTGTCTTCCCCGAGGGCCGTGGCGTTACAGAAGTCAAGGTGAAGGACACCTACATTGCCGACACCGGACGCACCGAGACGGAAGAGGAGGGGCAGGAGTAGTGCCGGAAAAGAACCTCGACTTCGGGAAGTTCGGCGCCCGTGGCATCAAGGGCAGCGACGCCGTCGCCCGCAAACTCGACGAGCTCGCGGGCGGTATCGCCACCCCGGTGACGGCCAGGCGCGGTCTGATAGCGCGCCTGCACTACCTGACCAAGACCGGTAAGAGCCGCCAGGCCGCCAAGGATGCCGGGCTGACCGTCACCGACCGAACGCTCAAAGCCTGGCTGGAGGGCAAACGCCATCCGTCGAAAGCCAACCTGCAGCGCATCGATACCGCGTACCGGTTGGTGCGACGCCAGAATGTCGCCCGGCATCTCCTGGCCCGTCTCAACCGCGGCGGCCGTGGGACCCGGGTGGAGCTCCACCCCATCAACCAGTCCCAGGTGCCGCGCCCGCTGCAGCGGGTGGTGGAGTACCGGTCGATGAACGTGCGCCGCTGGGACAGGATCGTCGGCTCCTGGGCGGCCGGCGACCACCAGGGCCTCGACGCCGCATGGACCACCGATGTCCTTCCGGACCTCGGAAGCCAGTGGGGCCAGTACGAGTACGTCACCAACGTCGGCTTCGCCGCCTAGAAGACTGGCCCCGGCAGAAAGTGGTCCGTGACCTCGCTGTGATGGCGTACGGTGGGGGCTGCCGACGCGGGGTGGAGCAGCTCGGTAGCTCGCTGGGCTCATAACCCAGAGGTCGCAGGTTCAAATCCTGCCCCCGCTACTGCATGAGCAGGGCCCGGATCCATCTGGATCCGGGCCCTGCTGCTTAGGTGGCGATGCCAGCGATGAATACGAGGATGCCTCCGGCTGCGGCGAGGAGGAACGAGAGCTGAACGAAGCGGTGCTTGCGCCAAGCGACCTTGCTCATGTTGATGAGCTGGTTGCTCAGTACGGGCAGCATGTCCTGTTCCTGGAACGTCTGCGCGAGGGCGGTGGGCTCCCAGAACTGCAGGTGGCCGAAGTAGATGAAGTTCTGGTCGGACTCCGCCTGCAGCTTCTTCCTGGAACGCAGCCGGGGAACAACGACGAGGATCGCCAGGACAGCGCCGGCCAGGATCAGCAGGATCCCGGCCCACAGCGGACCACGGACGCTGAACCCGGTGAGGTTCGAGAAGAGACGGTTCTCGTCGGACAGAGCCACGATGCCAACCAGGGCGGCGGACTCCAGCGTCAGAGCGAAGGACGCCTTCGCGTCCACGCGAGCCGTCCACTCGCCCAGGGCGGCATGGATGCGCCAGGCCGTTTCGCGCGGATCGGAAGCGGCGTTCACAGCTTCCATGTCCAGCTCGACCTGTAGACGGTGATCTTCTCTCCACCGACCTCGCGGGTGAAGGGCCCTTCCCACATGAGCTTCTTCTCGGTGCCCCCGAACTTCGCACTGTCCATCATGGTGCCGAAGACTGCCTTGGTGATGTAGGTGCGGTAGTCGCCGTTGCGGATGTCGCTCAGTTTGGCGGCCACGTTGGGGGCCCGACCGATTGAGACGAGGTCGTTGCTGCCGCGTACACCGCCTCGGACCACGAGCGCGGTACCGGAGTCGATGCCGACGCAGTGCTTGATCTCGAAGCCCTTCGTCGTGAGGGAAGGCAGGTTCGCCTCCGCCTTCGGGCCCACGACCTTCTGCACGGCGTAGTTGATCTGGAGAGCGCACTTCGCAGCATCGGTGTTCTTGGTGTCGCCCATGAACATGGCCATAACCCGGTCGCCGTCGAAGCTGCGGATTTCTCCTCCCCTGGCCCTGATGACCCTGCAAGTGGCGTCCAGGTACGCGCGGATCACCTTCGCTGCCGTCGTACGCGTGAAGTCACGCGCCAGGCCGGTGGAGTCGGCCAAGTCCGCGTAGAGGTAGACCGCGTCGACCTCCACGGCCCCGTTGCTCAGATTCACGTTCTCGGTCGACGGCACGACGGTGCCCTTGCGAGTGTCCCAGTCGGCACAGACGACCCTGGTGACAGCCCCCTCGACCTCATCGGCAAGACCCACTACGCCCCCTGTCTACGTATGAAATGAGTGGCCGCAAGGTAGCAGGCGCCACTGACAACAGGCCGGTGCTCACCTGCCTGACCTGAACCTCCCGCCTCAAGCACTCGGGCTGGAGGGAGGCACCGGACCTGGCCGATCAGCGTGCTCTACGGCGCCGGTATGGTCGGGGTCAGCCGCTGCGGTGTTATGGGGATACCGCAGCGGCTTGCTGGTTTCCCTTCCGGCAGGCAGCGCCGAGCTGGAACAACAATTTGGGCGCTACAGGAGTACGGCAGCGAGGAACGGGGGACCGTGGCGCCGCTCATCATGGCCAGCGCATGTCGAGCGTGTCGAGGTCTGCGCGGCGCTGCTCGGTGAGCTTGTCGGCGCGTTTGCGGATGTTGTCGAGAATCATGCCGAGCTTCACCGCCAGGAGCTCCTCAGCGCCGTCCCGGCGGCCTGCCGGCCCGTCTTCTGGTTCCAGGTGTTCGACATGCTTGCGGGGCACGTTCAGGTGGCCCTCGCGGGCGTGGAACTGGCATGCCGCCCGGAGGTTGAGCGCCCATTTATCGTCCTGCATGCGTTTCACGGGCCGCTCGTGCTCTTCAGCCGGAGTGAGGCCGAGGACGTTCTCGAGGAGCCACTGCTGGACGGGCAGGAACGCGTCCCAGCCCAGGCGGCACGCCCAGGCCCAGCGGCCGAGATCTTCGCCCTGCACGATCACCTCGCCCGGCACCCTCGGCACCGCCCCGCCGCTTTGGACGTGAGCGTGGGCGAGGCGGAAGCAGCGCTGCCACCCGGTGTCCCACGCCGGGCACCAGCCCGGGTCGATCTCTTCCAGGGCGTCCCGTCGTGCTTCGGTGAGTGCCCTGGCGCTGGATTCGACGGGGAGGCCGGCCTCGCGCCGCTCGGCGATGATGTCCGCGAGGCGGGCCGCGGTACGCTGGTTCTTCGCCCAGGTCCCGACTGGGTACCCGTCCCAGACAGCGGTGGCGGGCGGCAGGAAGTGCCCGTGCACCTGAGCCCAGGCGCGGGCGGCGGCGAGCCCTTCCTCGAAGGCGATGTCCTGGTGGGACCAGACCATCCCGAGCTCGTCCAGCTCGGCAACACGGGCCTCGCCGAGGCGTCCGGCCTTGTTAAAGCGCCGCTGGTCGGCGAGCCAGGTGCCCAGCGGGAACCCGGCCGGTACCCAGTCCTCGGGCGTGATGAAGTCGTACGGGACCCGCAGCTGCTCGGCGCCGGTCTCCTTCACATACCGCACGGCGGCCTCAATGCCACGCCGCCAGAAGGCGTTCTCGGGCTCAACCACCCGCAGCTTCACGAACCGGGCCAGCAGCGCCGGATCCCGAGGTGTGCTGAACCTCAGCAGCTCCCGCGCGGGCGCACTCGGCCCCCGCTCACCCTCCGCCCGCTCCTGGCCGCCTTCACCGCCCTCCTCCTCCGGCGCGTAGCTCCCGCTGCGTACGCGGGGGTCGGCGAGGGCTTCG
>NZ_JBVIQR010000144.1:0-3825 GCF_055576875.1 Streptomyces sp. NPDC033229 | reverse complement strand
GAACCCGGCGTCCACCCGAGACAACACTCGGGCTTTCGGCCTGCCCACCACGAGCCACAGAAAGCGGAACGGCCCACCGACTTCGTCGGCGGACCATCACGAAAGATCGAGGCTAGGTCCCGGCCCGCCGGGCCGTCAAACACGCTCCCGCCCCCGTTGTGGACGAGGAGCTCGAGGGCACCGTTCACCCGGAGCTGGCCATCGAAGACCGTTCTCCCGCTCCATGTGTCAGCGAGAGTTCGAGGTGCGCCCAGTGGTGGGCTCACCCTGGCGGGCGGCAGGCTGCGGGTCGGCACCCACCAGGCGCTGGCCCACCGGACGCTGACGGTTTGAGCCAACAGTGCAGTCCACTTCCTGCTCGACGGGCACTTGGTCACCACTGACCCGTCTCGGCTGCGGCCGGAAGACCTCGCCTACTTGACCCTGCGCTACGGCGCCGGCCCGGCTGGCCCTGAGGCTGCACCATCTGCCCTGCCCAGGACCGGAGCGGCAAGATCCTGCTGGTCGCCGGTGTCGGCTTCGTACGGCAGGACGCCCCATCACACTCCGGCTCGACGGGTACCTCATGCACACTATCGCCGACAACGCCCTCAGGGGCACCTGGCCCTGCCCCGTCCCCACCGACCAACTGGGCAAGCTCCCCAGCACCCGGACAGCCACCTCACCGCTGCCTCCTCCGCCCTCGCTGGCCGGAGCCATCCGGACACAGCGCAAGATCCACGCGAGCGGCAGGATCATGGTTGCCAAGCAGTTCATCAAGCTCGGACCCCGCCATGCCGGAAAGATCGTCACCGTCGTCATCGAGGACACCCACTTCCGCATCCTCCACGGAGAAGACGAACTCACCGTCCGGCCACGCAAGAACCCCAGACCAGTCACCCGCCTCATTGGGCACTGTGCATCGTGAAGCTTGCAGGTCAAGCGGGCTGGTATGTGTGGGCTTCGGGGTGCTTATGCTGGTCGGGGGCGAATGACTCCCGGCGTGGTCATCGGTCAGCGGGCGACTTCGCGGTTCGTCAGCAGCAGCACAGCTCTCACCAGGGCGGTCGCCCATTTTCGGGTCGGTGCGTACCTTGCCGGGCACGCGCCAGTTCTTCTTCAGGGTGCGGTCCAGTCGCGGAGGGCGGCCAGCAGGGCGGCGGCCTCGCGGGCCAGCGGTGACGGCGGTGAGGTGCACCCTGTTTCCGCCGGCCAGATGGCCGGGCCGCTGGTCACAGTGCAGCACTGCCAGGGCGCTCCCCGCGATCTTCCCCGCGGGCAGGGCTCACGGTGAGCCGGTCTTCTTCAGGTGGCCGCGTATCAGGGTGGCGAGGTAGTTCAGGGTGGCGCTCGACAGTGGCAGGCGGGCGGTGCAGACAGGGTCGTCGGGCCCTCGGCGTGAGGGTTGCTTTCCTTCACACCAAACTCAACTGCCGCCGTGGGCCGGCTGGTTACGCCCCGGCCTTCATCGTCCCGGTGCGGCTACCGGCGTGCGGTGAACCGTCCGCCGGGCTGCTTGTGCAGCCATCCACGGTCGGCGAGCTTGGTCATCTTCGCCCGCAGCGGCTCCAGCTTCCCGCGCACCGCCACCTCGAGTCCCAGCTCCTCGCCCACGGTCCTGACCTGTACCAGACCATCGACGGTCCGAACGATCGCCAGGGCCTTGCGGGTAGCCGCCGGGCAGCGCGGTCTCGTCCGGGTCATCGCCACGGTGCGGGATCAGCAGCACCGCACGCCCTGCCACCTGCGCTTTCACCGCAGCCACCGCAGCCACCGCGACGGCTGCCTCTACCTCGGCCCGGTCCTGTCCGGCCAGTCGGCGCAGCACCCGCTCGGCGATCACCAACTCCTCCCGCTCCACCCCGAACTCCCCGAGCACGACCTGCGCACCCTCATGAACGCTGTGCTCTACGTCGACCGCACCGGCATCCCGTGACGCTACCTCCCCCACGACTCCACACTGGCGCACCACCTGCGGCTACTTCGCTGCCTGGCAGCAGGACGGCGTCTTCGAGCAGCTCAGCAGCCTGCTGCGGCGCCTGGTCCGCGAGGCCGAGGGCCGCAGCGCCGAGCCGTCGGCCTGCGTGCTGGACTCCCGGAGCGTCAAGGCCTCCGCCAACGTGCACCTCACCGGCTAGGGCACCGACGCCGAGAAACGGATCGTCGGCCGCAAACGCCACCTGAGCACAGACACGCTCGCTCTCCTGCTGACCGTGATGGTCACAGCCGCCAGCGTGTCCGACACCGCGGCCGGCGTCCACCTGCTCTCCCGGATCTCCGCAGCCCATCCCCGCGCCCAGGGCACGGACGACGATAGGCCTGGACCAATCTCGTTGTAATCCTGGATGCATCACGGACAACGTTCCCATCATTGCCACCAGCCGGACAAGATGGTCTCAGTGTTCCCGCCAGGGAGCCCATCTGCACCCAACTCCCCGCCGGACGATCTACAGCTTCTGGTCTCTTGCCGGCTAGTGCCGCCTTCTCACACTCAAATGGCACAAGCACAGTCTCAACACCCTCTCAAGACTGGTGCACCTATGCGATCGCGGGGCTAGATCTATGACATAATGCATTCGCGCGAATATTGAGTAGCACCCAAGCAACGCTTTGTAATCAAGAAACCGTCGCGCTTCAAACAATGCGCCCCCACCACTTCCAGTTGTCTGCTGAGACAGGTGAGACACTCCTGTCAGCGACGTTGGCAATTCCCGCCACCGTGCGACTGCCTTGTCTGGTCCCCGAGGAGGCAGGATGGGACATTCAGAGCTCAAGAAGAGGCGCCGCCATCGACTGATTCCGATGGCGACTCACCCCCCATGGCCGCTCTCAATCTACAAGCAGCCTACAGGCCCGCGATGGCCCAAATGTCATCGGATTATCACTCGGTCAGAAAACCTGCCGGCACCTCGCATGGCCTTGCGAATTACCGTTCACAGGCGTCGAGGCTGGGCACCCCGTGTGGGTTCTCAGCGCAAGGGGAGGGGAGGATGAGCACCCATCACTGGTTTCAGATGGCTATCACTGCGGACCCTCTGGATGCAGCCGGGGTTCGACGCACAGTGACCGACCGCCTTAGCCGCTGGCAGTTCTCACGCTTGGCAGAGAACGCTGCCCTAGTCGCCCACGAACTGGTGGTCAATGCTGTGAGGCATGGCAGCGCAGGAGACAGCATAGTCACAATCACAATCGAGTGCACTGACGACAAACTATATATCGCAGTCATCGACACCTCTCAGCAACTGCCCGCACCCCGTTCAGCCCTTGACACCGATGAAACCGGTCGCGGCTTGGCGATCGTCGAGCGACTCACCGACGAGTGGGGCAGCAAGCCAATGGCTAACGGTATGGGTAAATGTGTCTGGTGTTCGATGTCACTTGAGGTTGGATCATGAATGGATTCTGTTTTTGGTGATCTCTTTGAGGTCGACGCTGCGGCGGTGCAGAGTGCGTGGAGTGGGTTGTTCGGCGGCAGGTGGTCTGGGGTGCGGTGATTCCAGTCGGCGAGGCGGGTGAGGTTGCAAACCATCGCGCTCAGAACGTGCTGGAGCCAGTGGGCCTCGTCGCGGCAGGGACCAGATGCCCTCGACGGGGTTGAGGGCGGCCAAGATTCGGGCCCTCGCCGAGCAAGCCACCGCCACCCTCAAGCCCTGGCGGCCGCGGTAGCGGCAGTCCCGCAGGCCGTGAGCCCAGCCAGCTTCGGAGACGCTTCGCAGCCTGCCCGCATCGCGTATCGACGCTGCCACTCAGGGAGCCTTTTCCAACCTGATGGGGGCCGGGCGGGGGTGGTTGGGCTGTACGTAGTGGTGAAGCTCCTGGTAGACGGGTTGTCGACCAGGATCAACC
>NZ_JBVIQR010000143.1:0-3858 GCF_055576875.1 Streptomyces sp. NPDC033229 | reverse complement strand
CCCAACATCCCCAACACCGCCAAAGTCACCGTCAGCTAACCGCAGGAAACAGAGACCGGGTGTCCCCTTGCGCCTGCACACCACTCCCTCGGCACACGCAAGGGGACACCCACCCGGGTCGAGGTCGGCCTCTTCAAGGCGGTCCACTTCGACTACCGCTGGCTCCTTGGAGCAGCATCCGCGCACGGCCTCCGTCCGCATCAGGGCCGACTACCGGCAGTGGCAGGAGATGGCCGAGGCGTACGTACGGGCGCGCCGCAGGGACATGCTGATCGAGATCGCCCCGGACAGCGTCGCTCACTTCCTCGACGGCGCCCGCCGCCATTACCGGGAGGGCCGGCGCGTGGAGCTGGTCGTGATCGGGGCGCGGGCCGCGGACAGCCGGCTGGGCACCGCGACCCGGTGCGCCGAGGTGGCCCGCCTGGGCGGAATCCCGAGGTTCACGGCGGCCGCCGCCCACGACGCGACCTTCCAGATCGTTCCCGACGTGGTCCGCGCGGCCGAGCGCTCGCCGTACCTGCACTGCGTCTCCGTCATCCGCAGGGACCTGACCGCAGTATACCGCAACCCTGCACGGCCAGCTCGACTGGACCGGCCCCACCGCCTGGCCCGGCCTCGGCGCCACCGGTACCGTCCCCGCTCCCCGCACCGGCGCACTGGCCGGGCGCCAGCACCTGATCGGGGGCCTGTCCCCCGAGGACTGCGAGACCCACCTGGCCCGCCGGCTCACCATCGAGGGCCGGTCCCTCATCGACGCCGACATCTGGGCCGCGATCACCGCCCGCTCCCACGGCCTGCCCCTCCACCTCGACCTCGCCGTCTCCCGCTTCCTGGAAATCCGGCGCACCGGCGGCACCCCCACCCCGGACGACTTCGACTGCAGCTTCCCCGCCCTGCTGGCCCGAACTCTGTCCGACCTCACGACGGACGAGCGCCACCTGCTGCGCACGGTCTCCCTCCTGGACGCCTTCGACCTGGACCTGGCCACCCGGGCCGACGGCCTTTCCCAACAGGCCCCCGCCCGCCGGCTGGCCGAACGCCCGCTGATCTCCGAGAACACGTTCGCGCTGTGGCCGTATCACTTGCACCGGGCGATCCGCACCGCCGTACAGGAGGACACCCACAGCGAGGACCGCTGGACCGACACCGACTGGCACCACGCCGCCACCCGCGCGCTGGCCGCCCTCGGCGAGCAGTGGACAAACAGCACCGTGCCCGGGCCCAGCCGGCTCCTCCTCGTCGCCTGCCTCCGCCAGGGCCTGGGCCTCGCCCGCGACCACCGCCTCACCGATCTGGGCTGGCTCACCGCGGCCGCCCACGCCTACACCGACGACTCCGTCTGGGAACCCCTCACCCTCCCTACCGACACCGCTGGTGCCCCGGACACCGCCGCGGACGCCCTGGCCGAACTCCTCACCGCCATCACCCGCCGCCAGCACGAACACCGGCAACGCACGGTGGAGCGGCTGAGCGAGGTGCTGGACTCCGGGCTGCTGTCCGCCGCGCTCACCGAGCTCGCCCTGTACTACCGGGCGACGGCGTACACGGACCTCGACCAGGGCGCCGCCGCCCGGGCTGGGATGCGGCAGGTCGCCGACGCCGGCGGGCGCCTCGCACCGAAGGCACGCCGTGGCCTGGCCAACCTGTCCCGGCTGGCGGGCGACTTCCCCACCGCGCTCGCCGCCGTCCCCACCCTGGGATGGAAAGGCCGTCACCACCGCGTCCTCGGCGACATCCACTGGTCCCACGCCAACACCGACCAGGCCGTCGCCGCGTTCGAGGCCGGCCGCGCCGAAGCCGAAGACCACGGCGCCGCCGGCGAGCGCGCGATGATGCAGGTCCGCCTCGCCCTCGCACTGTCCTTCGCCGACCCGGACCGGGCCGACGCCGAGCTCTCCCTCGCCCACCAGATCCTCGAAGGCCTCGACCAACGGTCCAACACCCTCTTGGCCCAGGTCGTCGCCCTGATCAAGGACGCCGGAACCGACGGCATCACCGACCGCGCCCGGAGCCTGAACACCGACATCACGACCGCGGGCCTGCCCTTCCTCCACCGGTTCGTCGAGCTCGCCGTCGCCTTCCACCACGCCGTACGCGGCGAAGACCAGGGCCTGACCGCAGCTATCAGCCGGCTACGCGAGCTCACGGCCAGCGGGGACTTCGCCTACTTCACCGACATCGCCCACTTCATGGGCGGCCTTTCCCTGCCCGGTCCCACCACCACGCAGTGGATCGACAGCCGCGACGCCGTACGCACCCGCTGGCAGCACCTCGTCCACACCCGACGTACCCGTACCGGCCGATAGCCCAGCCTCATCGCGGCGCTGCGGCGGAGATTCGTGGGCCTGGCCGGCCCGCACACGGATCAGGGCCCGGACCATATGTGGTCCGGGCCCTGATTTCACCCTGGCCAGCTGTTCAGCCGCAGGGCCGTGAGGTCACTTGCCGGTGCTCTTGCCCACGAGCGAGGACAGTAACTCGACCATCGTCGCGTTGACCGCGCGCTGCTCGTCGATGAAGCCGTCGATCTTCCGCTCCAGACCGTCCAGGCGCTGCGTCACGTGGCCGCTGAGGTTCTCGACCTTCTGGTCCAGGTTCCCAACCTGCAGGCGCACTGCGGTGAGGTCGGACTTGATGATCCCGAACTCGCGGGAGTCCTGAGCCGAGACCTCTTCGAAGCGCCGGGTCAGGGCAGCGAGCTCGCTGTGAGCGATGGGGTCCTCGGGCACAGGTGCTCCTGCAAGATCATGAAAGGCGACGTCGGAGAGTCCACGATATCGCGCCCGTACCCCCGTACGGCTCCGGTTCCGCAGACCATTCCTGCGAGCAATCACACGCGAGCTCCGCCGGTACAGGTCCCTCTGGCCCGCCCCCGTTCTCGTTGCCACTCTTGATGCACCATGGCACACGCCGCCCGTCGACACCGAGGAGCCACCGTGACCCTGACCAGCTACGAGAGCCAGGTACTGCACCTGCTCGCCGCCTCAACCGAACCCGTCGGCACGTTCGAGGTGGCTGACCGGCTGCAGAGCCGCCCAGCCCCCGACATCAATGCCCCGGGCGAGGACCCGGTGCGCGTGGCGTGGACCGAGGAGCGCCTCGACCTCGTGCAGTCCACCATCTCCTTGTGCGCCAAGGGGCTCGCCGACGTCGCCGTACGCGCCGATGGGGAGAACGGTGACCGGTTCGTGGCCACCGACGCGGGCCGGGCCTTCCTCGCCCAGTAGTGATCCGTACTCGCCCTGCTGCCCAACACCTCGGCCACTACGCTCATGCCACTTCACCGGCTGCCCGCGGAGCGCGTGACAGCTCGGGGACGGTTCGCCCGGCCCTTTCGGCACGGGCGCGGCGCAGGGCGGCGGCTTCGGTCGCCGCGGCCTGGCGGCGGCGCTGGATACGGGCCTACTCGATCGGGGCCAGCGCATCGTCCGGAACGATGGCGGGCTCGGGGAACGCGCGGCGGCTGAGCTCGCGCATCGCCCGGTTCTGCCGCTCGATCGCCTCGGTGACGCCCGAGCGGACTTGCTGGACGCGCGGGACGGCCTGGTAGGCGGTGAGCGCCCGGTGGAAGCCGGGCGGGGCCATGTCGCGGGTCTTCACCGGCGCCTCGGGCGCAGCTGCCTCCGTCGGAGCGGTGGCCGCCTCGCCGGGCGCCGGGGACGTCGCGCCCACGGCCAAGACCCGGACGGTGCGGACCGCCTGGGCGCCGACCGCGTCGTTCGCCGCGGCGACGATCCGGGAGCTGATCAGGCGCAGCTGCGTGGCGTACGCGGGCGAGTCCGGGTGGAGGTCCAGCTGTCCGGTCTCCGCGTGGAAGGCGACCGCCTGGACGTGCGCGGCGAGCTTCGGCGAGACGGC
>NZ_JBVIQR010000142.1:0-3902 GCF_055576875.1 Streptomyces sp. NPDC033229 | reverse complement strand
CCGCTACGAGAAACGCGCCTACATCTACCTCGGCACCGTCACATTCGCAGCCCTCGCTATCTGGCTCCGAACATGATCCGAGAAACAGTCCCTAGTGAGGAGCGGACCTCTTGGCGTCTCGTGCCGACAGTCGGCTCGTTCTCCGGGTGCGTGGATCCGCGGGCGGAACCGAGTTGCGAGGTGTCCTCACTACAGGGGCTAGGACGCCCCGCAGGCGCCGGTGACGGAGCCCGCGTCGGCCAGCTGGTCCGGCCTCACTTCCGCCAGAACAGGTGGTGCGTCACGCCGCTCGGGCTGGGCACGACGTCCTGGTGGAACCGGTCGAGCAGCTCGTCGGGGGACTCCCACAGCCGGGCCCCGGAGCCGAGCTTCGTCGGCGCGACCGCCACATGCAAGGTGTCGAGGAGGTCGGCCTCTAGGAACTGCCGGATGACCGTGGCCCCACCGCCAAGCCGGACGTCCTTCCCCTGAGCTGCCTCCTTCGCCTGGGCGAGCACCGCGGCCGGGTCGCCGTCGACGAAGTGGAACGTGGTGTCGGAGAGCGTGAACGACGGGCGCTTATGGTGCGTCATGACGAACACCGGCGTGTGGAACGGGGGTTTGTCACCCCACCATCCCTGCCACTCGTGGTCCTGCCAGGGCCCGCGCTGCGGCCCGAACTTGTTGCGGCCCATGATCTCGGCGCCGATGTTGCGGGCGTAGTCCCGCGTGAAGTAGTCGTCCAGACCTCGGCTGCCGGGTTCGGAGCGGTTGATGGGTGGGTGGTCGGTGGCAAAGGCCCAGGCGAGCAAGCTCCCCGGATCGGCATGGCCGAACGGCTTCTCGAGGCTCTGGCCCTCGCCGGCGCCGAACCCGTCGCTCGAGACGGTGAAGTTCTGGACCCGCAGCAATTGGCTCATATCGCTCCTCCTGCTTCGCACTTTCTGATCACCTGACGAACCCCGTAGACCGGCCGGGCCGGGAAAACTCATCGTCTCATCGTGCAGTTCCCATCGAGCTCCCGCAGCCGCGCGCAGGGCGACGTCTCCCCCTGTGCCGGACACTGCCCGACCCCGATCTCCAGCCGAATCAGCGACCCGCGAAATACGGGACTAGTCGCCAGGCCGGACGCGTGTCTCAGCCGGGCGGCGCCGCTCCGGGCAGTTCTCCGGTGAAGTCGAGCCACTGCTCAATGGTCCACACCGCGACGCTTGAGCGGTCGGTGGACATCCGCAGCCACACCTCTTCACCGCCAGGCATGAGCGCCACCTCGAGGTGCGGCTCATCCCACGAGCCCAGCGCGTACATCCACTCGATGCCGTCGGGCCAGGTGCGCGTCGCCGCCGTGCGCACGCTCAGCGCCGTGGCGAAGGCGTCCAGTGCCACCTTCGGGATCCGCACCTCCGCTGGCTCCGGGCCGAACTTCGTCACCGCGACTCCCCTCCCGTGGCAAGAGACCGTCGCTCGCCACGGCCACCCTGTCACGGCGGCCCGGTCCGGCGGGCCGCCAACCTTGCCGGACTTCTTGTCGGCGAAGACCCGGATGCAGCCGGCGGCGGTGAGGACTGTGGACCTGCCGGTCGAGCACCTGCCCCTTCGTGGCCACCCGTGTGTACCCGACGAGGGCACCGACCCGGGCGGTGGCGGAGGGGTGCCTCGCCGGCCCTTCCGATCAGGCCAGTAGAGCTGGATACGGGTGAGGACGATGTGCGGCGGGTCGGCGTCGGTGACGATGACGTACTCGGCGATGCCGAGCGAGCCGAGTGGCATGCGCCGCTGCTGCGGCCACCGGGCTGACACGGTGCTGCCCGGCACCTCGCCCCTGGTCTCGTTGACCACGACGGTGGCGGCCACGATCGCGCCGAACACCGAGCCGGGCAGGCCAGGACATGAGGAGTTCGGTGACCTCCTCCGACAGCACGCAGGGCAGACCCTCGGGCTCCTCGTGTACGGCTCACTCAACAGGCAGGCCTGCCGCGCGGCGGCGCTCGATCAGGTCGGCGACCGCCGTGGTCGGCAGCGTCCCGCCCAGCGCGGCCGCGGTGAGCCGGTCCCCGGCCGGGTCGGTGTCGAGCATCGCCTCGCACCACCAGCGGCGCAGGACGCCCTCCGCCTCTTCGGGGGCCGCGGCCAGCAGCTCGCGGTAGAACTCCATGCGGCGGCCGCCGTCCAGCGCGGCCGCGATGCCCTCGGCGTTGCGCGGCACTCGCTCCGGCTCGTGCGGGTGGATCGGCTGTGCGGTCATCGCGGGCCCCTTTCTGTCTGCTCCGAGTGTGTCCGCTCGCGGCGGCCGCCGTCGACCGTCTGCACGGGAAGCACTCTGGCCAGGCTGCGCGCTCGAACCGCCGGGTGCACCCGGCAGTCATGAGGCGGCGGCCGCTCGGGGTTGGTCAGGGTGTGGATCTGCCTGGCCAGGCGAGGGGCGGGGGACGCACAGGGGCGGGTCTTCGCGCGGGGCGCCGAGCCAGTCGGCCGCAGGGGAGCCGTGCTCGGTGCGCGGCAGGATCAGGTAGTGGCCGCGGGTGAGTACGCGAACGCCGGGCAGGCCGGCGCAGGCGTCGCTGGTGCCGGGCGCCACCATCACGTACAGCTCGCCGCGGAGGTGGTCGGCGAGGACCGGGGAGCCGCGCTGGTGGGGCAGACACATGCGGCCAAGCGCCGTCAGGCCCAGGATCATCGGCCGGATGGCCACCGCCTCCCAGTGCACGCCGCATGCCGTCCACCGGGTGTGGTCCTGTGCGGTGATCCACCGCCGGTCAGCCGGGCATTACGGTGGGACACGAAGACCTCCGTGCGGTGAAGACTCGACACCTCCACCACACCGGAGGTCTTCGCCATGATCAAGGCCTGCGAGTGTCAACAACGCTCGTGATCAATACAGCTAGGGGCTGTCCGATGGGTCGCGTAGTGGGCCTGCCGCTGGATCGCTCCGTCCCTTGTTGGGGCGCGGCGATCTCACGGACGCGGAGCGGGCTGGCTGGAGCAGCACCTGCCACCTACGGCGGCGCAAGCGTTGGAAGAGGCCCCACAGGCGGCTCGGACAAACGGTGCGGGTTGTCACCCACACCGGCGCCCTTACATATGAAGCGCCGATTGTCGGGGCAGGACACAGCGGCAGGACGCATCCACTGAGCCAAAGGGGCCGCCATGCACAAGCGCACCAGAACGGCCGTCATCGCGGCAAGCGCCATCACCGCACTCGGCTGCCTACTCCCGACCGCCGCATCAGCACACGCCCCGAGCCCACCCGCGGGGAGCCTTTCCCGGCCAGCCGCTCCCATCGGGGTCGCGGCGGCACCACCGCAGAGGTGTGAAGAGCGTTCGGCCTACGGCAATCCCGGCTGGTGGGCTTCGGTTGAAGGCTGCTTGACCAACAACGACGGCAGCCCCCTGGCCACGATCAACGCACGCTGCCAGTACAAGAGCTTGGTGTTCTACAGCCCGGTCGTGTGCAACGTCTCCGGGCACTTCTCCCTGAGCAAAGACGGAGAGATGCTCAGGGAGAGCTCCTTCCGCCTCCGGACTGATCCAGATCACGGCACCGACAGGACCCTCCGGCTGGGCTACCTCTGCCAAGGTCCCGGGTCCTACACCCTGAAGGTCACCAGCATCTGGACAGAGGAAGCGGCAGTGCAATCGCGCGGCAGGGGCTCCGTGCCCGACATCACCGTTACCGCTACCGGCTGCTGACTGCCCGGAGGCACTCCGTATTGCGCGAGTCATGGGCTCGGGCCAATGCCGGGCCCATGACCGGGTAAGGGCGGCACAGGCACGCCACAGAGCGCGGCGCGGCCAAAAGAAGAGACTTCGGTCTGACCTACCGGACAAGCCCTAGGTGTGTTGTCCCGGGACGTTGGTGACACGCGTGCTGGGTGCTTGAACAGGTGAGGGCCTTCTGGGTTCGGTGTGGATTGCGACGTCTG
>NZ_JBVIQR010000141.1:0-3904 GCF_055576875.1 Streptomyces sp. NPDC033229 | reverse complement strand
AAGACTCCTAGCAAAAGAGGGTCAGGTCACACTGACACATGCACCCGCCAACCCACAACCAAATCCCCCGCACACCCACACCACACAGCGACACCTCGAACACGCAAGCGGGTCTGTCCAGTAAACGGTGTAACCGGTTTGGTTGCTGTCAGATTCGGTTGTTGGTGAGGCGGCCGTCGAAGGCGATGTCGAAGGCCTGCAGGGCCCGCTTCCAGCGGGTGGTCCAGCGTTTCCTGCCCGTGCCGGTCCGATCGAGGGACATGAGTAGACACACTTCAAGGCCGCGTTCTCGGAAGGGAAGTGTCCCGGTGCCCTCACGGCCCGGCGGATCCTCGCGTTCACCGACTCGATCGCGTTCGTGGTGCAGACGATCCGGCGGATCTCCGCGTCGAACTGCAGGAAGGGGAAAAACTCCGCCCACGCGTTCTCTCGCAACCGCACAATCGCCGGGTACTTCCGTCCACATTCCTCGCTGAATTCGAGGAACTGGCTGGTGGCCGCGTCCTCGGTCGGCGCCGTGTAGACCGGCTTCAACGCTTTCGCGATCTTGTCCCAGTCCTGTCGGCCGGCATAACGGAACGTTGACGCAGTCGATGAACATGACCGGATAGACACGGTCGAGAGGTCGGGCCTGCTATTCGGCCATGTCTTCCATGACCGAGTCGGTGATCGTTGAGATCGTCTGCTTCGACACATCGGCTCCATAGACCTCGGCCAGGTGAGAGGAGATCTCCCCGTGAGTGAGGCCCTTCGCGGACAGGGAAAGAACCATCTCGTCGACACCGGTCAGCCGCCGCTGACGCTTCTTGACGATCCGCGGCTCGAACCCGCCCTCACGGTCACGCGGCACGTCGATCCGAACCGGGCCGACGTCGGTGACGACCGTCTTCGAGCGCTTGCCGTTGCGGGAGTTCCCACCGTTCTTCCCGGCCGGATCGTGACGGTCATAGCCGAGATGATCGGTCATCTCGCCCTCGAGGGCGGACTCCAGCAGCCGCTTCGTCAGCTGCTGGAGCAGGCCACCCTCACCGGTCAGCTGCAGACCTTCCGACTGAGCCCGGGCCACGAGCTCCTCGATGAAACGGTTATCCAGGCCTGCCGACACAGGCCCCGAACCGGACGCCTCGGCTATGTTCTCGCTGGTCACAGGTGCACCCTTCCATGATCGGAGTTACACCGTTTTTTCTTACAGTCCCTCCTTGCGCCTCCTGCCGGTATCGCGGAGGGAGCGTTGAACCTGTACATCAGCGATAGGAACGATGGCTCAACGCGGAAGGGAAAGGCTGTGTTTTGATGAAGGTGCGGTTGAGGGGAGCGGGAGTGATGTGTGGATGGGTTTGGAGGTAGGCGGTGAATGCGGTGTGGTCGGTGTGGTTACGGACAGGGTTGGTGTAACTAGTGAAGGCGGAGAAGCCGTCGGCGCCCAGGACTGTATAGGCGAGTGCTGCGACGCGGTAGGAGCGAGTGAGGTTCAGTCGCTGACCGTTGATGACGATTTCGGCGGGGGAGATGCGGTCTCCCACGAGCCGGGTGGGGTCGTAGGCGTAGCGGACGTTGTGGGAAACGGCGAGCCGTGTGGTGGTGGCGGTGGTGGTGCGCCATTGCTGCTCCAATACGGCTTCGAGTTGGGCGCCGGTGAGGGTGACGGTCAGGATGGGGTTTTGGTAGCCGTAGGCGTTCCGGGCTTCGCCGAGCAGGATCTGGCCGTCGGCGTCAGCGGGGTGGGTGCCCTTGGCGTACGGAAGGTCCGCGCGTACCGCGGTGGGGGAGGTGGGCGGATCCACGGCGAGAAGGGCGAGGTCGGCACGGCCGGCACGGGTCCGGTTGGCTTCCCAGTACTGGATATCGGCGTAGAGGTCGGCTGCTGTGCTTTCCCCTGCGGCGTTCGGTGCACGCAGGAAGCTGCCGGCCTGGGTGCCCAGGGGCTGCGCGTAGCGACGAGCACCCTGGGCGGTCCAATAGTCCACGATGTGTTGCGCGCGGGGGTCGGGCGGTACGTCGTGGGTGACCGGGTGGTTGACGGAGACGGTGCGCTCGCGCAGGACCTCGCCGGTGGCTGGCTCTAGCAGCAGGTTTATCTCGTTAACCAGGCCCCCGTGGTGGCCGGCTTCCACGACCGGACGGGGGATGCCCGCCGGGTCAGTGACGGTGCAGTTGAAACCGGCATGCCAGTGCCCGGTGAGCACAGCATCGATATCCGGGGAAACCCGCCGGGCGATGTCCATAGCCGGACCCGCCACGTCTCCGCAGCCGTCGTATTCGGCTGCCGCGCTGCGGGGACGAGCACCTTCGTGAAGGACGAGAACCAGGGCTCGCACGCCTCGTGCTCTTAGGGCGGCGGCGTAGGAGTTGGTCGTATCCACGACGTCCAGTCCGCGCAGCCGCGGCTGAAAGGACGTGGACCCGGTCGGCGTGCCGGGCACGGTCATTCCGATGAACCCGACGGGGATACGTGCACCGTCCCCGCCGGTGAACCACTCCACCCGATATGGGGCCGTCACGGGAGAACCGGTTGCCGCCGAGACGATGTTGCCCGACAGGAACTCGAAGTCGGCGCCGTGAAAGCGTCTGCCGGTGGAGTCCGTAAAACAGTCGTCCTCTCCGATGGCTCCCTGGCAGATTCCGCGTTCCATGTGATCTACAAGGAATGAGGGTGATACGTCAAGCTCATGGTTGCCGACGGTCGAGAACCGCAGCCCGAGTGCGTTGAGGATCTCGATGGTCGGTTCATCGGCATGCGCTGCGACCTCGAACGGCCAGCCGGAGAAGCTGTCACCTGCGGCGAACAGCACCGAGTTGGCATGACCTGCCCGGAGCCTTGCGATGTGAGCCGCCAGGTAGGCGGCTCCCCCGACCGTCACCGCACTGCCGCCCGGCCCTGAGACCACCCCGCCCTCACTCGGGCCGGGCGGCCGGAGATAACCATGGAAATCGGTGATGCTCAGCAGCTGCACCCGTACCGGACCTGCACCCCCAGCGGCCGGTGCAGGTCCGACAGCGGCCACCCCGACCAGTAGCAGGACGGCAGCCACCCGAAACGCAGAACCTCTCACAATAAGAAACCTCTCCACCACGGACCGGCAAGGCACCGTGGCTGTTACAGCCATACTCGTCATCACTGCCACGGGGGCACACAAGAGGTGCGCCGCGCGCGAGTACGCGTACTCATCCTCCCTACATTCATCCCGGTTCCCGTCCCGACACACCGGAAGCCGTTCGGCTCGAAGCGCTGCTGGGCTCGTTGAAAAGTGGCTCTGGATCACTATCGGTGCCAGAGCCGCGGGAGTCACCGAATCTGTCGGCGGCGGCGAAGCGGATGAGGAAGCTGGAGTTCGGTGCCGCGTAGCGCAGCGTCTCCTCGACGACGGCGTCCCAGCCAGCTGGTCCAGCGGACCAGGGCAAGCTGGTCGGGATGGTCGGGCAGGTGTACGACAGCGTTGACGATCAGGGCGACGGTGGTGACGAATCCCGAGCCCACCAGCGGCTGGAGGATGTGGACGGTTTCCTCCTCGCTGAACTGCCCACTGTGGTGGGCGTCGAGGAGCGCGCCGGTGAGGTCGTCGGCTTGGTGTAGCTGGTGCTCGGTGAGCAGAGTGCGTATGGGCGGTCAGCTCACGTTGGTTGGCGCGAACTTGGTCGGGTGGTGATTGTGTGGAGAGGAAGCGTTCGAACAGCACGCCAAGTTCGGGCTGGCGGGCGCCCATGAGTGCGCAAATGATGTCCATGGGCAGTGGGTAGGCGAACGCACCGCTTCCTTGGCCAAGCTGAGCGACGAGCTGTTCACGGTCCTGGAGCAGGAGCTCGGCAAGGGGGGGCGGTCGCGCATGGCTGGCCGGACCAGGCCTGGGCCCTGTCGGGGATCAGGGCCCTGATCGGGCGGCGGTTCCACAGGAGTTTCACCTTG
>NZ_JBVIQR010000140.1:0-4088 GCF_055576875.1 Streptomyces sp. NPDC033229 | reverse complement strand
ACGGACGAGACCTGCCCGAACAGTACGCACAGTCCAACCAGGACCACGCCCGTCAGCGCGCCCCCGGCGACCGCGCCTTCGCCCGGCTCAAGCAGCGGAGCATCCTCCGCAACGCCCACTGCAGCACCAACACCATCAGCCAGATCGTCGCCGCTGTTCACACTCTCGAGACCGCCTGGCGATCAGGATGAGAAAGGTTCAGTAACCACGAGTGCGTTCGGCAGGGTCAAGTGCGGCAGGATAAGCAATCAACGGGTCTCCCCGGCAACCGAGATGAGATGTCAGATACCTCCCTCACCCCCCCCTGGGGGACTCGGCCGTTACGTCACCTGCACGTGCCCGTCAGCATCACCCCATCAGTGGCCACACTGAAAGTGCTCAGTGTGTATTGCGTTGCTGTTCAGGCCTTCGTCGCCGTGGTTCTTGTTGTTCCACTACCTGCCGTACCAGATGGCAGTAGGGCATTCGTGATGAGGCCGAGGAGGCGCAGGAGCTCGTTGAAGGTTCGTTGGCATGCAGCGATACCCTGCCCATAGGGATCGCGGATATCATGTTCCGCTAAGGATACGGCGCGCTGGTGCATGCGCATATGCACGATGCGTGAAAGTGTCTCCCGCTCCGGGCTCAGGTCGGTGTAGCGAGACATGGGGGAGGGAGGCAGAGCCTTGGCAAGATCCGCCAGCTCAGTCACTGTAAAGGTCCGGTGGAGCACGGAAGGACACACAGCCAGCGTTTCTGTCCGATGCTTGGCTTCCATGGTGACGATGGCGTCCGCAGCTGCAGCCCCGGAGGCTGTCAGAGGGCGGGACGCTCTCTCCGGGATGGGGATTCCGTGGGAGCGAAGGGTGTGGGCTGAGGAGGTATCAATAGGTTGATTATATCGCGCCCGGGTCCCGCCTGAGGTAACGAGCCAGGTCCGATCGGTGTGACTGATTAGATCAGCGGTAATGGCCTCTGCCATGCGAGAGCGGCAGAGGTTAGCTGTGCATACAAAGAGCAGGTGGAAGCTTTCTTTAGGAGGTTTGAAGGGCTCGTGATATTTCATTGAGAAGCTTCCCTGGTGCGGCCTTCGTGGGTGAGGTTGTGAGCTACCGTTCTGGTAAACACATGACCAAGCCACCCCGCGTTCCCGCACCGTGGCATCAATCGGGGAGATATGAGCGGGAGCTTGCTGATTTTGCTCACAGACGACCACTCGTGGCGCTAGAGATTTTATCAAGCCCGCCATGCCATGGGCTGATTCCGAGGGATTCACTGCGGCAGCAGCGGATTCTTGCCCTATTGTAGGACACTTTGCATAACCTGGTCGACTTTCCCATGTCTAGGTATCTTATGTGTCAGTCCGGAAGCCTCTACGCATCCTGCCCAAGCGGCACAGGCGCCACCAAGGGATCCGACGCTGCCCACACGAACAAGACCTCACCAGAGGCAACTACTGATTCCCAATGATGTTGTCAAGTGGGGGCGGTGACGCCTTGTGAGTGTGTCATGCCGCTGCGGCAACGGGTTGGGGGCTGCTGGCCTCGAATGTACGGTGGTCGCGTATGAGGGCCCAGAGCACATTGAGGCGGCGTCTGGCCAGGGCGAGGACGGCCTGCTTGTGACTCTTCCCCTCGGCGCGTTTGCGCTCGTAGAACCGCTTGGACTCGGGGCAGCGTATGGCTGCGACCTGGGCGGAGAGGTAGCACATCCGCAACAGGCGTCGGCTGTAGCGTCGTGGTCTGCGGAGGTTGCCGGAGACCTTGCCGCTGTCTCGTGGGACCGGGGCGAGGCCGGCGACACCGGCGAGCCGGTCGGGGCTGCCGAAGGCTGCCATGTCGCCGCCGGTCGCGGCGATGAACTCCGCACCGAGCATGTCGCCGATGCCGGGCATGGAAGTGATCACTCCGGCATCGGGGTGCTCGCGAAACCGGGCCTCGATCAAGGCTTCGAGTTCCGCGATCTCCTGGTCGAGGGCCATCACCTCCCTCGCAAGGGTGTGGACCATCTTCGCTGCGGTCTTCTCCCCGGTCACGGAGGTGAACTGGGCCTCAGCGGCGGTAACTGCCGCGTCGGCAGCGCTCTTGGCGACGGTGACGGTGCGGACGCCGTGGTTCTTCAGCCAGGCCGCCAGCCGGGCCCGCCCGACTCGCCGCAGCGCTGCCGGGGTCTGGTAACCGGTCAGCAGGATGAGCGCGGTCTTGGAGGTGCTGTAGTCGAAGGCCCGCTCCAGGGCGGGGAAGTACTCCAGCATCTGCGAACGCAGCCGGTTGATCGCCCGAGTGCGGTCTGCCGACAGATCCATGCGGCGGGCGGTCAGGATCTTCAGATCGACCGCGATCTCGCTGGTCTCCTGCAACGGTTGCAGGTCGCGGCGCATTCGGGCCTGGTCGGCGATGACGAAGGCATCCTTCGCGTCCGTCTTGCCGCTACCGCGGTACGAGCCGGAGGCGTGGTGGACGCTGCGGCCGGGGAGGTAGAGCAGCTTCTGTCCATGGCTGACCAGCAGGGCGATCCACAGTGCGGCGCCGCTGGCGTTCAGGTCCACCGCCCACGTCACCGGCCCGCCCCGTCGGCCAGCTCCAGGACGTCACCCAGCAGGTGGAGCAACTCGCTCTCCCCGTTGGGCACCCGGCGCGAGAGCAGCACCGCGGCATCCTTGTCGATGACCGTGCAGTGGTGCTCGGCCTTGCCCGCATCCGTTCCGGCCCACAGTTCAGGCACGGTCACCTCCGAAGTCGTACAGGTTCCTTGGCCCTGCAGACGACCTCGCCGACGTGTCCATACGAGCGATTCAGTTCGCGCATCCCAATGAGTGGCCGAGTCGTCGCGGGACCTCGGGCGGCCAATCCTCCTCAGCCACGAACACGGCAAACACAGTGACAGCCATACCCGGAGCCCTGGGCCCTGGGCCCTGGGCCCTGGGCCCTTCCGATCTTACGAATGACTGTGAGAATTGATCATGGCACCGCTCGACGGCCTGACCCACCGAATGACTGACGCCTCGGGCTGTCCTCTGCATAGTCTCCGCCCCCGCCGAGGTCCGCGAACGCCTGCGCGGCCTGCCCACCTACCAGCTGATCGCGCAGCTTGCCCGCTCTCGCCCGGCACCGACCTCGCTGACCCGACCTGCGCGGTCCGGACCGCCCTGCGGCGTCTTGCCCGCCGCTATCAGCACCTCACCGATGAGATAGCCGAGGCCGACGCCGAACTCGAACCCCTGGTCGCGCATGCGGCCCCGGGCTTGGTCAAGCTGGTTGGCGTTGGCACCGAGACGGCTGCCCAGCTCCTGATCACTGCCGGGGACAGTCCCGACCGGCTGAAGTCCGAAGCCTCCTTCGCCCACCTCTGCGGTGCCTCCCCGATCTCCGCTAGCTCTGGACGGACCACGGCTCAACCGCGGCGGCGACCGCCAGGCCAACCACACACTCCACACGATCGCCCTCGTGCGGATGCGCTACGACCCCCGCACCCGGCTCTACGTCGCTCGACGCACGGCCGAGGGCATGTCAAAGAAGGACATCTTCCGCTGCCTTAAACGCTTCATAGCGCGCGAGGTCTACAAGTACCTGACCAGCACGAACATCTCGCAGCAGCAACTCCTACAGGCCGCTTGACGATCTATAGGAGCTTCCCGATCAACCCGGGAGGGCCTGTAAAAGGAACGGTGTAACTCTGATCATGGAGGATTGCACCTGTGACCAGCGAGAACATAGCTATAGCGTCTGAGGATGGGGCTTGGCCGACGGCTGTCGATGACCGGTTCCTGAACGAGCTCGTGGCCCGGGCCCAGGCCGAGGGCCTGCAGTTGACGGGCGAGGGCGGGCTGCTCCAGCAGCTGACGAAGAGGCTCCTGGAGTCCGCCCTCGAGGGCGAGATGACGGACCATCTCGGCTATGACCGGCACGACTCCGCGGGCAAGAACGGCGGCAACTCAAGAAATGGGAAACGCTCCAAGACCGTCATCACGGACGTCGGCCCGGTTGAGATCAACGTGCCGCGGGACCGGGAAGCAGCCTTCGAGCCGCAGATCGTCAAGAAGCGCCGGCGCCGGCTGACCGGCGTCGACGAGATGGTCCTGTCGCTTTCCGCGAAGGGCCTCACCCACG
>NZ_JBVIQR010000139.1:0-4179 GCF_055576875.1 Streptomyces sp. NPDC033229 | reverse complement strand
GGGCACGCGGCCTGGCGAGACCGAGCCCGGGCCCGTACGACCACCGGCTCGTGGGTGGTGTCGATGCAGTCGATCGCGATGTCGCGGTCTGGCTGTGACCGCGGATGTTCTCTACGGCCAAGACTGGCACTTCCGCCGCATGATCGAGGAAGCCGGCCTCGGCTACGTCGTCGCGGTCCCGAAGTCACAGCAGGTCAAGTCCCTCGCCGGCTGCTGACGCATCGACCAGCTCATCGGCGACGCCCCGATGATGCCTGGGAACGACTGTCCTGCGGTGACGGTGCCAAGGGCCCGCGCCTCTACGACTGGGCCGCCGCCCAGTTGTCGGCCGTCCCGCTCTTCGACAGCGGCGAGCCCTCGCACCGCAGGTGGGTAATGGCCCGCCGCAGCATCGCCCGCCCCGAAGAGATCGCCTACTACCTGGCCCACGCTCCCGCCAGCACCACCGTCGACCAGCTGGTCGCAGTGGCCGGCAGTCGCTGGGCGATCGAGTCCTGCTTCCAGAGCGCGAAGAATGAGTGCGGCCTGGACGAGTGCCCATCGGCGATCGATCTGTCCAGCCGCATCTGAGGGATCTCGCCCAGCGCTTGAGCGCGCACCGTCGCGAGATCGGCACCCGGTGGCGGCGGCTCACGCCAGGCCGTCAGGCACCTTCCCGTGCTCGCGCACCTGCGCTGCGGTGACACCTGCTCCCAGCGCGCCGCATGTTCGGCACCGGGACCGCGACCGTCTACCGTTACATACGCGGGGCCGTCGACGTCCTGGCCGTCATCGCTCCGTCTCTGGCCGAAGCGATGACGACGGCCGGAGAGAAGGCGTTTGTCGTCCTCGACGCACCCTGCTGCCGATCGGCCGCATCGCCGTCGGCACCCCATATTACTCCGGGAAACACAAACGCCACGGCATGAACGTGCAGGTCATGACCGATCCGTTCGGACGGCTGCTCCGAGCCTCACCGGCTCTGCCCGGCTCGACTCACGCTCTGACCGCCGGGCGGCACCACGGGACCATCGGAGCGCTCACCGATGCGGACCTCAAATGCTGGGCGGACAAGGCATACCAGGAGCCGGCGGACCTGTCCGGGTGCCCTTCCACGGCCACCGCCTCAAGCGATAGAAGCGCCGCCACAACACCACCCACGCCAAGATCCGCTGCCCCGGAGAGCAGGCCATCGCCACCCTCAAGGGCTGGCGACTTCTCCGGAAACTCCGCTGCAGCACCAACCGGATCACCGACATCCTGAAAGCCGTCCTCGCCCTCCACCACACAGCACACTGAGGTTGGAAAAGGCTCGTTGTTCTGGCTCGGGCTCTACACGTGGCGCAGGCTGCGATGGCCAAGTGGTACCGCAACGCATAAAGGCTGGCAAAGCCCCCAGTCTGATCGCGCTTCCAGCGTCGTAACAATACAGAGTGCAGTGAGTCACCCCCTGCACGGCTTGGTCGCAACTTCCGCACTCGCCGAAGCTCGCTACACTCAAACCGGTTTCTTGTTGTTCTTCTGAATATTCCACAGCCCATCATCGAGCGGGAGTTCGAGTCGCGAGAGGAATGCGATTGGCAGATGGCGTTTCAGTAACGACTCGCATGACTCTTATGCTTATTATGTGAATCGTGAGGCACTCCACCCCCCGAAGGGAGTAATGGCCATGAAAATCGGCCTGCGCATCATTCTTGTATTAATTGCCGTCTTATCCACTGGTGCCCCGTCGACAGGCAACGCCTTTGCGGCTTCATCGAACAGCTTACCTCGCCCATCCTCACTAGTTCTGATGAAATCTCCAGATGACGGAATGGGACCCTCCGTTGCTGTGATCCGCGCGGTAACCTTGGACTGTTTCCCATCTCCGTTAGGGAGTCATCCTGCGACCGAAAAGGCATGCTCACTCTTACTGAAATCCCATGGCTCTTTCGCCGACCTCTCGGGGTACAACGTGCCTTGCACGAGGGAGTACAATCCAGTTACTATCATCGCAGAAGGCGTATGGGAGGGGCGGAGGGTTTCGTATCAGGAAACCTTTGGTAATCATTGTGAAATCCTGAGCCACCGGGGAACGGTGTGGGACTTCTGAATGGCTTGAGCAGACACTTGAGCGCTTGCCCACCTCCAAATTATCGGTCGATGAAATCGACAGCCAGGGCGCGAGATTGTCTTATTGTTACTCCTTGACCTTCACCACCTCCCTATTCAGGTGTCGATCGGGCGGGGTGCAGGGATTGCATGGAGGACTTGATGCGTTATCTAACAGCTGCCGCTGCACTTATCACGATTAGCGTTGCACTTGTGCTTCAGATCACGACATCGCCAACGCCGATATGTTTCTTGGAAAATATTTGCCTCCCTCCGTAACGAGGATTCATTAAGTAAATAAGATCAATACGGCGTTGCTGTGGAGTGCCTCTGGTGGCTACAGGAGCTCCGAACCGGTAAAGCAATTTTGCCCTGCCTGGCATTCATGACACTGTGGCGCCCGAGGTGGATCTGGAGGAGCGAATGCGAGTGGTCTAATTATAGCTCCTGGATTCCCCAAACGACGGCAGGTGACGCATCTGAGCCGCTACGCCTGACAGATTTCATAACCTCTGGGCAGCCGCAATGGACCCTGGATTGCAATTACAACCGCGTCCTGTCCGGCTCGCCGAATAATTACACGCGCCGCGACGGGCCGGCAGATGGTGTCGAGTTGGGCCTCGGAGATCTCGAACAGGGGCCGGGGCTCTACCTGAGACTGGACTCCTGGATAGGAGCAGGCCGAACTAACCTACTGGCAGGATTAACTAGCCGTACCTAGGATAAGTGCACCTTCCTGAGAGCTAACAAGTGGCCTTTAGGTCGAAGAAATGGGGACAATTTGAGGATCACACAGGAAGCTGCCAGACTTGCTGACCGAGGTCGGCAGATTAGGGAAAGCCGCGGAGTGATGCCCCTCATTTCGGCATGCGGGAAGAAAACGTACGTTTACGCTTCCTACCCTATCCATTCGCTTAAATTGAGAAGGGAAGGGTTCATCTTCCGCGGTGATGAACTGCCCTATTTCGTACATCACTATAATGCAACCTGGCGCAGCGAACGTATCGTAGAAATTCCGGTAGCTCGTCACTTTCTGCGTGAACGTGCTGGTCAGTGCGGAGTCGAGATCGGAAACGTTCTTTCCCACTACGGAGTTGTCAATCATCACGTGGTTGATAAATTCGAACGCGCACGTGGTGTGATTAACTGCGACGTGCTTGACTATCAACCTGATGAGCGTTTCGACTTCATTGTGTCCATCTCGACTTTAGAGCACGTGGGTTGGGACGAGTTCCCGCGGGACCCTGGGAAGGCAGTTAGGGCGATCTTGCATCTCCGTCAGCTCCTCAAGCCCACGGGTAAAATGCTGATCACTTGTCCGCGGGGGTATAATGCAGGCCTCGATCAAGCGATTAAAGATGATTCCCTGAAGCCGAGCGTTGAGGTATTTCTCACTCGATTGCCAAAGAGGAATATTTGGCGGCAAGAAAATCGGGCCTTAGCGCTTGATTTCTCTCGGCCTCCTCTCTATGATCACGCTAACCGCGAGAGTCATGACCTGTGGGTAGCAGAATTCGATGCACTCTGAGTTAACGGACGCGTTGATGCTTATTCGCCGCCTGTTTTGAGGGCTCTGCCGTAGTAATTTCATCGATGCCTCGAAGGGGATGCAGACCATTCGCTGACGTGGTGTCAAGTGGAACGAAGAATTTCATGTGCTGCCAATCGATCGCCCAGGGGGCCGACCCGTTACAGTCGGCGGCTTCTGTGACCTGGCGAGCGTTCGCGCTGGCCTCCAAACGCGAAGAGCTTCGCAGACGCCGGATCCTGCCCGTCATCTCCCGCAAAGGCGCCCTGAACATCCAGGGCATGTGCAAGCTCCTCTACGTCGTGGAGCAAGTCTTCACCTCGCTCCGCCAGTTCAAACGGCTCGCCGTGCGATGGAAACGCCGCACCGAGCTCCACGACGCGTTGGTATCCCTTGCCTGCAGCCTATCTGCCGGGGGCGGCTCAAGAAGTACCGATCGTGATCGTGTTACGAGCTCGTAGTGTCGTCCTGTTCCCGTTGTTCCACTGAGCCTTTTCCATCTTGGTGGTGGGGTGCGGGGTGTCTGGGGTGCCGGCTGGACGGAACGACGAAGCTCCTGGTAGGCGGGTTGTCGACCAAGA
>NZ_JBVIQR010000138.1:0-4220 GCF_055576875.1 Streptomyces sp. NPDC033229 | reverse complement strand
TCTGCGACAGGTACGAGCCGTCGTCCAGCTGCCGGCACACGGGCAGGACCGCGTTGCTCTTCACCCGCCATAGCAGATCTGCGCCGTCGGCCAGGGCCGCGCGCCAGCGTGGGAAGGCCGGGAAGTTCCGGTCAGCCAGTACCAGCATCCCCGGCTCAAGGTGCTCCCACAGCTGTCCCACCAGCGCGACCTCACTGACGGTGAACGGTCCCATGGCCGCCCCGAACACCGCATGCGTGCCGCACTCGGCCAACACCACCATCCGCACCTGCGGAAACGCCCCCGCACCACGATCAGACACCGCACGGCCGAAATACTCAGCGTTCACCGCGGTGTCCGGCACTTCCAGCGCGGTCCCGTCGACTGCCACCAGACGCCACCGCCGGTACCACGCCCCCGGGGTGTCCGGTCCGGCCACCGGCCGGCACACCCTCTCGAACAGTACCCCTAACGGCTCCGGCCCCAGCCGGGCACGAGCTCGGCTGACCGCCGCGGTGCACGGCACCTCCCACCCCCGAAGCCCCTGGGACAGCAGCCGGGCCACCTCCTCGTATCCAGCCGGCCGAAACAGGCACATCGCCAGCACGAAGCAGACCACCACCCGAGCCGGCAGCTTCCGACGCCGTACTTCACCACGGCCGGTACCCACAACGACCTCGTCGATCAACCCTGCCGGGAAGACTCACGTCAGCACACCCAACGCGAACCGGTCCACAACCCGGCCATCCCCACCTGCCCGCACACCAGCCACACCAGCCACACCAGCTCAACGAGCACACAGGCATAAAGTCAGCAGCATTGCACCTACGCACCCGACCTCAACCCCGTCGAAGGCATCTGGTCCCTCCTGCGGCGCGGCTGGCTCTCCAACATCGCCTTCAGCACCCCCGAACACCTCGTCCAGCGCATCCGACACGGACTACGGCACATCCAATACCGCAGCCACCTCAAAGACGGCTGCCTCACCGAGACCGGCCTGACCATCACACCCGCCTGACCCACCACGACATCACGAGTTCAACCTCAGTATGCACAGCCAAACCGCCTCGACCCGGACCCACATCAGGTTGGAAAGAGCTCCGTGCTTCCGCAACAGGCGGCGGCACTTGTCGTAGTCGTAGCCGCGGTCGGCGAAGAGAGACCCCTGCCGCTGAGACACCCCAACGGCCAAGCCCCTGGATCGAACTCATCTCAATCAGCAAAGCCGCCCCTATCGACCGAACGAGCTATTTTAAGGTCAATCTCTAGACATTACCCAAAGTGGCTTGCTTTCCTGGTGGTCGATTATTCGAGCAAGGGTGAGCGGGAGGTTGTGATGTGGCCCAACTCTGCGAAGTCTCCGAGGACCATTGATGAAAAATCCTCGATGCACTTCTCCAGGCGCAAGCGCCTCGTTGTTTTGCTGCGATGATTTCGACCTTGGGTAGCGTCGCATTGGCAGGGGCACAGAGTGCGATGGCTTGCGACAATGGTTACGTTTGCTTCTACAGTCAACCGGATTATACGGGCGATCAAGCAAATCACTGGTCGGAGGGGACTCCCGGGTGGTGCGGCCCAGCTCCCATTGCAGCGAAATCTGTCTACAACAATTCTACCAGCGGTTACGTTATTTATGGGAGCGCCGACTGTGGCGCGGCTGCTGGCGACGGAGGGTTGGCTATCATGGCACACTCTGGAGCTGGAAATCCGGGCTTCACTATCAATTCATGGAAGTAAGACTCTCTTTCCCCGCATAGGCTACGGGGTGGCCTCCACGAAGGAAGGATGGTGTCAACTCGTGGCAGCAACAAGGGCCGCCCAGGTGTGCGGTACAGGGAGAATCCGGCATGCGGCGACCTTGCGTCGCCCGACACTGACCACCCCGTCGACGAGTACGACCGCCAGGGACTGAAAGGACAGAACCGCGCCTGTGTGTGCGTAACCGTGCCGCTTCGTCCCTACAGAACGCCGCCAACGCCGGTATGAAGGAACGACACCGGATTCCGCTGCGTCGCTACTCCGTAACGAGGCCGCAGTGCACCATGGTCTGGATGCCGGGCCCTCTACGTTCCGCCTGGATCTCGGGGACGACGTGCGAATCGTGGCTCTGGATCACTTTCCGGGCTCGGTCGCTATTTTGGGGGTAGCGGGCTGTTGATCACGGTGAGAGCAGGATGCGGTGCCGTAGGAGATCGAAGTTGGCGCGGCCGTACATTTGTCTCTTCAACAGCTTGATCCTGGTGATGTTGCCTTCGACTGCTCCGGAGGTGTAGGTCGTGGTGAGGGCGGCTTGGATGGCGGCGTGGTCGCGTCGCATGCCGTTGGCCAGAGTGCGGAGTTCGCGTTGGCCGTCGAGGCTGACGTCGGCGATCCAGACATCGAGGGCGAGGTGTTCACCGCGGCGGTCGCGGACCATGAGTGCCAGGCGGTGTGCGTACTCGACGGTCGTCGCCAGCGCGGGGTTCCGCTCGCACAGCTCGTCGAGACCCTTTCGCTCAAGGTCGGTGAGGCGCTCGGGCCGCCGCGTGATCCAGTCGGTGACCCTGCGGACGGTCAGGTGTGGCAAGGGAGCGGTGGCGGGGATCGCGCCGTTGCGGTAGGGCTTCAGGTGCCGGCGGACGGTGTTGACGTCGCCGCGGTAGCCCAGCCGCTGGATTTCCCGGGTGAGCGCGGAAGTTGGTGCAGCCTTCCAGCCAGCAATGGTGCAGATAGAGGCGGTAGTCGTCGATCAGGGTGGGCCGGTTGATGGCGGCGATGAGAAGCTCATCGACTTCTGCGGCGCGTGCGAAGCGGTTGACCGTGCCGCGGCTGAGCTGGAGGTCGCGTGCGATGGCGCGAAGGCTGTCGCCGCGTTCGATGCGTTCTTGGATCTGTTGGTGGCGTTCGCGGGTGCGGGCGACCAGAGGTCTTGGTCGGCCGTGGATGTCCAGTGCTGCGCGGTCGTGGCCTTCAGGGGTTGGGGCGTCGTCGGTCCGCTGCTCGTGGGTGGTGAGGGTTGTCGCAGGTCAGCGCGATGCCGCCCCCGATGACGCGTTCGACTGCTTGCGCCAGGTTGTTCAGAAGGTGCCAGGCATCGGCTACCTGCCTGGCCTGCGCAGCGCCGGTCTGGGCCCCGTCGCGGAAGGAACCGGCACGGTCACGGCAGATGATCCGGACCTCAGGATGGTCCCGCAGCCAGGACGCGAAGGTCGCTGCGGCCCGGTCAGCCAGGACGTCGAGGCCGGGCGGTGGGTTGCCATGTCGATCAGGATCGTCGCGTAGGTCCGTCCCCTTCGAACGGCGAACTCGTCGACACCAAGGTGCGGCACCGGTCCCGACGACGGGAGCGGCAGCGTACGGATCAGCCGGAGCAACGTGTCCTTGCAGGTGTCGATGGCCATGAGCTGGAACAGGCGGGCGCCTGGCCGGCCGCCCAGGAACAGGGCCACGTCGGTGAGCTGGGCGGTGAGAGCGTCCGTGCGGCGTGCGTAGCGACGCGTCAGAGCCGGTACGTGCTCGGCAAATGTCCGACGGGCGCAGTGCTCATTCCCGACACGAGCCGACGCGCTCGTAGCCCGATCCGCACACGCCGGCCAGCGACCGGACGATCTGCCAGAGTCCGCTGGTAGTACCAGTGCACCCTCGAAGATCTCCGCCCGCATCCAGAACAGGCGGCCGACACAGCCCCTGACCGCACGGCGACCCGAACCTCGGCATCCGTCAGCACCAGCTGGCCGACCTCCACCGCGATAGCCGGCAGCAGAAGATCCGCGATCTGAACCCCACCCATCACATCGGATAGCTGCCCAACTACCCCCAAATTAGTGACAGAGCCCGGAAAGTGATCCAGACCCACTTTTCAAACGACGCCCACACAAACCGCCAGCCCCTACAACAACCCGCCTTCAACCTCGGTAGTTACCGGCTACGATGGGCTTCAGTGCTTCGCTGTCGTGGGTGTTGGCGGCGGAGACGTCGCCGACCAGGGGGCAGCCCGTTCTGGCCCGACAGGACGCGCGTCTGAGGTGTTGTGCCCTCCTTGATGACTGCGGTGAGACACATGGACCGCGCATGATGTTCTGCCTTCCCCGGCCGCCCACGCACTGTAGCTCCAGCGCTCTGAACTGCCGGTGACACCAGAAGCGCAGGAGAAACCGCGTGAACCTGAAGGAGAGACCGCGTGGACCTGGCTCTGGCGCCGGAAACGTTGGCGCGCTGGCAATTCGGCATCACCACCGTTTACCACTACCTCTTCGTACCGC
>NZ_JBVIQR010000137.1:0-4226 GCF_055576875.1 Streptomyces sp. NPDC033229 | reverse complement strand
AAAACGTCACCCGCCCGCTTGCCCACACTGCCTAATTCGAGTACACAGCACGATTGCCGACGCGCTACGGCCAACCACGCACGAGCCCGTGAGGCCGGTCAGCATCGGCGGTCTCACATCCGGTGCTCAGCCCCCTTGGGCAGGCTCGTGATCCTTTTGAGGACGACGGCCGTGAGGCAGGCCGACTGTCGTCCGGGGCCCTGCCCGGGCCAGTGCCGTAAGCCCTGCCCGGATCAGTTGGCGCGGGTAGTGCTGACGGCCGATCGGGCGCTCCTGTGCCAGTGCACTGTTCGTGAACGAGGGGCCCTTCGTCGCCGTGCGGGTCCGGCCTGACCGGAGGTGGTCGGGGACGAGCGGCGGCGTCACCGCGTCGACGGTTCCGGGTACGCCGGTCACGGCCGAGCCGGGCCGTCCGGTCGTCCCAAAGCGATCGCACGCGTCACGCGACGCTCCGGTAGGGTCACGTACCGCACCGAGACGGTCGGCGACAGCCGACCGGAAGCCCACGGGAGCGCGGGCGGCCTTCGCGGCCGGCCGTCTTCTGGACTGCGCGCGCGGCCTTGACGATACTGGACAGCGACAGTGATCGGACGGATATCGCCGAGCGGTCCGCAGACCTTTGAAGGTGAGCGTGTCATGCTCGATCTGCCGCGTGAGGAGCGGCTGGCTGCAGCCTTCGTCGATCTCGCCGACACCTTGGTGCGCGACTTCGATGTGATGGATTTCCTGCACACCCTGGCCGAGCACTGCGTGGAGTTGCTGGACGTGACGGCGGCCGGGGTGCTGCTGGCCACCCCGCAGGGCCGGATCGTGGACGCGGCGGCCTCCGACGAGCGCACCCGCATGCTGGAGCTCGCGAGCATCGAGTGGGACGAGGGCCCGTGCAGGGACTGCTGCCGCACCGGCATCCCGGTCCCCGACGTACCGCTGGACACCGAGGCGGCCCGCAACCGCTGGCCGCGGTTCGCGGCGCGTGCGATGGAACTGGGATTCACCTCCGTCGTGGCGGCTCCGCTGCGGCTGAACGACCAGGTGATCGGCGCCCTCAACCTCTTCCGGGACATGCCCGGTCCGCTGGAGCCGACGCAGTTGCGATTGGGACAGGCTCTGGCGGACACGGCGACCATCGGCATCCTCCAGCAACGGGCGGTGCACGAACAGATGACCGTGACCGCGCAACTGCAGGTCGCCCTGGACAGCCGGGTCGTCATCGAACAGGCCAAGGGCTTCCTCGCCCACCGCCGCCGGACCGGCGTCGAAGAGGCGTTCCAGGCCATGCGGAAGCATGCCCGCTCGCGTCAGTCGCAGCTCACCGTCGTCGCCCGCGAGGTTCTCGACGGTACCGCCGACGCGTCCCTTCTGGATCCTTAAGACGTCCCTTCCGAATCCTCAAGAAGCGACAGCCGACCGGTCCAGGGCACACCAGACGTTGTCCTGCGGAGAACAAAGGGGTGAGGGCAGTGCTGCACCGCGCAATGGCCTCATACCTGCGCGCGCTCGAAGCGCACCCGGACCCCGGCCTGCCCCCTTTGCCGCTGCGGGCCTGCGCGCAGACCCTGGGCCTGGACGGCCTGGCCTTCCTGCTCGCTTCCGACGGCACCCCGCCCGAGCTGCTGCAGTCCTACGGAGAGCACACCTCGGCCCTGGAGGACGTCCAGCTCACCCAGGGCCAGGGCCCCAGCCTGGACGCGGCCCGGCACGCCACGCTGACACTCGCTCCCGACATGGCGGCTCTCGATCCCTCCCGCTGGCCCGGCCTGGCCCCGGCGGTCCTGGGTCTGGGCGTGCGGGCCGTCTTCGCCTTCCCCTTGCGTATCGGAAACATCTGTCTCGGGGTGCTCACCGCTCACCGCACCTCCCCCGGTCCGATGACCGCCCCCCAGCTCACCGACGCGCTCATCCTGGCCGACACCGTCGCCGGACTCCTCACCGGTCTCGCCGCCCGACCGGGCCCGCCGGCCGCCCTGCTCATGGACGATCCCGGTCTGCACTTTGCGGAGGTCCACCAGGCCACCGGCATGCTCGCCGCGCAACTCGGCATCCCTCTTGCCCAAGCCTTGGTCAGGCTCCGCGCCCACGCGTTCAGCCATGACCGTCCTCTGCTGGAGACAGCACGCGACGTATTGGGGCGACGCCTCCGCCTGGACGTCACGGACAACGGGACCGACCCGCAGGACCGTCAGGACGACCAGTAGGGTCACACCGGGAGGAGAAGCCCGGCGGGACGGGAGCCGGGGACCGAACGTCGGGCGCTCGTGGCGACGAACGGTCTCGGCGGCCCCACGTCGGCCGGTGACAGCGGGCAGCGATCCGTTCCTCGCGCGCCACATTGTTGAGACCGTTGTGATGGGCGTACGCCCTGACTACCGTGGGTGGTATGGGTTCATCACGAGAGGAACGCCTGTCGCGGGCGTTCGTGGAACTGGCAGACACGCTGGTCGACGACTTCGACGTGGTCGAACTGCTGACCACCTTGACGATGCACTGTGTGGACCTGCTGGACGTGCATTCCAGTGGAGTGATGATCACCGATCCCCACGGCAACCTCATCGTCATCGGTGCGTCCAGTGAGCAAACCCGCGAGCTGGAACTCCGGGAGATCCAGTCCGACCAGGGCCCCTGCCTGGATTGCTACCGCTCCGGCGAGCCCCAGAGCGCCGCCGACCTCGCCACCGAAACCCGCTGGCCGCGCTTCACCCCCCTGGCCCTCAGCCACGGCTACCGCGCCCTGCACGCCGTCCCCCTGCGCCTGCGCAGCCGCGTCATCGGGGCCCTCAACCTGATGCGCACCACCCCGGTGCCCCTGGGACAGGCGGAGCTGCGCACGGCACAGGCCCTGGCGGACATCGCCACCGTCGGATTGCTCTCCCACCGGCGGGTGGGTCTCGCCGACCTGGTCACCGACCAGCTCCTCGCGGCGCGTACCAGCCGGTCCTTGACCGAGCAGGCGGTGAACATCGTGGCCGAACGCTGGCAGCTCGACACCGCCGAGGCGTTCCGGGTCCTTCAGGAACGCTCGCGCAAGGAGGGCATCTCCATGAGCGAGCTTTCCCATGGCATCGCCCGCGGCACCTTCGACATCACCGCCCTCGCCGGCATCATCGCCGCCCGGGCGCGCGAATCCGGCTGACTTCCGCCGCAAAGGTCGTGGCTCGGCCGGTTGGTGACCGGGCGCGTGCGGGCCCGGCGCGGACGCAAGGCGCTCGCGCCGCCGAGGGGTTCGGCTCGCTCGGATTCGGTCCGTACCGCGGATTCCGGTCGTGAGGGCTGTGTGCGGGATGCGGAGGACGGGGTTGCCGTCTCGCGAAGGCCGCTGCACTGTGCTTGGCAGAGTCGTCGCCGCGTGCTGCGGGAGGGATCCGGCCGCCGCCAGGAGGAAAACCGGCACCGGCGGCGGCCGGACGCTGGAGAGCGGGGCTCCTTTCCCCGCCTCCGGCGCAACCCGTCCTTCCTGGCCGGCAGGGACGCCTAGGGCGCTGGGAGGCCCCTGGCGGACAGGCCGGGAAGGGCGGGAACCGGGGAGCGCGCCGCGGAAAACGCGGTCTCCGGCCGTCCTTGTGGGCACTGCGGCCTCGGGGTCCGGGAGAGCCGGGCCGGGCAGCGTGGCTGCCTGGCTTCGTGGTGGAGGCTAGACGCCCCGGCGGGGGCAGGCAAGGCATGGAAACCGGACAATGGCCGAGGGCCGCCGGACCCCACGACCGTGAGTCGTGCCTGACCACAACCTCGGTCCCTGTTTCCACTTTCGGCCGTTCGGGAGCCCGGACCGGATCCTGGCGACGAACGGATTCCCCAAGCCGGAGGGTGGGTGAACTCCCTCTGATGGAGAAGCGGATGGTGCCAACCTCCGGGCACAGTTCCGGCCGACGGGGCCGCGGAACGCACACCGAGCGCGACCCGGGAGCCGATGAGCACGGTCCGCGGGTGGCGGAGTGAGCCACCGGGCAGCCGACTGCGGGGCCGCAGGCGGATCTGCACCAGGAAGTCGTGCACACCGGCGCACTCCAGTGCTGGGGGCCGACAGGCCGCCTGGCCCCACGCCGACCGGAACGACACCGGCACGGCTCGGTCAGGCCATCCGCTGACCGGCCTAAAGCGTGTTGCAGAAGGTCGTGTCCGGGCAGGTCAGGGTCCGTTTTGGGGTCGGTCTGGTCATGCGGCGAGGGCGAGGTTGTGCATGTGGGCGACGGCCTGGACCGCGTGGTGGAGACCGGTGCCGCGCTGGCGGC
>NZ_JBVIQR010000136.1:0-4235 GCF_055576875.1 Streptomyces sp. NPDC033229 | reverse complement strand
CGCTGTATCAGTCGCGGCCAGGAGCGACGATCAAGTAGATCGCCGCCGATCTGGGGATCAGTCCCGAGACCCAGCGCAGCTGGATCCGGGCGGCCGGCGCGACCCAGCCCCGGAGACGCCGGGCAGCGGCGCCCGCCGTGGAGCCGGCACCGCTGGAAGCGGAGAACGCCGCTCTGCGCAAGAAGGTCTGCGAGCTCGAGGAGGAACGTGAGATCCTGCGGAAAGCGGCGAAGCATTTCGCCGGGGAGACGCGCTGGTGAACCGCTTCCAGTTCGTCGCTGACCACCAGCGCTGCTACGGCGTGAAGCGGCGGCGCAGCATCCTGGGCGTCGCCAGCTCCAGCTTCTGCTACTGGCGCTCGACAGCCGAGGACCGGGTCGACCGCTGGAAGGCTGATGCCCGGCTCGCGGCCAGGATAAGGGCCGTGCACCTCGAATCGGACGGCACCTTAGACCGTGTCCTATGTGGTGAGGCGGATGAGCCGTTTGTAGCAGCAGATGGCTGCGGCGAGGCCGAGGAAGGCCAGGTAGTTGCGGGGGTGGCGTTCGTAGCGGATGGTGAGGCGTTGGTAGCCGGTCAGCCAGGACATCGTGCGCTCGATGACCCACCTGCGGCGGCCGAGGCGTTCGCTGGAGTCGATGCCCTTGCGTGCGATGCGCACACCGATGCGCTTCCCGCGCAGCCATTTCCGCAGGTGGGGAACATCGTAAGCCTTGTCTGCGTGACGGCGCTGGGGTTTGGAGTACCGGCCGCGGTGGGGGTCGTGTCTCGTTTGGTGGCCTTCCACCATGGGCTTCAGGGCGAGGCTGTCGTGGGTGTTGGCGGCGGAGACGCCGACAACGAGGGGCAGCCCGTTCTGATCCGACAGGATGTGCATTTTGGAACCCGGCTTGCCCCGGTCCACGGGGCTCGGGCCTGTGAGTTCGCCCCCTTTTTTTTGCCCTGACATGGGCGGAGTCAAGGACGACGCGGGTGACATCGATCAGGCCGGCATCGTCGAGCCGGTGCAGGACCGCCTCGTGCAACCGCCCCCCACACCCCGGCCCGCGACCAGATCAGGAACCTGCGGTGGGCAGTGGACTTCGACACCCCGAAGCAGGGAGGCAGTGCCCGCCAGGCACAGCCACTGACCAGCACATACACGATCGCCGCGAACAACGTCTCATCAGGCATGTTCGGCGTCCCACCGCCCTGCGGGCGCACCTTCTCCGGCGGGATCAGCGGCTTCGCGATCTCCCACAACCCCTCCGGAACAATCCAACTCCACGTACCCCGCCCCATGGCACCATCAACGATCCCCTCACCACATAGGACACGGTCTTGGGGCAGGCCGATAACAGTTTTTAGCGAAACTCGTTCAGCGACCGACTCCACTCCTCGGGTGCGACTATGAGCCACCACCCGGCACGGAGGGTCACCACATCCGCGAATTCGGCTGGTGTGAGATAGCCGAGGCCGGTATGTCGGCGGCGCTGAATGTAGTAGGCGAGCCAGCGGAACAGCTCAAACCGAGTCTGTGCCTTCGAGAGGCCCAGCGGCGTCCGTGCAGCAGCTCGCATGCTGCTCTGGGCGCCCCTGTCCGTGTGGAAGACGACGCCGTCCACCTGGCCGCCGCGGCGGCCACAGCCATCTCGATCGCGTCGGTGACCAGCGAGGTGCGCATTTGGTAAGCGATCGACCAGCCCACCACCCGCGCTGCGAACACATGTCGATCACCGAGGCGAGATAGAGCCACGTCGCGCCAGCGGCTATGACCCGACCTTTCCGGTGGGTTGTCGTGAGGGTGAGTCCGGTCTCGGTGAGGCACACCTCTTATGAGGTGTTGCTGCCGCTGAATGACTCGGAGGCCTGTTCCTGCGGCATGGACGAGGTGCCCGATGGTGAAGGCGACGTTGGCGGTCGCTGAGCGCCGCAGGAGCGGCCAGGGTCCTTCGACGGGGTTCAGACCCGGTGCACAGTTGGGCAGGTGGATGACCGTGAGCCAGCCGCTGGCCGCCGCGTACTCTCGGAGAACCGCTGTCCGGTGAACGCTCAGTTCACCGGGGGAGCGGAGGGCATACCCGCCAGATCGGCGTCTGTGCAGCTCACGGAACTCCTGCGAGTACTTCCTCGGTGGCGCCACTTCTTCCTCGTTCCCTGTTCCAGGCGATCCTATTGGACACCTGTCCGAGAACTTCGAGGCACCTCACACCTGGAGGATCTTCAAGGCTCGCCGACGCTCCTTGAGGATCACGGCAATCACAGGGCAAGTGTTCCCGCTATCCGTGCCGCGTTGCTGCAGTCGCGCCGCCTCTCCGGCTCGTTGTTCGACGACCGGGAGCCGCCCCGGCTGGAACGCATGGCGGCTGAGGTCGACCGGGCCTGGGGCCTCTACCAGTCATCGGAGTACGCCCAGCTCGGCACGGTCCTGCCCGGCCTGCTGGCCGACGCGCGCTTAGCAACGCATACCTATGAGAGCGGGATCGAAAGGGCACAAGCCTTTCGGTGGTTCGCCCTGGCGCAGCACGTTTCCGCGGTCTACCTCCGCAAGCTGGGTGAAACGAACCTGGCATGGAGCGCGATCGACCAAGGGGACATCGCGGCGAGTGAGGCGGAAGACCCGGCCGTCGTCCTGGCCGTACGCCGTGGCGTAGCCCACGTGCAGCTCGGCGCGGGACTGACCGAGGAGGCCGTGAGAGTCACGGTGGACGCGGTGAGTGACCTTGCACCGGATTGGTGGAAGTCGTCGCCGGTGGCACTTTCTGTGTACGGGACGCTGCACCTCAATGGCGCTATAGCGGCGGCTCGGATGCGTGACAGGTCGCTGGCGAAGGACATGGCCAAGGAGATGCTGGCGAAGGCCGGCCGCGCCGCCAAGGAGCTGGGCACAGACGGCAACGAGATGTGGGCCTCGTTCGGCCCGGGCAATGTGCAGATTCACCGCTTGGCGACAGCACTTGAGTTCGATGATGTAGACGTCGACGATGTCGTGGAGCTCGCGGAACGCGTGAAGAAGCTGACGGGCCTGCCTATCGAACGTCGGGCGCGCATGCGGCTGGATGTCGCCCGAGCCTACGGTGAAGCCGATCAATCAGATGACGCGGTGGAGAACCTCAAGCGCGCGTACCGAACGGCTCCTGAGCAGATCCGGGCGCATGAGTTCGCGAGGGACCTCGCAGGGCGGCTCCACAAGCGGACCCGGCGGCGCGACGTCCAAGAGCTGGCAATCGCCCTCGGGGCTATCAAGTAGGCGGCTCCTGAGCAGAGTTAGAGCGGACCCGGAATTTTTTCCCGGTTCCGCTCTCGTTTTTGGGGCCTAACTTCTCCTCCTCAAGCACCCGAACTTCGGAGGCAGCAGTGGGAGCAGGAAGGGCCAAGCAGTCGGCAAGGACCCTCGCGGCCATCACTCGCCACGATGGAGCGCGCACCGCCCCTGTGGAACGGTTTCGCGCGCTGACGCTCCATGCGGACTCGCCGGACACGGTTCTTGTCGCGCGCAACACGGTGCGTAGCGCACTCACGGACTGGGGCCTGCGCGGGCTGGCTGAGGACGCGCGACTGGTCGTCTCAGAGCTGGTCGGCAACGTGGTGCACCATGCAGTCCCGGACGAGAGGCTGGCCCGTCCGGGGGCACCGCGCCGGATCGACATCACGCTGACGAAGTGGCCGAAGTGGCTGTTCCTGAGCGTGGCTGATGAAGACTCCAGCCCGCCCACCTTCCCTCTTGGGGAGCCCTTCTCGCCTCAGCTTGCCCACGGTCTGCCGGAGGCGGTTCTTCCCGATTCGGGCCGCGGGTTGCTGATCATTCACCGGCTGGTGGACGCCTTGTGGTGGGTCCCAGAGGAAGGCGGCGGCAAGACGATCTTCTGTCGCTTCGACCTCGGCGACCGCCGCGCCGACGGTTCTGTCTAGACACATTCGTTCGAGACCCCGCGCAACAGATGAAGGGTGGCAGACGTGAAATTTCGAGTGTGGTCGCAGCAAGTGGAGCGCGGTGACGTGGTAATCGACAGAAGCCGTGAGCGTGAGGTCAAGGCTGTGCGTCGGAACAGCCGGGGTGAGATCGTGCTCGCCTTCAAGGACGGCGCCCACCAGCGCGTCGACTCGACGGCGTCGCTCGTAGTGGAGCGCAAGGAGCGCCGTTCCCATGCGCGGTAGGGCTGAGGGGCCTCGCGTTCTTCGGACAGGGTCTTGACTGTCGCGTTCAGGCGGCGGTCCGCGACTGCATGTGCTCGGCGTGGACTTCTTGCGGAGGG
>NZ_JBVIQR010000135.1:0-4365 GCF_055576875.1 Streptomyces sp. NPDC033229 | reverse complement strand
GCGCGACCCCCGCAACTACCTGGCTTTTCTCGGCCTCGCAGCAGCGATCTGCTGCTACAAGCGACTCGTCCGCCTCACCACATAGGACACGGTCTTAAAGGAGTGAAATCCAACGCAACCCCTGTTGCCGGTTGACCAATGAGCCGGCCGCTGCAACACAGGCGCCGTCACTCCCGCCTCGGACAACGATCTCCGATCGCCTTCGAGGCGGCACCCGGCGAACCGTCAGTTAACCTTCCAGAAGCCGCATAAGCGCGTCCTGGATTCGGGGCCAAAACCCTCTCCGGGGGAGCGACGAGGTTGTGTCCGCGGCATGCGCGGATCAGGCCAGTGTGATCAACAGGCTGTGATAGCCAGTCAGGTCGGCGGGGATGACGGGGCGGGGCAGCGGGTGTCCGTCCAGGCAGGTGCTTTGGATCCGGTTGCCCTGGCCGGTGAGTGTCACCGTCAGCGTTGTGCCGCGGTAGTGCAGGCCCGTCAGGCGCACACTGCCCCAGCTGGTTGGCAAGGCTGGGGCGAACTCCAGACAGTCCGGTGTGAATCTCATGCCGAACAGCCCATGGTGCACCATTCGCAGGTAGCCCGTGGCTGACCACGTCTGGTCCGGCTCAGACACACCATGGACTCCCGCCTGCCATCCGCCATCCGCACGCCCGCTGACGGAGTCGTACACCTCGAAGAACCCGCCGCTGGCGCGAGCCAGCCGAGCCAGGGAAGCCATCTCCTGGCCGAAGAGGTCCGTCCGGCCGCCCAGAGCTGTCGCGTGAGCCCACATGCCTTGCACCATGGGCCACACCATCACTTCGTGCCGACCGGGCCTGGCATCGGAAAAACGGGCGAAATGCGGCCAGACGTTGACCGTCCCGTAAGGCTGACGGTGATGGCTGGCGAGCAGCAGCGCCAGCCGCTGACGGTCTGCTACCCGGAAGAGGACGGCGAAAGCCGCCCCCAAGCTTTCTTCGTGGGTGTCCAGCCGTCCGCGGAGCGGACCCGGACCATGCAGGAAGTACCCGTACCGGTTCTGCTCAGGTACCCACAGCCGGGCATTGACGGCGCGTGCCACAGCGCGCGCGGCCGCGTGGTGCGCACGGCTCTCCGACAACGGCTGCCCCAGACAGTCCGCCATGGCTGCTGCGGCCGTGTAGGCGCCGACGTACAAGCAGTTGGTGCTCAGGCACATGATCTTCCCGGTGTCCGGGTGGTCGAGAACGAAGGAGGACGGGCTGTCAGGCTGGCAAGGCGGAGAGGGGTAACCGGAGATCCCGTCCTGCATGACGGCGGGCCCCTGGAACAGCCCGTCATCCGTGCTGAATCGGGTGCGCCGCAGATACGTCAGCGTGTTGCAGACCGTCTGGTATGCATCGCTCAAAAAGACGCGGTCACCGGTGACAACATAGTGCGAGAACGCGCCGATCGCCCAGATGGCCTGGTCCCACCACTGGTTGTCCTGCTGCACGATCAGACCGCCATCCGGGCGGCGCTCCACCACCGACCACAACGTGTTCCGGGCAACCTCGGGGGCGAAGAGGCTCCCCGCATTCCAGGCGTTGACGGACGCGTCTCTCGTCCACGGCTGCCCGTAGCCGCCACCGGCTCGGAAGAACGTTCCGGGAGGAGCAGCCATCAGACCGGTACGGTCATATACCGCAGGATCATACGGCACAGTGTTGATCTGCAGGAGATTACGCACCGCCCAGTCGTAGGCCGTCCCCAGCTCTACCTGCCTGCCGGCCGCCGCGCACTGCAGACGCGTGGCGCCATCAGTCGGCCAGCTCGTCCCGTGCATACCGGACACTCTGCCCCGTCCGATCCCCGGCCGCAGCCATGCACCAGCACCCAGTACCAGCGACGCCCGGCTAGCCGCATGACGCAGCAGCTCGCGGCGCGTCATTGCTCCAGCCCTTTGAAGCACGCTGCGGGGTTCACCAAACATGCGGTTCCTTTCCCTCCTTACAAATCGACAGAAACACAGGTCGTTGGAGGGGATATGCCCGCATCATTTGGGCATATCCCCTCCAACACCATCTTGCCTTGGAGGTGGGGCGAGTGTCAGGTTCTTTGTGTGGGCGCAGGCATCACCGACGCCTTCACCTACAAGATCGTCGCCAAACCGCCCAACGACAGCGGCACCGGCGAAACCCACACCGAACAGCCCCCCCCCGAGGGCGTTATGTCGTGTCAAGCGGCTTGAGCGAGGGCTTCAATGCTGCCTGTCTTGGTACGTTCGGTGCGTTCGGTGCGTTCGAGGGTCTTGCCCCCTGATCCTGGACACACGAGACACTGGGTCCTGAGGATCTGAGGACGGACATCTCGTGGTCATGAAGAACTATCCGCCGGAGTTCAAGGCGGACGCGGTCGCGCTGTATCAGTCGCGGCCAGGAGCGACGATCAAGTAGATCGCCGCCGATCTGGGGATCAGTCCCGAGACCCAGCGCAGCTGGATCCGGGCGGCCAGCGCGACCCAGCCCCGCGGACAGCAAGCGGCTGCGTCGGCCCGGCAGGCGGCACCGCTGGAGGCGGAGAACGCCGTCCTGCGCAGAAGGATCCGCGAGCTCGAGGAAGAACGCGAGATTCTGCGGAAAGCGGCGAAGTATTTCGCCGGGGAGAGACGCGCTGGTGAACCGCTTCCAGTTCGTCGCCGACCACCAGCGCCACTACGGCGTGAAGCGGCTGTGCACCTTGGGATCGCCCGCTCCAGCTTCTACTACTGGCATGCCACGGCTGCGGGCCGGGCTGCTCGCCGAGAGGCGGATGCCCGGCTGGCCACCCGGATACGGGCCGTGTATCAGGAGTCGGACGGCACCTACGGCGTTCCCAGGATCACCGCCGAGCTCCGTGACGATGGCGAGCGGGTCAATCGCTACTGAGGTTTTCGCTTGGGGGTGATGGCTATGGTGGGGTGAGGGTCAGTCCGGTCTCGGCGATGAAGCCGTCGAGGAGGGCAGGGCGGTACTGCATCCGTTTCAGTCGGGTCCGGGTGTGTGCGGCGAGCTGGTCGGTGGTGCCGGCGGCGAGGTTGCCCAGGCTCTTCTTCGCGTGGGCCCATACGCCCTCGGCCGGGTTGAGGTCCGGTGCACAGGGCGGGAGGCGGAAGACCGTCAGCCATGCCTGGCGGTCTGCCAGCAGTTCCCGCATCGCAGCGTCCTTATGCTGGGTGGAGTTGTCCCACACGAGGACGATGTTGCCGCCGAGCTGCTGGTGGGCCGCGTCCAGCAGAGCAGCGAAGTCCGGCTCGCGGAAGCCCTTCTTCTCGCCCTTGCAGCCGTGGTGGACGAGCATCCGGAAGGCCAGGCGCGTGCGCCGGCCGGGCCTGGTGCACACCATCCCGGCCAGTGAGACGCGTCCGGAGCCCTTCCCGTTGACTCTCACCACCGGGAGGTCCCCGCCGGGACCAGGTCCGCGCTTTCGGCGGGCGAAGGCTCTGCCCCGACTCGTCCTCGAAGCACAGCCACGCGTCCTGGTCCCTCACCGTTTTCCCACCGTCGGCCAGGTCTCCTTCCGCCAGGTGGCCACCGCTTCCCGCTCCGCGGCCCGGTGCACCGGAACCCGCATCGAGAACCCCATCTGCCGGAGGATCCGCCAGATCTGTACGTCGCTGAAGCGGACATGGAAACGCCGCGCGACCAGGACCGCCACCCGAGCCGTCGTCCACCGCTGGTCCTCTACCTAGCCGTGCGCCGCGGGCCCTTCTTCCAGCGCCTGCTCCAGCCACACCCTCCACGAGGCTTTCATCCGCGACGGCCGGCCCGAAGGCCCCTTCGAACGCAGAGCATCCACACCGCCCTCCCTCCAGGCCGCATACCAGGCATAAGCCGACTTCCGCGACACCCGCAACCGCCTGGCCACCACCGGCGGCGCCACCCCTTGCGCGAACAAACCAGCAGCCTCCAACCGCACCAGCTCACGCTGGACCCGTTGCTTCACGGCCAGGCTACCCCCATCGGGATACCTCACAACCACCGGCATACACCCACAAGATGATCCACAGTCACCCCCAAGCGAAAACCTCAGTACCGGATTCTGCACGTCGCTGCCCGTCTCACCCGCGGCGGCCGTCGCCTCCACCTCCGGATCGCAGCAACCTGGCCCTGGCGACACCAACTTGCCGCCGCCTTCCACCGTCTGGCCGCCCTACCCCGCCCCGCCAACTGACCAGCCGCCCCGGCCACCTACGACACGAAAGACCTTGGAGAACCCGACCACCGCGCCGGGCCCCCACCATGCCCACCCCCCGATACCGCCTCACCGAGATCAAAAGCCGCGGCGTTACTGGCGGATGGCGAGGACGGTCTCGGCGAGGCATCCGGCAATGAGATGCGGACGGTACTGGATCTTCCGCAGGCCTCTGCGGACGGTCTGGATGTG
>NZ_JBVIQR010000134.1:0-4424 GCF_055576875.1 Streptomyces sp. NPDC033229 | reverse complement strand
AGGTCCTCGCCGAGGACTACCGCGGCCCCCTCGACCGCTTCCCCGAGACCCTCGAGACCACCGTCCAGCTCGAACTCCTCCGCACCTGGACCCCACGATGATCCACTACTTCTGAATAATCTTCCCGCTACCGGCGTACTGGTCGAGCGGTCCACGCGATACGTCGCTCCCGTCCAGCCGCCCGAACGGCTGCACAGCCGAACTCGTCCGTGACGCTCTGACTGTCCCGGCACAACACCTGCCGTTGCATCTGAAGCGATCCCTGACCCCGGGACCAGGGGCGCGCCGCCACGAGATCACCAACGACCCCTGGAAACCGCCGATGGCGGACCTCGCTCATCGGGTGCCAGTGGTGGGAAGACTTGCCACGATGTCGGTGTACATGACGCCCGAGATTGCAAGGCCCAGAGTGCCGAGTGTGACGGCGGCCCAGGCGAAGGATCGCATCCAGACGGGCTGAGGTCTCTTGGAGCCCCCGAAGGCTTGACGGGCCAGCACAAAGATGCCGAGAAGCAGAGCCAGTACGGCGAATGTACCGTCGACCACGGCGGTCAGGTGCCAGGCATCGCCGTAGATCCGGGAGATATGCTGGGCTGGAGAGCCCCCCCGGGAGGACTCGATCTGGCCGATCAAATTCTGCCGCTCGGCAGCTACTCGCCCTGACCAGGTCCCGGTGAGGGAAATGATACCAAGTCCGGCCCCGATTAACGCCGCAGCACCGGCTCCCGCGCTTGCAGAAAGCGCAGCGGCGTGGCGGCGCTCTCCGACCTTATCTGTGGCTAGTTCAACCTCTGCCTCCGCAGTGCCGACATCTACGGTCGGCTCACTCTCCAGAAAGTCCTGCTTCACCTCGGCGCCGGATTCCCGACTAGTGGAAGATGCACCAACATTCATCGTCTCCATGCCAAGCACCGTACCGCCCAACCCCGCCAGGCGGCGCAAGGATGAACAGAACAGGAGCTGACGGGGGCTATTCTGGGACTATAAAAGGAACGGTGTAACTCCGATCATGGAGGATTGCACCTGTGATCAGCTAGAGCATAGCCAAGCCGTCTGAGGCGGGAGCTGCGTCGGCGACTGTGGACGAAAAGTTCCTTTGAGGAGATCGTCTCCCGGCTTAGTCCGAAGGGCTACAGCTGGCGGGTGAGGGCGGGCTGCGGCAGCAGTTGACGAAGCGCGGCTGCTGGAGTCCGCACTTGAGGGCGAGATGAGGGAGGGCTGGCTCGGGCAACACCAGGAACGGCCAACGGTCCAAGACAGTGGTGACCGATGTCGGCCCAGTCGAGGTCGGGGTTCCGCGGGACCGGGAGGGGCTCGTTCGAGCCGCAGATCGTAAGGAAGCGCAAGCGCCGGCTGACCGGCACCGACGCGAAATGGTCCTGCCGTCGGTCAAGGGCCTCGCCTGACCCACGGTGAGGTCTCGGCTATCTGGTCGAGGGCTACGGGGCTGAGGTCTCCAGGCAGACCCGTCTCCACGATCACCGATTCGGTGATGGAGGGCATGTCCGAGTGGCAGGCCCGCCGCTCGGCCGCGTCGGCTCGGTCGTGTTCATCGACTGCATCAACGTGAAGATCCGTCAGGGGCAGGTCGCCAGCCGGCTCCTGTACATGACTCTGGCGGTCACAGCCGACGGGCACCGCGGCATTCCCGAGCCGTGGGCCGGTGGCGAGGGCGGTGAAGGTTCCGAGCACTGGCTTCGCGTGCTAAAGCGTGTTGCAGGGTATCGAAGGCCTCCATGTCGCCGCCGGTCAGGGCGATGAACTCGGCGCCCGGCAGGGACCCATGCCAGGCATGCTGAGGATCACCTCGGCGTGCTGGTGCTCGCGGAACGGGGGCTGCGATGAGGGCGTCGGTCTCATCGATCTCCTGGTCCAGGGCGATCACCTCCCTGGCCAGCCGGGCCACCATGGCGGCGCCGAGCCTCTCGCTGGGGATCGCGGTGTGCTGGGCCTCCGCAGCCTCCCGGCCCCCACGCCCGCTACCCCCCGAAGAGAACCATTTGAATTTCTGACTAACAGTATCGGTTTGAGCCGCTGCCCCTGCTCGTCAGGAGGGTGGAACGGCGGCTGCCGGGCTGGGATATCAGCCCAGCGGGGAGGCCGCACGTGCTGCCGCTGTGGAAAGCGGTGGTCCTGTTGTGTTTTCTCCTGCGGCATGACGCGGTGCGGGAGATGGTCGGCGAGCTCCTTCGGTGCCTCGCAGCCGGCCGTCCCGCGGTACGCGGCTGTGCCGCGGCCGGTGGTACGTGACAGCCTCGGGCAGCTGGGGGTTCGGCATCAGTCGGCTGCCCGGGGCGAGCCGGTCCCCGTCGACGTGTTCCTCCCCCCCTGCGCCGGGCCGGGAGGGTCGTTGAACAGCTTTTTCCCGAAACACACCACCGCACCGGCCACAGCATCCAGGTGATGTCCGACCTCCAGGAGCCGGCCTCCGGGCCGCCGGACGTCCCCTGGAGGGTGGCTCTCACCAGTTGCCGACCCCATATAACCTGCTGGATTATGAAGCAAGCCATCAGGTAGCGACAGAGGAGTTCCTTGAATGCAAAGGAAAGAACCACTGCAGCCAAGGGCCGGCGCCGAGCGGAAAGGGACCGCGATCGGATTCCTACGAGGATGATTGCCAACCGATCAAGGACAGTCCGAAGCCTTCTACCCCAAATCACAAACTCCAGCCCTACACCTCGACTGAATTACAAACCACCAGCAGTATGGGGCGTGTCTGCATGCACCGAAATATACTCGCACTTATCGCCACGATTGTGCCCATTGCTCTCATTGTCGGCAAGGGTTACCAGACAGGTGGCACGATTGAGTCGGAAACGAGGAGACAGCCTTTCACCACTCCGATAAATTCCGGGAATCCACAGGATCTATCTAGCAGGATCTTACATCCCCAAGCCTCCCCACGAGCACCTCGGCCTTATTATTGCGAGGGACTCGCCCAGGCGATGCCCACTAGGCGATGCATGAGCCGCAACAATACCCTTATCAGCAGTGTGAGCGTTCCGACTGGCCGCCTTCAGTCGGAGGACTCCAACTCGCTGGCTTGTGAAGGTGACGGCACATCTGGCAAAAGAGTTCAGGTCTTATTTATACACGCCCCCGAACGAGACCGATACGCCGAGTATCTCCCCTATTTCAAGAAATGGGCTGCAGACGCGGACAAGATTTTCAACGCAAGTGCTGCCGAGACGGGAGGCGTGCGGCATATACGCTACGTTACCGAACCAAATTGCAGCGTTTCCGTACTCAATGTTAGCGTACCTGCGAAAACCTTAGAGGACTTCGACGCCACGAACAGAGTTCTAGCCCTCCAAGGGTTCAATCGCCTTGACCGTAAGTACATGATCTTTGCAGATTCCCGTAGGTATTGCGGTATTGGCAGCTTCGGCAATGATGACCGGCCCGGCCCAGAGAATCGTAATAACTACGGACCTTCCTATGGCAGGACAGACTTTGAGTGCTGGAGCGGCTATGCGGCAGCGCACGAACTCGCACACAACCTGGGTGCAGTAAACAACAGCGCGCCTCACAGCAGCAAAGGCGGCCACTGTTTCGACGAATGGGACATTATGTGCTACGAGGATGGCGGTCTGCAAAAGATGCAGGTAATGTGCCCCGAAGGCAGCCGCGACGGATATCTTGACTGCAATCATGATGATTACTACAATACTGCCCCAAAGCCGGGTAGCTACCTGGCTACTCATTGGAACATCGCGGACAACCAGTTCCTAATAGCTGATAGCTGATAGCAGCAGACTCGCGTCTGTTTTTACCCCGCGACGAAGTCGGATGGTGGGGAACATTTCTGTATCCAGACATCCTTTCCCTCGAAATCCTTCGAGCGGGTCCAGGACCTGGTGCGGATCCAACGCACGTCTTCAGCGAGCAGGATGCGTCTGACCTGAGACCGACCGACTGCACTGCGAACCGGCTCGCTGGAATCAAGCCTGGCCCGGTGTGGCTTGAGACCGCACGAGCGTATGTACAGTCGTCTGCGCCTCGGAACGCTCCGGAGCGTACTTGTTTCTGTCCGGCGCCACATTCGGCGAGGTCCCCGGATAACCTTCTCAGGCTCCTCAACTCCTGCCTGATGCGATTACTAGCTTGCTTAGCTTTTCGGGAGTGGGTGGGTTCGCGTGGTCGGCGTAGAGGTTATCGCCATTTAGGAGGATAGTTGGGGTAGAGCGGTAATTTTTCAAGAACGCGGTGTTGGACTTCTTCACCCAGCTGTCGTGGGTGCCCTCGTTCACACAGGTGCGGAAGGCCGGGGAGTCCAGGCCCGGGATCTTGCGGGCCAGCTCCAGCAGACGGGCCTTCTTGCCGAAGGCGTCGTCGGTCTCCGCCGGCTGGTTCTTGTAGAGCAGGTCGTGGAACGCGGAGAACTTGCCGACGTCCTGCGCGCACGCCGCCGCGTTCGCCGCGTT
>NZ_JBVIQR010000133.1:0-4642 GCF_055576875.1 Streptomyces sp. NPDC033229 | reverse complement strand
CCAGTACCGCCCGATTGATCGTGATCGCCACAGCCGGATCATGCCACCAGCCAGGCACGACACTCACCCCGCTATCACGCACCAGCTCGTTACTGAACTTGTAGACGTGGTGTCGCGGGTGCTGACAGGTAGTGATCGTCGCGGTACTCCGGAGGTATGAGGTATCCGCAGGGTGGTGGGCTGACCGATGAACGGCGGGCGTTTCGTGAGCGGCTCCGTCTGGAGGCGGCGTCGCTGTTCGCCGAGGGGCAGACCAATGCTGTGATCGCGAAGCGATTACGGGTCAGTGTGCGCTCGGTCCAGCGGTGGCGGCTGGCGTGGGAGGTCGGAGGGCAGAGGGCACTGCGGTCGAAGGGCCCGGCATCGCTGCCCAGGCTGAGTGAAACCCTGTTCACCGTGCTGGAAGAGGAACTCGACAAAGGCCCGGTCGCGCATGGCTGGCCGGACCAGACCTGGACTTTGGCACGCATCAAGACCCTCATCGGGCGCCGGTTCCACAAGAGTTTCACCCTGTCCGGGATCGCGCAGATGCTGCGGCGCAATGGATGGAGCCATCAGGTTCCGGCCCGCCGTGCGACAGAGCGGGACGAAGAAGCGGTGGCGGGATGGGTGAAGGAGACCTGGCCGCAGGTGGAAGCACTGCGGCGGCGCTCGAGGCCTGGATCGTCTTCGAAGACGAGGCCGGCTTCTCGATGACGCCGCCCACCACACGCACCTGGTCCCGGCGCGGGCACACACCGGTAATCCGGGTCCGGGGACGTTCTCAGCGCCGGGTCTCCCTGGCAGCGATGTGCTGCTACAAACCCGGCGAAAGCTCCCGGCTCATCTACCGGCCCATGTTCCACAAAGACCATAAGACGAAAGAGCGCCGCAGCTTCGCCTGGACCGATTTCCGCGACCTGCTTGCCGCAGCCCACCGGCAGCTCGGCGCCCCGATCGTCCTCGTCTGGGACAACCTGAACACCCACCGCGCCGCCGGGATGCGCGACTTCATCACATCCCACGACTGGATCACCGCGTTCCACCTGCCGCCCTATGCCCCCGACCTCAATCCCGTCGAAGGTATCTGGTCTCTCCTGCGGCGAAGTTCTCAGGCCAACACAGCTTTCACCGACCCCGACCACCTTGTCCAGGTCTTACGCCACGGTCTCCGCGAGATCCAGTACCGCAGCATCCTCATCGACGGGTGCCTCGCCGCAACCGGACTCCGCCCATGACGACACCACGCCTACAAAGTCAGTAACCATGATCCGGGGGGTGGTGTCACCGGGCCCGGAGGCACTGACTGACCGCTGATTAGGGGCTTGACCACCGACTTTTCGCAGGTCGGGAGGCTCTTCGTAATGTGGATGTGGCGATCGGTGCCGTGGGTGAGGCCGGGCAGGAGCACGACCGGAGGACGCACGTGATCGACACCGGCGACATCGACGTCTACCTCGGCCTGGACGTCGGCAAGGGCGAACACCACGCCACCGCTGTGACCCCGGCCGGGAAGAAGGCCTTCGGCAAACGCCTGCCGAACACCGAACCCAAACTCCGCGAGCTCTTCGCGAAGTTGCAGGCCAAGCACGGAACGGTACTGGTGGTGGTGGACCAGCCGGCTTCGATCGGCGCCCTGCCCCTGGCGGTCGCGAGGGACATGGGCTGCCCAGTCGCCTACTTACCAGGCCTGACGATGCGGCGGATCGCCGACCTCTACCCGGGCGAGGCCAAAACCGACGCGAAGGACGCGTTCATCATCGCCGACGCCGCCCGCGCAATGCCCCACACGCTGCGGTCGATCGACCTCGAAGACGAGGCGGTCGTCGAGTTGGAGATGATCGTGGGTTTCGACGACGACCTGGCCGGCGAAGCGACCCGGGTCGCCAACCGGCTCCACGGCCTGCTCACCCAAATCCATCCGTCTCTGGAGCGGGTGCTGGGGCCTCGGTTGCAGCACCCTGCCATGCTGGCCCTGCTGCAACGGCTCGGATCGCCGGCCCAGATCCGCAAGGCCGGCAGGCGGCGGCTGGTCACGCTGCTGAGGCCGAAGGCACCGCGGATGGCCGAGCGGCTGGTCGAGGAGATCTTCACAGCGCTGGACGAGCAGACGGTGGTGGTGCCCGGCACAGAGGCAGCCGCGCTGATCGTCCCGAGCCTGGCCGGCTCGCTCACCGCCGTCCTTGACCAGCGGAAACTGCTGGCCGGGCGGATCGAGGAACTGCTGGAGGCCCACCCTCTTTCGAAGGTCCTGATCTCGATGCCGGGAGTCGGTATCAGGACCGGAGCCAGGATCCTCATCGACGTCGGCGACGGCAGCAACTTCCCCTCCGCCGCCCACCTCGCCGCCTATGCGGGCCTCGCTCCGGCGACCCGCAACTCGGGCTCCTCGATCCGTGGCGAACAGCCTTCCCGGAGGGGAAACAAGCAGCTCAAACGTGCTTTCTTCCTTTCCGCGTTCGCCGCCCTGGCCGACCCGGCCTCTCGCTCCTACTACGACAAGAAGATCGCGCAGGGCAAGCACCACACCCAAGCTCTGCTCTGCCTCGCACGACGACGAGCCGACGTCCTCTTCGCCATGCTCCGCGACGGCACCTTCTACGAACCCCAACCCGCCCGATCAGCTTGACCAAACTCATAGGGGCACCCCCCCTCGCCTCAGTCCGTACACCAAGACTTGGCTCACCTCCGGGCAACGCCAACCGTCTCAACAGAGAGGTGGAGTCCTGGGCGGCCACCGCCGGCCCCGGGTTAGGTCGCCGCGAGAGCACGCCGTTCGATGCAGTGACTAGTAGGACTTGGTCAGGTTGGCGTGAGTGTGGGTATGCCGCGGTGACAGGTGGGGCAGGCGCCGGCCCAGGTTGCGAGGAGGGTCTGCAGGTCGCGGACGATCCGGTAGAGGGTCAGGCCAGCGCCGTTTCTTTTGGGGCTCGGGCCAGCCGCTGGAGAGTGCAGAAGGCGTGGGCGGCGGAGACGAGGGTGACGTGGTGGTGCCAGCCTGGCCAGGTGCGGCCTTCGAAGTGGGCCAGGCCCAGGGCCTGTTTCATCTCGCGGTAGTCGTGCTCGATGCGCCACCTCAGCTTGGCCGTCCGCACCAAGGTCGTCAGCGGGGTGCCGGCGGGGAGGTTGGAGAGCCAGAACTGGACCGGTTCGGGCTCGTTCGCGGGCCATTCGGCCAGCAGCCAGCACAAGGGCAGCTCGCGCCCCTGCGTGGTGCGGCGGATCTGGCGTCCGGCGGGCCGGATCCGCAGGGCCGTGAAGCGGGAGTACATGCGTTTGAGGCCGCTGCGGCCGGTGCCGGGCCGGGATCCCTCACGCCACTGGACACCTCTGGCCGCCCCGCGTCCGGCGTCGATGACCAGCTCTTTCACCTTCCTGGCCGGCCTGGGGTACTTCGCCGCCGGCGGGCGTCCGGTTCCGTTGTAGGGCGGGATGCGCGGTGCCGCGTCGCCCGGCTGGGCGGTCACGGTGGTGGAGATGCCCACCACGTAGTGCAGACCGCGCTCCTCAAGCCCGAGCCGGAAAGCGGCGGTGTCCCCGTATCCGCCGTCGGCGACGGCGAGGGGGATGTCCAGGCCCCAGGACCGTGTCTCATCGATCATGTCCAGAGCGAGCTGCCACTTCTCGACATGTCCGACGTCATCGGGGATGCTGCACCGAGCCCGCCGGGCCACCCTGGCAGGATCGGCCTCCGGAGAAGCCGGGTCCCAGGTCCGGGGAAGGAACAGGCGCCAGTCGACCGCGGCCGGCATGGTCGGAGGCGAAGTGAAGCGACACGCCTGCCTGGCAGTTGGTGACCTTGCCCGGGACCCGTATTTCAATAACTGTCAATCATGGTTTTCCGCGAGGGTTGTTCGGGCGTGTAGCTGTGCCAATGTGCGGGCGGGCGATCCGGGTATCGGCGTGAGGAGGATTCCGAGCAGGTCCAGGAGCCGTTTTGCGTCCTGGTACTGAATGGACAGGTTGGTGCGGTTGACGCCCATCAATTGGGCCAGGAACGTCATGGTCACCGCTCTGCGGCGGCGCAAGATGGCTGCCAGGAGCCGGTGAGTGTGGTCCACGCTGCTGGCCTGCGGATGGCGGTAGCTGCGCGGACGGTGGAAGCGTCGCTGGAATGCCGCCTCGGCCATGGCGTCCCAGAAAGGTTCCGAGACCGCCACCAAATGATCGAAAGCACTTCGTGACATGCCGGTCAGGGCTGGTTCGGTGAGCATCATGGTCAGGGCCGGATCGGTCCGGCGAATGCTTGCCGGCGCGTCGGACGTTCGCGGTGGCACGGGAGACAGCGTGTAGTTCCAGTCGCCGTGGAAGGCGTTGGGTGTGATCGGAAGGGCGTGGAACTCGGCGGGTGTGACGCTGATGCCGAGGTCGTAGCTTCCTGTATCCAGTTCGGCCCCGATGGTCAGGCCGTTCTTGGTCGTTGTGGCGGCGATGGTCTCGAGGACCACTTGGTAGCCGGTCAGCGGCCGCCCCCGCCAGTTCGCGGTGATGTGGCAGAACATCCGGTGCTCTATCTTGTTCCACTTCGAAGTCCCCGGCGGTAGGTGACAGACCGTGATCTCCAGGCAGCTCTCTCGTGCGAAGGCGGCCAGATTGCTCTTCCAGGTCCAGCGGCGGGGGTCGTTGGAGCCGCCGGAGTCGGCGGTGATCAGGAGCCGGCCGG
>NZ_JBVIQR010000132.1:0-4643 GCF_055576875.1 Streptomyces sp. NPDC033229 | reverse complement strand
AAGGAACGGACGCTTCCTTTGTACTCACCCTCTCGGGCTTTCCTCCGGGCGCTTCCCTTCGGTATTTCGTGTTTCCAACCTTACCAGATCCGTTTTCCGTTCCGTTTCCGGTTCGGATTTCGTTTCCGGCCCCCTGTTGGAGCGGGGTGTTTCGCGCCTTCCGGCGTGATCACTACTTTAGCGGATTTCCCCCGCGGCTCCTAATCGGAGCCGCGTCACGAATTTCGGCATGCCGAAATCGTTCCCGTTCAAGGGCCGTGCAGTAGAGATTGCCGCCGGTGCGGCGTGAGTGGCCGTCGCAGAACCGTTACGGCCCCGCGGCAACCCGGAGAACATTACGTATCGCCCTGACCCGTGTCAACCCCGGTTCAGGCACCCCCCTAGGGCCTCCCAGCCGGGTCTCCGTCGAGGCTCAGTCGAGGTCGCTGAGGCGGCCGCCGGCGTCCGGCTGGGCCTCTTCCACACGGCGCAGCAGTCGGGTCAGCATTTCGCCGAGCTGGCCGCGCTCGTCGCCGGAGAGGTCCTGGAGCAGATCCTCTTCGAAGACGGTGGCCCTCCGCATGGCCTCCAGCCACTTTCCGCGTCCCTCTTCCGTGATGCCGACGATGACGCGGACGCGGTTGTTCTCGTCACGCTCACGGGTGACGAGGCCTTCCGAGACCATCCGGTCGATCCGGTGGGTCATCGCGGCCGGGGTGAGGCCGAGGCGCTTCGCGAGGTCCCCGGGGCCCATGCGGTAGGGGTCGCCGGCGAGCACGAGGGCCTTGAGGACCTCCCACTCCGCGTTGCTCATGCCGAGCTCGGCGGTCTGCCGCCCGTACGCGACGCTCATGCGCCGGTTGAGGCGGCTGAGTGCGGAGACGACCTTCTCCACCTGCGGATCCAGGTCCTGGAACTCGCGCTGGTAGGCGGCGATCTGTTCGTCGAGGCTCGGCTCGGGGGCGCCGGCGGTGTCAGGCATGAGCCGCAGTATGACACGAGGGCTTGCCGTTAAAGCCTTTTGATGTGTACTGTTTAGCTTCGAAGTTTAGAGTTGAAGTCTTCAGGGCTGGACTCTCCGCCTCGGACCTGTCCCGGGCTCCTTCCTCGGACTCCTCTGCTTCGACAGCACCAGTCAGTACCGCTTGAACCCCTTACTCCTTCGGACCCCGTGGGCTGCTCCCACGGGGCTTCCGTTCTCTCGACCTAGGTAGGTGAGTGTGACCACCGCGATGGGCGCTGCTCTGCGCCGGATCCAGCTGGGGAACGCGTTGAGCGCGTTCGGCAGCGGCTTTACCGTCCCGTTCCTGTTCATTTATGTGTCTCAGGTGCGGAACCTCGGCGCGAGCACGGCAGGCATCGTGCTCGCGACGTTCGCCGTGGCCGCGCTTGTCGTGCTGCCCTTCGTCGGTCGGGTCATCGACCGACGGGGTCCGCTGCCTGTGGTCGTCGCGGGTACGGTCTCCGCCGCCGTCGGATCGATGGGGCTCGGGCTCGCGGACACCGAGCCGCTCGTCGTCGCCGCTGCCGCCGCGCTCGGTGCGGGCATCGCGGCGATCCAGCCCGCGCTGGCCACGATGATCGTCTGGTGTTCGACGCCGACGACCCGCTCGCGGGCCTTCGCGACGCAGTTCTTCCTGAACAACCTCGGCCTCGGTGTCGGTGGTCTGCTGGGTGGGCAGCTCGTGGACACGTCCGACCCGTCGAGCTTTGTGCGGCTCTTCGCGATCGAGTCGGTGATGTTCCTGGTGCTGGGTGCCGTGGTGGCGACCGTGCGGCTGCCGAAGGCACCCAAGGTCGAGGACGCCGTGCCGACCGACGCATCGGCCAAGGGCGGCTGGCGGACCCTTCTCAAGGACCGGGCGATGGTCCAGCTGTGTGTGCTGGGCTTCGTGATGTTCTTCGCCTGCTACGGACAGTTCGAGTCGGGGCTCGCCGCCTTCGCGGTGGAGGTCACTCGGATCTCGCCGGCGACGCTGGGGATCGCCCTCGCGGCGAACACGGCGGCCATCGTGCTCGCGCAGTTCGTCGTGCTCAAGATGGTCGAAGGGAAGCGGCGCAGCCGGGTCATCGCGCTGGTCGGCGTCATCTGGACCGTGGCCTGGGTGATGGCCGGGGTCTCCGGGCTCGTGCCCGGGGCGCACGGTGTCGCCACCGCGCTGCTGATATCGACGTACGCGCTCTTCGGTATCGGTGAGTCGATGCTGTCGCCGACGATGGCTCCGCTGGTGGCGGACCTGGCGCCGGGTCGGCTGGTCGGTCAGTACAACTCGGCCTTCGCTCTGGTGAAGCAGTTGGCGCTGGCCGTGGGCCCGGCCGTCGGTGGTCTGATGGCCGGTGCGGGGATGTACGTCACCTATATAGCGATGCTGGTCGTGTGCTCGCTGGGCATCAGCGTGCTGGCGCTGCGGATGGGCCGTCGGCTCACCCCGGCGCAGGACAACCCCTTGCGGGGAATCATCGTCGCGCGTTCCAAGGCGCCCGAGGGCGCTGCGACCGGCGAGGTCGCCGGCGGCGCCGACGCTCCGGAGCGGGTGGCCGTCTCCGCGTAGGGCGTCTTCGCTCGCACAGCGCCTGTGGCCCCTGGACCAGTCGAGTCCCGGGACCACAGGCGCTGTGTCATGCCCTGCTGTCGGTATGCCCTGCTGTCGGTCGGGCTTATCGGCCGGGCTTATCGGCCGGGCTGCTGTCGGTCAGGGTCGTGTCGCCCCGCTGGTCATGAGGTGTGTCCGGCGGGGAGGGCGAACTCGCACCAGACGGCCTTTCCGCCACCGGGTGTGCGGCGCGAGCCCCAGGAGGAGGCGATGGTGGCGACGATCGAGATCCCGCGGCCCGCTTCGTCGGCGGGCTCCGCCCGGCGGCGGCGCGGGAGGTGGTCGTCGCCGTCGGTGACCTCGATGATCAGTCGGCGATCGGTGCGGCGCATGCGCAGCCGCATCGGTGGTGTGCCGTGCTGGAGGGAATTGGCGACGAGCTCGCTCGCGGCCAGGACGCCCAGGTCGCGCAGCTCGGTGGGGAAGCGCCAGCTGGCCAGGACGCCCGAGGCGAAGGCACGCGCGCGTGGCGCGGCCTCGACGCCGCCGAGCAGCTCCAGGGCGGCGTTGTGGAAGAGCTCGGCGTCGTGGCCCGTTCGGGCGGGGTGCTGGAGGACGAGGACAGCCACGTCGTCGTCGTGGTCGGCGGTCACTCCGAGGGCACGGATGAGCCGGTCGCACATGACCTGGGGTGAGCCGGTGGCGCCGGAGAAGGCGCGCTCCAGGGCTTCGACGCCGTCGTAGATGTCCTCGTCGCGCCGCTCGACGAGGCCGTCCGTATAGAGGACGGCGCTGGAGCCGGGGCCGAGGGGCACGGTGCCCGAGGTGTGCAGCCAGCCGCCGGTGCCCAGTGGGGGGCCGGTGGGCTCGGCGGCGCGGCGGACGGTGCCGTCGGGGTCGCGGACGAGGATGGGGAGGTGTCCGGCGGAGGCGTAGACGAGCCGGCCCTCGTTGGGGTCGTGGACGGCGTAGACGCAGGTGGCGATCTGGGTGGGGTCGATTTCGGTGGCGAGGCCGTCGAGCAGTTGCAGGACCTCGTGGGGTGGCAGGTCGAGGCGGGCGTAGGCCCGGACGGCTGTGCGGAGCTGGCCCATGACGGCGGCGGCGCGGACGCCGCGGCCCATGACGTCTCCGATGACGAGGGCGGTGCGGCCGGCGCCGAGGGTGATGACGTCGTACCAGTCGCCGCCGACGGCGGCGTCCTTGCCGCCGGGTTGGTATGTGGCGGCGACGCGGAGGTCGTCGGGCTGTTCGAGTTCCTGCGGGAGCAGGCTGCGCTGGAGGGTGACGGCGGCCTCGCGCTGCTGGCGCTCGCTGGCGCGCAGCCGCTCGGCGGCTTCGACCTGGTCGGTGACGTCGGCGGCGAAGACGAGGACGCCCGGCTGGGTGGCTTCCGTGCCGTCGGGCCCGTGGGCGGCGTCGCGGGTGCCGATTTCGATCGGGGAGCAGGTGAACGTGTAGTAGCCGTGCCGGGGGCGGGTGTCGGAGCCCGGGTCGGTGCCGGTGGGCGTGTCGGCGGCGGGGTTGACGGTGCCGTCGGCGGAGACGCGGCGGGACTTGACCGTACGGGGCTTGCCGCTGCGCAGGACTTGGTCCATGAGGGGGAGCAGGCCGAGTTCGGCCAGCTCGGGGAGGGCCTCGCGGGCGGGTGCGCCCGTGGTGCGGGGGCCGAAGAGGGCTGCGTAGGCGGCGTTGACGTAGGCGATGCGGTGGTCGGGGCCGTGCACGAGGGCGACGAGGGCCGGGACCTGGCCGAGGATGTCGTGAACGGAGAGCCCGTCGAGGGTGGGGACGGGGCTCTCGGGCGCGGGTGCGCCGGCCGGGGTGGTCTCGGCACGGGCGGCGGGCACGGCGCCACCGGCGCCTGTCGTGGCAGCCGTGGCCGGTGAGGGCGCGGCGGTGCGGTCGGTGCGCGCGGCGGCTCGGCGCTGCGTTCCGGGGAGCCGGGCGCTCCAGCGGGTGAAGTTCACTGAGGATTACCTCGCGGAGTCGTTCCGGACCAGCTCGGCCGGCTCGGCGGCGTCCTGGGGGTTAGCCACCTGCCTGGCCGCACGACCTACACGAGAGTTGGGGTGGGGGGGGTGGGGGCGAGGCACCAAACAGAGCCGGAAAAAACCCCACCCCCCCCTC
>NZ_JBVIQR010000131.1:0-4707 GCF_055576875.1 Streptomyces sp. NPDC033229 | reverse complement strand
GACGTGGGCAGAGTCCTCGCCACCGGCCAACCGTTCCAACGGCCCACCCACCACAAAGTCGGCACCAAGCCCCGGCGAATCGGTTAAAAGACAAGGTCAGTGCCTGTTTGTGATTTTGACGGCTGGGGTGAGCGTCGTACGCCGACAGCGAGGAAGAGATGAGTCCGAGCTGTGTGACCTCTGCGGAGCGATGGGTTTGCACGGGAGCGACGGATTGCGAACTCGCTCAGCTCGATGGGTTGGGCCGCCGTCCTCTGGAGAGAGTTGCCGCGGGGAGCCAGGCGGCTGACGTCCGCGAACGGGTGGCTGCGAAAGCCACCCATCACACCCTTTTGAGTGAATTTTGCAGATAGCGGCAACCGATGTTGACGGTGACTGCTGTCCTGATTGCACGCCGCATCCTCTGAGAACGGCGATGTCCGACAAGGAGGCATCTCATGCCACTTACGCAACGCTCGGCTCCCCTCATGACGGTGCAAGCGCCCGCCCGCCGAGGAGGCAGGCCCGTCCGTGCGCGCTTCGCGCACCGGGTGGCCGCCATGGTGGCCACCGCCGGGCTCGGGCTGGCCAGCCTGGTGGTCACCGCCGCACCAGCCCACGCCGCCAGCAGCTACGCATGCGACCACACCAATGCAGCGGAGGGGGACACTGAGATCTACGCCACCGGAAACTGCACCGGTAACGGGGAAACCGGCAGTGGTGTTCTGCATGTCCGGACAGCAGAACAATGGTACGAGTGCTCCTACTTCGAACCGTCCCTCCCCAACTCGGTGCATGGGCTCGACTGTCACTAGCGGAAGCCGGGGCGCGGGCGGCCCGCCCATCAGCCGCCCGGTGGTCTTGCTCAGGAATCGCCGCCGGTTCCTGAGCAAGGCCTGGAGGTCTCGCGCTGACGTCAGCGGTTCGGCCAGGGTGAGAGCCCCGGAGGTGCTGCTCCTCGAGGCCCCGGCCGCAGCCGGGAACGACGACCAGGAGGTGACCGTCGAACGCGCCGACCGGCCCCGGCGCACCTCCCGGCGGGCCCTGCCGCGCGGTGGCCGCGGGGAGGTGGGCGCATGACGTCCGCCTCCGACGTCTGGCGCTCCCCGGGCGGCGAGCACTTCCGGCTCTCCTGGAGTGAGGAGGCTGGCCCCTCCGTCGTCACGCTCCGGCCTGCCGTCTACGACCCGGACACCGGCCAGTGGAGCACCGACCGCAACGCCTTACCGGTCGAGGTCGACGCGGCGGCCTTCGAGGAGACGTACGTCCAGGTCCCGCTCGAACGGCTGAGGGACCCGCGCATCACCCGACTGATCGGCCTCGTCCACGAGCTGCTCGCCGACTACGAGCGGAGCACGGGCCGCCCGCCGGCCGACGCTGATGTCATCCGCGCCGCTCTCGACGACGTCGCCGAGATCCCGGAGGAAGCCCGGCAGCAACGTCACGCCGCAGCCAGTGCAGCAGCACACCGGGGGGCCCACCGGGGTCGCAGGCGGTAGCCGGACGGCCTGACACCTCTTGCAACTCGCGTTCCGTCCGGGACGAAACTGGGCCTGCGCCAGCACGGCGTGGGCCCTTCGCCGTGCTGCGGCATCCGGCGGCGGCGCGCGATCGTTGGGCGGGACATGGAGCTGAGCCCGGAGCCGCGGCCGAGAGTCGAGGAGCGGGTGGCGGTGGCCGACGCGGTGTGCGAGCTGGTCGACACGGTGCCGTCGACGACATGGAGCGCGGGCGCCGCTGAGGACGCGGTCGAGGCCCGGCGGCGGCAGCATCGGCCGGACGTGGCACGCCACCGGGCGCGTTCAGTCTGACATGCCGTCAGCGTGCCGACACGCCAGCTTGAGACGAAGAGAGACCACCCTTCGACCGAGCCGCCGGCGAATGCAACTAGGAACCAGCGGTGTCACTTTTTGCCCTGGTCTACGCGCGCGCGTAAAAGGAAGGGTGGCTCAGAGGAGAAGTCGCCGCCTCGCAGCGCTGCTGCCCGACCCCTTGACCAGCAGGTCAGACCCCTTGACCAAGGCCTGGCCTCATTCCACCGGGAGGCGACTCGTAGGGCAACCGGTGTGTGGGAGGGGTCCCTGGAAGAAGTAGTCGGCGGCCTGGTGGCCTCTAGCGAAGGGTTGCCGGCGGTCTGGAGCTGGGTGGACAGGGTCATCAGCTCGGCCGCGTTGCGCGCGAGGCGCTTGAGCTCGTGGACGGTGAGGATGACCTCTTGGTCGGGGGCGGCACAAAGACCCCAGCGATCACCACGCTGGGGTCTTCGTCATCCATGATCAAGTGCTTAGCGCTAATGGCTGTTCCGTAGGTCCCCGAGGCCGGCTCCCAGCGCGCGCTTGTGGCGCTGGTACCTGCGCGAGCACTCCACCCCCGCCAAGCCCGCCGCGGGCTTGGCATACCAGCGAGAGCACCGCCCACACCTACGTACACAGTGTGACCACACTCCTCGCCGGCCGGGCCCCCCTCACCCCTGGGCCTGCGGCGGCCCCGCCCGGAACACGTGCCCGCGGACGGCACCACCCCCGAGCACGACCGCGCCGGCAACAGTGAAGGGAACCACCCCGGCAAGGCCAGACAGCACAGAGCGAACACCCAAGCCACCACCAGACCCACCAGCGACCCCCTCCGGCACTACCCAGCTCCCCCCCCCCGCCCGCACCCACCACATCATCACCACCCGTGAACAGCTGAAGCTCCCCGCCCCGGCGGACAAAACACACGAAGGAGCCGACGGAACCCTCCGCACCCCCTTCAAACGGCACCGCGGACGCGACCTCACCACCACCAGAAAGCCGTCAACCGGGCACACACCCGGCTACGAGTACCGGTCGGGCCAGTCAGCGTGTCCGGACAGCGCACCCGCTCTCGGGCCCGTTCGGCTATGCGCAGCGTCCGATTCGCCACCCCGCTGCTGCCGGGGTCCGCAAGGCACTGAACCTCCCCGCATAGCAGTCGCGCCTCGTCTGTGCCGCCGACATCGCCGACGTACTGGAGTCCGTCGCGGACGTGGGCGAGGTCCCGGGCAGGCGTCCGGCGGCCACGAACAGTTCGGACCGCTCATGCGGTCCATACCGGTAGTCCCGCCGACGGCGACGCGCGACTCCACGTAGCGCGTCGGCCCTGAGCAACATCGGCCCCGGAGCTCCCGAAGTAGTCGATTGCGGTTTCCTCGACCCCGGCATGGAGCTCGTCGAGTTCGAGGTCGGCCAGTTCGACGAGGTTGCGTGATGCGGCAGGGCTGATTCGAAGTCCAGGTGATCATGTGACGCTGCTGGTCGCTGCTGTGTGATGCTTCTCCAGGTGGCCGTCACGAACACAACGAAGCTCCGGTTGACGGGGTGACCTCGCAAGTCGCCCTGAACACCCGGAGCTCCGATGTGCCGTCGGTCTGCCACCGTCTGCCTGGCCAAGTCGCCCTCGCGTCAGCAAGCGCGAACTCCCGGGCACGGCAGCCCGGCTGGCCGTCCTGCCCGACCCGCGCGACCGGCGCGACCGGCGCGACCGGCGCGACCGGCGCGACCGGCGCGACCGGCGCGACCGGCGCGACCGGCGCGGACGTCGGCACTCCCTCACCTCGGTCCTGCTGACCGCCGCCTGCGCGGTCGGGCCGGCGCCCGCTCCTGCCTGGCCATCGGCCAGTGGGCCCGCCACGCACCCCAGGACACCCTCGCCCGCCTTGGCAGGGCTGATTCACAGTCCGGGTGATCTTGTAGCGATGCTGGTCAGGGGCAGTTCGAGCAGGGTCGAGTGGGCGGGTGGAGGGCGTATGGGAGACCTCCCGCAGTCCGGCGGCGATGCTGCGGTGGCCGGTGTCCCGCAGGGTGTTGACCGCGAAGTTCCGCAGAGTGGCCATGTTCTCCGGTCCGTGTCCGGTCCGGACCCTGGAGGCGTCCTCGGCGAATGTGGTGTCTCTGACGTGGTGGACAGCCTCGATGCCCCACTGTGACCTGGCGAGGCGGCCGATGAGCTGCGGCGATGCCTCCCGCGCTGTCATGTCGGTGATGGCGTGGACGGTCTGTCGGGTGACCTTCCCGGTCTTCAGGTCGGTGCGATGCCGCAGGATCTTCACCGCCTGGACCACGTGCGGGAAGTCCAGGCCGAGGCTGGTGACGGTGAGCGTGCGTACCGGGCGGGTCGGCGCCGCCCGTGACCGGCCTCGCGGTCGTAACGGCGGGCGGTCGCTTCCTTCCGCGGCAGGGACTTCAGTGCCGTGTGCAGGGTCGGCTGGTTGCCCTTGACGACCAGCAGGTAGTGCGCTTTCTTCATTTCCACCAGCCACTTCGCGTGCTCCGCGCTGGGTGTGCGGAGCGTCGGCGGTGACCACGGTGCCGGTCAGGTCGAAAGGGGTCAGCAGGGCGGTGGAACCGGTGATTTCGTTGGTCTTGTCCGGCACCCGCAGCTGACTGACGGCGCGGCCGGCGGCTGTGACTGCGGTCAGGAGGTGGGCGGCCGGGGCGGCGTCGGTGCGCGAACCGCGGGCGGTCTTGCCGTCCACCGCGACCGGCTCCGCCCCGGCCGGATCGTGTCCAAGCAGGTCGGCCGGCCCGCCGGGGCATACCGGGTCAGCACGCGACGCAGGGTGGAGGGCGAGGCCGGACGGCGCACGCCGAGCGGTCCGCGCATATGAAACCCCAGGCGGGCGAGGGTGTCCTGGGGTGCGTGGCGGGCCCACTGGCCGATGGCCAGGCAGGAGCGGGCGCCGGCCCGACCGCGCAGGCGGCGGTCAGC
>NZ_JBVIQR010000130.1:0-4718 GCF_055576875.1 Streptomyces sp. NPDC033229 | reverse complement strand
CGTGGGCAGAGTCCTTGCCACCGGCGAGGCGTTCAGTCGTCCAGCACACCACAAGGTCGGAACGAAACCGCGTCGAACTGGATAAATGACAAGCTTAACGACGGTCTCAAGTGGGCTCCTGGGTCAGTGGGTGGGATCGTCCAGCTATCCAGCGCCACTGATCCCACCTCGCCCAGCCCGACCTCATGAGCCAGTCTCCTCTTAATGGCGAGAAAACTTCGCGTCCTGTCTGGAGTACCCTTCTCGAAGGAGTGGTTCCGCGCCAACGTGGCGCAAATCCTGCCGCCACCCCACCCCATCCGCCGCGCCGCAGGTGGCGGTGATTCGGTAAAGCCCAGTGCAGGAGCCGGTTACGGTAGGCAAAGGAAGCCCTATGTCAATGGACGTCTGACGAGGGCCGAATAACGCAACTTACCTCTGCAGCGTGTCGGCTCGTCAGTTGAGGAGGCCGCGGCGGCGCGGCTTGCGCAGAGGCTCCGGCTCGTACAGGGCCAAAAGAACGGCTTCAGCCCGGTCCGGCGATTTCATGCCCCGCGCTTTCATCGCCTTCTTCGACTCGATCTGGGCGTAGCCGCTGGTCGTCGACAGCAGCTTCGGGGTAGAGAGCTGCGCGGCGGCCTTCTTGTCGACATGGAGACGCAGCCGTCCGCGTCCGGAGGACGGGTCCGGCTGGAGGAGGCTTCTGGTCGCCAACCACAGCTCATCCCGTTGACGCCACGGTCGCATGACGGCGCCGGGGTCGTCCTGGCTCGGGGACTCCGACACCATGACACCAACGATCTGCGCACGGTGCCGACCGGTCTCCGCCCACCGCTCCAACATGCTGACGACACCGTGGCCGATGCCGTTCTGGTCCACCTTGACCCGCACGGGGTGCGGGGAGTTCAGGGCGTCGGCAGGACGCTGAGCGGCATGGATCGAGGGCCACCTCGGCGACGGACACCTGATTGTCGTTCGCGGCGCCGGCGGACGCGTGCCGGAACTCCATCGCGTCACCGACGGAGCGATACACGGTGAACTCATCACCACCGTCTGCGGCCACGTCGACACCGAGGCGGACCCAGGCGCCGTCGCGGACAGTGTGCTGGGCGGTCTCGTCTTCCAGGCCGAGGTCGCACAGCCGGTGCCAGCCGTCGCCGGTGGGGTCCTCGTACGATGTGGCGGCCTCGACCCAGCTCGGCGGGATGACAATGCCGCCGCCGCCCTTGGGGAATCGCGCGTAGACCTTGGCGATCACGTACGGGTGGTCTTCGCCGTACGACCGGATGGTGCGGTCCACCCAGTCCTGATCGGGCATGTGGTCGGCGAGGGAGTGCGGGGTGCCGCCTTCGGGACAGTCGGTGCAGTACGGGGCGTGTTCGCCGGTGATCGCCGGGGACTCGAGAGAGGAGATCGGGATGGTGACGGTGGTTGGCTCGCCCGGGTCGTCGCCCTCGATGCACAGCTCCTCGAACCAGGAGGTGGGATCGTCCATCGCCGGGTTGCCGATGGCGAGCATCGCCGCGTGCCCGCCGGTCAGCAGGTTGTTGGTGCCATGGCCGATCACGGGGGCGATACCGCCCGCCTCGTCGACGATAAGCAGCAGGTGGGGCATGTGGATGCCCTGCATCGCGGCCTCGTCGTTGGCGGGCGCCGAGAAGCCGTAGGCGACGACGGCGTCCTCGCCGTACGGGTCGGGCATCTTGTACTGGACGGTGTCACAGCTTCCCGCCAAGCCAGCGCGGGGGACGACCTTGCGGATGTGCGCCCCGAGCTGGCGCTGCACCTGGCGGAAGCGGGTTGCGGTGGTGATGCACAGGGCGGTGCCGACCGGATAGACGTCGGTGAACCACACAGCGGCACGGGCAGCGAGGTGTGCGTCTTGCCGACGCCGAAACCCGCGGGGACGGCCACGCCTGCCCGGCCAGTGCGGTTCTACAGTTCCCGGCTGTGCTCGGTGGCGGTTAGCTGACCGGCTGGGTGTAGCAAGTCAGAAAGTCGCGCTCGGTCTCGGAGAGGCGGCGGGGCCGACCGGTGGTGAGGTTGTAGGCGACGATCGTGGTCGTCGCCTCGGCGTACAGGCGATCACCGTCACGGATTTCGTATGCGAGTTCGAAGGTTGCCGCAGCGCCCATGGTGACCCAAACGTGCACGTCGACAGGCTCGTCCCGGTAGTCCAGGGGGGCTCGGTAGTCCACAACGGAGCGGGCGACGACGAACGCGTTTCGGCGGCGGCCCTCCTCATCGGTGGCCAGCACTTCCCGAAACATCCTCGTGCGCGCTTCCTCCATGAACCGGAGGAAGAGGGCGTTGTTGACGTGACCGTTGGCGTCGGCGTCAGCCCACCTCAGCGGGCAGGAGTAGGTGTACCTGATCACGGGGGCTCGTTTCCACAAGGAGATCGAACAGCGGCGGGAAGGCGGTCATGCTGACTTTAAGCGTGGCCTGATGCTGCGCAGCATCAGGCCACGCCCCAGGTCAGACCTGTCCGGGCGCGCTGTGGAGTTCGGGCACAGCGTCGTTCGGAACCAGCTCACCCTGTATTTCGCCCAGCAGGCGCTGTTCTTCGTCGAGTTCGGCAAGGAGCTGCTCGACTCGGGCTGCGGCGGCTTCACGGGAAGCCGGCAGTGCGATCCGGGTCAGCATCTTCATCTCGGCTCGGGCCTCGGCCGGCAGGATCCGCGGAACCCGTGCGATGACCGTGGCGGGAGACACTTGGGTGACGCCCCATTCTCCGGGCGCCTCCTCGACAGCCCAGACGACGTTGCGCCGGGACGGCGAGAGGGTCAGCCGGCAGTCGGACGCGACCAGGCGGCTGAGGGCCGGCAGGGGGATGCCTCCCCGGCCGGCTTGCTCTGCGGCCTTGTCCGCGCTCTCCACTGCGAGGCGTGCGGTGTGGACGTCGGCGGCGCGGCGCCGTTCGGCTTCGGCGATCCGCTCCTGGGCCCGGTCCCGCTCGCGTGGCGTGTTGTGGGTCTCGTGCACCCAGGCGTTGCGCACGCCGCCCAACGCGTCGCGCTTACTGTCCGATTCGGCTTTGGCTTCGACCCAGGTCATGACCACGAATTTGCAGTCGGGCATGACGGCGGGATACGCCACGTGGCTGACGATCTCGATCGTCCTCCAGCCCAGCGTGGGTACGGTGGCCAGGAAGACGTGTCCGTCGCGGTGCTCGACCAGGTCGTCGTCCGCGTTCCAGATGTGCTCGACCTCGGGGTTCTTTCTGACGTCGTCGATGAGTTCCCGAAGATCGGCGTCGTCGCCGTGCGTGGTGAGCGCGAACCGGAGCATCCGTACGAAGACCGTGGCGTGCTTGTGCCAGTCGTGGTAAGTGGCGCGCCCCTCGGCGGTCGTGAGGGCCCAGCGGATCAGGTTGGCCCGCGGCTCCATCACCCACGGCCACAGCTCGGCCATGGCTTGGTTGTACGCGAGGATGTTCCAGTTGCGGTCGGAGAGGTAAGTGGGGCTGGGCATCTGGCCGTCCATGAGCAGCCTCAGCGCGGACGGCACCTCCTGGCGGCCCTCTGCCGGTGACCGGAGGTAGGTGCCCACGTTGTGGAGGAGCAGGGCGTGACGCTCTTCCTGGTCGAGCCCTAGCACCTCGGCGAGGGAATCGCACTGGGCCCGTGTGAAGCGCGGCGTTGCTCCGCGTTCGATGTTGCGGTAGGTCCTGACGCTGACGCCCAGGGCTCGTGCGGCGGTGGGCTGGATGATGCCGGCGGCCTTGCGCCACCGTTTCAGCATGGCGCCGAAGCCCATGTACTGACCGGCGACTCCGTCGGGCCGTACCGCGAGGACCTCCTTTCCAACAGCGTTGTCACTACTGTCGGTCCGCATCTGCGCGACCATCAGCCCTCGCTCTCGTATTGTCGACGTAGTGGGGCAGACCCGAATTCGGGCATGAAAAAAGAGGGCAGCGTAATCGCCGGCCCCCGCCCTGTCGTGTCTGCCTAAACCATACGCAATACCCAAATGATCTTGGCCACCGGCGCGGCGCGCCAGGAAATGCCCGGTTCGGGATTGAACAATCCGTCGGCGCCGATCGCCCGGAAACGGACATCTCCCCCCTCCGATGCGGACCGGCTCTCAAAATCGGCAAATCCTTGCCGCTTTTCGCCCACATCCCTCGCGACCGGACTAGACCACGCGCCGAGAATCTCCCCTCCAGTGCCCGGAGTGCCTCATTCCCCTTACAGGGCACGCCACTTGATCGGCAGCGACAAATTGATCAACTCGTACTGCGCGACTGATCTACGCGGGCAAATCGGTCAAAACGGTTCGATTGACGGCCTCGTAACGCTTGGCTTAAGACCGTGTCCTATGTGGTGAGGCGGACGTTGACTGTGTATGGGGCGGGGTACGTGGAGCTGGATTGTTCCGGACGGGCTGTGGGAGATCGCGAAGCCATTGATCCCGCCGGACCGGGTGCGGCCGCAGGGCGGCGGGACACCGAACACACCTGATGAGACGTTGTTCGCCGCGATCGTGTACGTGCTGGTCAGCGGATGTGCCTGGCGGGCCCTGCCTCCCTGTTTCGGGGTCTCGAAGTCGACCGTCCACCGCAGGTTCCTGATCTGGTCGCGGGCCGGGGTGTGGGGCCGGCTGCACGAGGCGGTCCTGCACCGGCTCGATGACGCCGGCCTGATCGACGTGACCCGCGTCGTCCTCGACTCCGCCCACGTCAGGGCGAAAAAGGGGGCGAACTCACAGGCCCGTCGCCCGTGGACCGGGGCAAGCCG
>NZ_JBVIQR010000129.1:0-4731 GCF_055576875.1 Streptomyces sp. NPDC033229 | reverse complement strand
GCCAGTACCGCCCGATTGATCGTGATCGCCACAGCCGGATCATGCCACCAGCCAGGCACGACACTCACCCCGCTATCACGCACCAGCTCGTAAGGCTCCCGGGAGGCCGGTGACGTGAGTGGGTCCCAGCCGCTTCGGGTGAGGCGCCATGGGCGCAAGCCCGCTGCGTGCCCGTCGGGGCGAGCCTCCGGGAATCCGGGCACAGGGGTTGGCTGGAATGTGCCGCTGGCGCCCATTACCGGATGACTCTCCGGGACTCGGGAGCGTTGGTCCTGCATGAGCCGATTGTTGACGCCTCCGGGGCCCGCCGCCAGGCCCGGGAAAACGGCCCTGGCAAGGGCGGTGGACCATGCGCCGATCCTCGAAGAACCGGCGGCTCACTGGCGGGCTGCGGGTTGGACCGTGCCGGGCCAGCCCGATCCCGAGTGGGCACGGCTCAGTGCCGCCGCACCGTGCCAGCCCAGGGGCAGCGGGGCGTGTGGGGCGGCTGAGCGCTGTTGCGGCGGTGGACCGGACTGGGCGAGGGAGGCGAGTCAGCCAACCTGGGCACCAGGTCCGGGCTGAGTCGGAGCTTTGAGGTCTCAGGACATGCTTAACTCTTTGTGCTGTGGACATAGTTGACGCATCGGCGGGCGGGTGTGGATCTTCAGCAGTTGACCGAGTACCGGTACCGGGCTGTGCGTGAGGTGCTCGGCGGGTCGCCTATCGGGGAGGTCGCTGCCCGGTACGGGACGTCTCGTCAAACGCTCCACACCTGGCGGAAGCGGTTCGATCAGGAGGGCATGCCCGGGCTGGTGGACCGATCTCGGCGGCCGCGCAACAGCCCGGCGCGGCTGTCCGCCGAGGTCGAGGCTCTGATATGCCAGATGCGGCGGCAGCACCCGCGGTGGGGTGCCCGGCGGATCTCCCCCGAGCTCGCCCGGCCGAAGCTGGAGGTGGCGCCGTCTCGTGCGACGGTGCACCGGGTGCTGTCATGCAACGGCCTGGTCCGCCGAACGCGGACCTCGCGGACAGCACCGAAGACAGTGGGAGCAGTCCACGTCGTACAAGCGCCGCTTGCGGCAGGCTCAGCGGTGTTGGCTGGGGGATACCAGGCAGGGCATGATGAGCACAGCCGCACGGGCTCCGGGTCGCTTCACACCATCCCCGCCCGTGCGGCCCTTCTCATATCACAGCCGACCTGGCTCATTACTCCCAAAAGCCCAAGTCGTAGCTTTCCCGATGGCGTCGGGCACGCCGGGGCAGTTGGACGTGCTCTGCGGGGCAGGACCGCGGAGCCTGGCCCTCAGTCTTTGCGCGGTGGCGCCCGTCGCAGCCTCTCCAGCCCAGCTGAGGCATGTCCGCCTCGCGGAGAATGTTGCGAATCCAAAGCGCCAGATCTAGCATCAAATCAGACGGCCCATTAACTCAGGCCACTGTGCCCGTCATTCAGCTCCACCGGCTGAGCCGCCCCCAGTCCGGCCACCGCGGCACCTGGCACCGTCGCGAATCTCCGTTGGATGTCCCCGGAAGGCAGCACCATGTTCTTTCAGTCAATAGTCAGCAGGACCGCTCTGTATGCCGGTGCGAGTGCCCTCGCCATGGTTGCCACAGCCGGCTCAGCCCTCGCAACCCCTTCCGCCCCCGCGGACCCCAAGACCAGCTACAGCATCCCCGCCCCCTACAGGGGCCTCGTCATCGCCAAGACAGGCCTGCTCCTGCGCGAAAAGCCTAACCAGCACAGCAAGATCCTGGGCAAACTCAAATACCACACCGTCGTGCACATCGCCTGCAAGGTGAAAGGCCAGAACATCGACGGCAACCCACGCTGGTACCTCATCCCCAACGCCGGCTGGACCTTCGCATCCGCCCGCTACATCAAGAACCTCGGAGCCATCCCCCACTGGTGCCCCTGACTCATCCCACTGCGCCACACAGACGGGCAAGGCAACCCATGTCCTCGGGTATCCACGTGGCTTAGCTGGACTGCTAGAAACACCCCCGTCGGCTGCGGAAATAGCGCAACTGGTCGGGCTCCCCTCCAGAAGCCACCACATCACTCGATGGGACATGGACCTTGGGGAGCCAGCACGGACTTCAAGCCCCGGGACTCTAGGTGAGGTAGATGGGGGTAGATGTCTCTGGTGCGCGTGGAGTTCTGCGGCTTTCATAAGCATGAGCCAAGGTTCCACCGCCGAAATCCGGCAGCAGACGGCGGTGGTGACCGTGGAGGGCGGACGGCATTACGCCGCACGGCGACCGGGATCAGCAAATGGTCCTTACCAGGCCTGCTCACATCAGGTAGGTCCATTACCCCTCTTATTTACTTCAGAAGGTGATGAAATGTGTGCGAGGGCAAGTGTGGGGCGCGTTGCGGGTCTATCAGGCGGAGCCGCCTCACTCGCGGCGCTCCTGGCGATTGCTGCGGCAGCTCCTGCGGCGGCGGCGAACACGGAGAAGGCGGGCGGCGAAGAGCTCTTTGCCGCCCGTAACGTGGAGGTGTACATGACCAACAGCACTCGGTGTGATCTAAAACTGGTAACGGCACGGCTAGACCACGGCGAGTGGACTATCCACCCGCCGGAGTTCATCGAACGCGGTGACACGATCCACTGGGAATCTGAGTCGAACGGCGTCGCCACCGGCACCGAAGGAGAAGCAGACTTCATCACACAGGGCTGCAAGAATCCCGCCAACAACACGAAACGCGTCCACCTGCACTGGAACAATCCGTTCATCGGCTCGAACTCATACGACACCGCCGGAACCGACGGTGCCTTCCGCAGCATCATCGTCGGCGGCAGTGGCAACCACGCAGATGTCCAGTTCACCTTCATCGGCTCCTGACACCCCACAAATACAGTGGCGAGTGCGGCACAAAACAGAGACGCGACTCCCCGGAGCGTAGGTACTCGCATTCGCTGTGCCTTCCTGAACGGAAAATCAGCTCAGCAAACAACAAGGGGAACACGCCCATGCAAACGTTCACGTTCGGTCGACGCGCGGCGGTGGCATTGACAGCGACGGCTGTGGGCAGCATCGTGGCGGCGGTCCCAGCGGCCGCGGCCGAGCCTCGCCCCATCGGGATGACCTCGTCCTTCGTCGCGTACGAGGGGACGAGCTTCACGGGGCGGTCGGAGGACATCAACGGATGCGGCTCGCACAACATTTCCTTCCGTGGCTCCTACAAGTGGATCGGGCGTGGTCAGGACGGGCGTATGTACAACCAGCCGGGCGCAGGCGGGCCCGTTCACTTTGTCCTCAAGAGCAACAAGAACACGGAGCAGTCCACCCCGTTCGGCTGGAAGAGCGTGCTCATCGTCTGCTGATAGCCAGCGCCTCAACTCTTGTTCGCTCAGGACCGCCACCCCGGAGCCCCCTGAGCGGCCGCCGCCGGTATGGTCCTGACTGACGATCGGTGCCAGGGCGGAGCCGGATAACGCCGAGGTCCTCTCCGGCGACCAGGCCGGGATCCGACCGGACCAGGCCACCAGCCGCAACCGGTTCTCCGCGAACGTGGTGTCCGCGATCAGTCCGAAGGGGCGGATGCACTTCATGGTGTTCACCAAGACTTCGACACGAAGGCCATGTGCCGCTTCCTGGACAGGCTCAACAGCCGAGCCCGCGACCAGACCCAGCCCGCCGCCGGGAATCGTCCGCGGCTACCTCGGCGGCTCCCACGCCCGCTACACTCCCGAAGAGAACCATTTGAAATTCTGACCAATATGTAGGTGATGTCCCCGACAGTTTCTCGCCAGGGGCGTCGGCAGTGACGTCGCGGCCTGCGAGGTCCGGCCCAAGCCGGGCGCCGCCCGGGTGAGCGACCACCATTTCGGCTTGGGCTGGCAGGGCACCAGGCTCAGGTCACGCATAATCTGGCGGACGAGCTCGAGGCTGGCGATTACGTCCCAGCGAGCCAGCTGGGCGTGGATGCGCCGGTAGCCATAGGCGCTGTCGGAATCTTCGGAAGCCTGCGTAACGAGCATTTTCAATTCCTCACACCACTGGGCCGTCGCGGAATCCAGGCGGTCGCGCCAGTCGTAGTAACCGAACTTGGAAACGCCGAGCCGCTCACACATGAACCCGACAGAATATGCGCACTCCGCGGCGTCGAGTCGCATCGTTTCGATGAACTCATGCTTGCTCGCTACCGGGGATCCCTCGCGAACGCTGCGGCTTTTTTCGGAAAGCTGACTTCCCTCTCTAGCTCGCGGGTATAGCGTTCGAGCTCTTTCAGCCTGGCCCGCTCGTCAAGGGTGATGTCCGCAGCCTGCGGCCCGTCTTTACGTTGGTGCCTGCCCACCCATGTCCGCAGCGGCACTTCAAGTTCCCGGGCCGTCTGCGCAATCGGCTTGTTCGCAGCGAGAGCCAGCCGGACGGCTTCCTCACGGACTCCGGGGAATAGGGGCCAGTACGTGGCACTTGCTCTACCTCGTTTCCTGACAGATCAACCTATTGGGTTGCTGTCCGGAAAACTTCAGGGCCCTCAACGGCACCTGGCGGGGTGCGACCCCGTTGGTGAACGCGCCGACTACTCGGGCAATCACCACCGTCATGTGTGAACCTCCGGGTCCGTTCCCGCCACACTGAGGAACGTGCTCAAGGGGACAATCGGCAAGTCATACGCGTTCACATCGATATGATCCACGAGAACAGTGACGGAAAGCGCAGCGCCCGCGAGCGGCTGCAGGAACAGCGTCAGAGGGAGGAGTCCCGCGCCAAGCGCAAGCGGGCCCTGATCGCCGGGGCCGT
>NZ_JBVIQR010000128.1:0-4844 GCF_055576875.1 Streptomyces sp. NPDC033229 | reverse complement strand
TGACCAGCCGCCCCGGCCACCTACGACACGAAAGACCTTGGAGAACCCGACCACCGCGCCGGGCCCCCACCATGCCCACCCCCCGATACCGCCTCGATCAACCCCACAGCATCACCTCGTCACCCCAAGCGAAACAGCGAGGTCAGGCCCACCATCGACCGAGTACAGAATGCCCACCGTCGGATCTGGTGGCGCCCATGCCACAGGTGTCAGCAGCCCTGCGGCCCGACGATCGTACGGGTCAGCTTCTCCACGACCAGCTCGCTGGTGTTGCCGCCCGCGTTGCCCCGGACGTCCACGATCAGCGCCGGGCGGGACATCTCCATCCGCAGGTCCCGGTTGAACTGCGCCCACCCCGAACAGCCCATGTCGGGGATGTGCAGATAACCGCACTTGCCGCCGCTCAACTCCCGGACGACCGCCCGGCGCTTGGTCACCCAGTCCTGGTAGCGCAGCGGCCGCTCGTCGATCAGCGGCACGACGGCCACCCGGCGGGCGGGCGGGGGCATGGCGTCGTCCGCCCCCTCCTCCGGGGCTGCGGTTCTGGTTATCGCGCGCCGACTGGGTGTCACCAGAAGACGGTCCGCAAGTGGCTGCACCGGTTCAACGACGGGGGCTTGGACGGGCTCGATGACCGGCCGGGCTGCAGGCGCAAACGCCGGATCGCTGAGCTTCTTGAGCGTTGCTTCTCCAGAGTGAGGACGGCTTTGACGATTGGCGTGAGCTTGTTGGGGCTGATGCGGGCTTTGCGGAAGAACCGCCAGACTTTGAGTCGTGCGAAGGTCCGTTCGGCGGGCGAGCGGAGCGGCGACCGTTTCTCCAGCGCCCTGGCAGGCGACGTATTCCGGGCGGGCTTGTCGCAGCGCGCGGGTGAGTGAAGGGGGCGCGGGCGGCCAGGTGGGTGATCACTCCGTGTACCTAGGCGTGGGCGGTGCTCTCGCTGATCCGGAACCCGGCGGCGATCTGGGCGAGGGCGTCGTGCTCGCGCAGGGACACGAGCGTGATGAGGTCCCGCTGGAAAGCCGGCAGCTTGCACCGGCGGTCACCCTCCCGGGTGACGGTCAGTATCGTGACCCACTCCACGAGCGCACGCGGAAGGACCAGTGAGGCAGGACAGGCAACCAACAAGGCTCCCTGACGAACGAGTTGAGACGTGAGATCCCTCGCTCAACCGTCCGGGAGCCTCGTCCGTCAGGAGCCCTTGTCTGTCACCCGATCAGTGGCCAACCCGAAGAAGCTCACTGAGGACGGACGCTCCCGGGTCATCGCCATGGTCAGGCTTATCCCGCCCGGCAGGCTGGAGATCCAGCCGCAGTGAGCTGTGAGAGGCCGGTGTGGCAGGGCTGGAGGAGTGGACCCCTGGACGCACTGGCTGCCATCGCCGGGACCGAAGGAATCCGGGGTGAGCCGGTCGTAGGTCCGCCGGATCCTACTAGCCGAGGGCGTGCGCTGGCGCCCGTACCTGGACCACCAGCCGCGGCCTGAGGTTCTCCCCCAGAAGGACCCGGATCGTCGGCCTCTGCATCAGCCCGCCGCCGGACGCCACGGTGATCTGCGCCGACGAGCTGAGCCCGGTGATCCCGCGCGCTTTCCCGCTGGCACCGGGCGAGCCACCCGGCCGCTTGCGCGCGGCGGCTAGCTGTATTGATCAGGAGCGTTGTTGACACTCGTGGGTTCTTGATCGTGGCGAAGACCTCCGGTGTGGTGGAGCTGTCTAGGACTGCACCGCACGGAGGTCTTCGTGTCCCACCGTAATGCCCGGCTGACCGTTCACGGCAGACGGCTGCTGGTCGAACGTGTCTGCTCCGGCCGTCCAGTCGCGCATGTCGCGGCGGAGATGGGCATCTCGCGTGCCACCGCACACAAGTGGGTCCGCCGCTGGCGGGCCGAAGGGGAGCGGGGACTGCACGACCGGTCCAGCCGGCCGCGCAGGACACCGCACCGGACCCCGGCGGCGGTCGAGGCCAAGATCTGCCGGCTGCGGCACGCCCGCAAGCTCGGCCCTGCCCGCATCGGGCCGATCCTGGGCCTGGCCCCCTCGACCGTGCACCGGGTCCTGACCCGCCACCACCTGCACCGGCTGGCCTACCTGGACCGGCCCACGGGAGAGGTGATCCGCCGCTACGAGCGCCAGCGGCCCGGCGAGCTGGTCCACGTGGACGTCAAGAAACTCGGCCGGATCCCCGACGGCGGCGGCTGGCGGATCCACGGCCGGGCAGCCTGCCCGGGCCGCCGCCGCACCACCGGATTCGACTACATCCACTCCGCCGTCGACGACCACACCCGCCTGGCCTACAGCGAGGTCCACTCCGACGAGAAAGCCGGCACCTGCGCCGGCTTCCTCCAGCGAGCCGCCGCCTTCTTCACCGCTCACGGGATCAGCCGGATCGAACGCGTCCTGACCGACAACGCCTAGCCCTACCGCAAGAGCACAGCCTGGCGACAGGCCCTGGACGGCCTCGGCGCGACGGGCAGGCTCACCCGCGCCTACCGGCCCCAGACTAACGGCAAGGTCGAACGCTTCAACCGCACCCTGCTCGACGAATGGGCCTACCTACGGCCCTACACCAGCAACGACGAGCGAACCGCAGCCCTGACAGACTTCCCCCACACCTACAACCACCACCGCTGCCACACCGCACTCGCAGGCCAGCCACCAATCAGCCGCGTCAACAACGCTGCGGGTCAATACAGCTAGCTCGGCCTCCACCGAGTCCGCGTACGTGGCTGGTGAAGTGCCCCGGGACGTCGAGTGAGACCCCGGCGCCGGCCGTCGGCTCGGATCCAGTTCCGCAGCGTCTCGGTGTTCACCCCGAGATCCTCGGCGACTGACCTCGACCGGTACAACCCCACCGCGTCCGCCTTGAACTCCAGCGGGTAGTGCTTCAGGGCGGACTCCAGCAACCGCTTCGTCAGCAGCTGGAGTAGACCGCGCTGCAGAGCCGCGACACAGATCGTCGGTCAGTCGACCGTCCACCGCCTTTGCGTGGTGCGGCTCGGCCTCCTCGACAGCCCGGGCCGGTCACATTCTCGCTGTTCATCGATGCATCTGCCCTTGACCAGGAGTTACACAGAGCGATTTACAGATCGGACATCACCGCGTTTGAAGGGACCGCGGGAGCCCCGGTTGAGTGGTGTTGGTATGAGGGCCGGGGCGCCGGGGGATGCCGTCACTACGGTGAACGGCGTAGGGATTTACCGTCCAGCCTTGGAGGGAGGGACCGCTCGTGCGCATCTTGGTATGTACTCAGCGTGATCTCGTGGCGTGTGTGGCGCTGAACCGGCTGCTGCCGGGGCTTGACGGGCACACCGTGGAAGTAGCACTGCACGAGCCGCCATCGGGTGATCCTGGCTCGAGGAACCCCTGGGAGCGTCAGCGGTGGTTCGAGGGGGCGCTCGCCCGTCATGCAATTTTCCTGCCCATGGACCGGCTGCCGCACCCGGTTGGCGATCTCCTGACGTTTCATCATCTTGCGCGCAGGCATGCCGTCCGGTTCCATGCCATCGACATCAACACAGGCGACGGTTACAAGATCGCCTACAGCTTCCGACCGGACGTGATCCTGTGCGTGCGATTCCGCCGGGTCTTCAAAGAGCCGATCCTCTCCCTTCCCTCCCTCGGCGTGCTCAGCCTCCATCCCGGAGCCCTTCCGCGGTACGCGGGCCTTGCGGCGCCCGTACACACGCTGCTCGCCGGAGAGGGAAATCTCACCAGCACTCTGCACGTGAGCGACTCAGGCATCGATACCGGACCGGTGATCGCAAGCGTCGACTTGCCGGTCGACTGGACACGCTCGCTCTTCTGGCACCTCCCGCCACTGTACGTGCGAGGGGTGGAACTGTTCCTGCGTGAGGCACTGCCCGGCCTGGCTGAAGGCAGCAGACCACTGGCACAGCCACAGGACCGCACCCGAAGGCGATACCACCGTGAGCTAACGCCGCAAGAGATCACCGTGTTTGAACGACGATTCCTGCCCTTTCTCAACGAACGTGACTACGCGGAAACCGTCAGGCGTTTCGGAGCCGACTGGCCGCGCACGAGCTGAAACGGAACCTCCCGCGCCCGTCAGCATGGCGCACCCCCATCGAGCTCCTGATGCCCCTAGGAGCCGCTCTTCCGCCCAAGGTAGGGGGATGCTTCTCCTGGCAGCCACCCCATGCGCCGCCGCTGCCAGGCGCACCCCTGGACCAGTCCCCCTTCACCGGAAGGTATTCAGTTTGAATAACCTTCTTGGCTCCTCGCCGAGATCCACAGAAACCCACCCTTCCAGATTTTGGCGAGTTCAGCTAAGCTACTCCCAGCCTTAATCGGCGATACGGTAAGACAGCCCCCCAGGTATCCGACTCTGGGGGGCTGTCTTGCGTATTGCTGATTGCTGTTACGCGAGTATTTCTCCGCAGCTTTTGGGGTTACTGACCTTGCGGGCGTGATGTGGTAAGGGCTGACGGGTGGTGATCGTCGCGGTATGCCGGGGACATGAGGTATCCAAAAGGTGGTGGGCTGACCGATGAACGGGGGGAGTTCCGTGAGGGGATCCGCGTGGAAGCGGCTGGGATGTTCGTTGACGGGCAGCCGAGCGGGGTGATCATGAAGCGATTACGGGTGAGTGTGCGCTCGGTCCGGCGGTGGCGGCAGGCATACGAGGCCGGCGGGGAAGCCGCACTGCTCTCGAAAGGGCCTGCATCCCGCCCGAAGCTGAGTGACAAGCTGTTGGGCTCTGACCCTTGATCCTGGACACACGAGACACTGAGCCTTTTCCAACCTGATGGGGGCCGGGCGGGGGTGGTTGGGCTGTACGTAGTGGTGAAGCTCCTGGTAGACGGGTTGTCGACCAGGATCAACC
>NZ_JBVIQR010000127.1:0-4948 GCF_055576875.1 Streptomyces sp. NPDC033229 | reverse complement strand
CGACAACGAATACGGCTACTCCTGCCAAGTCATCCGCACCGTCCAACACCTCACCGGAATCGAACACCCCACCTACCCCACACCCACCACATAACCCACACCCAGACAAAGCAACACCTCCAGGGTGTGCACCGGGCCCGGTCGCGCCGGTGGGTTCAGGCATCGAAACGTGCCTGAACCCACCGGCACATCAGATGCGACGACGCATCAGGCCCCCCAGCGGCAACACCGCACCCTCCCGGCATGCCGCAGGGATCACACCACCGTCACCCCCAGACCGGCCGTGTATCGAAAGTGCTTTCAGGGCGGTTGCCTTCGCCGACCGCCTCGGGATTCTCGGACCTTGCGATTGTGGGCCTGGTGGGCTTCGTCGGGGATGGTGCAGTGGATACCGCGTCTGCGCAGGCAGGCGCGGTTGCCATGGGACGCATACGCCTTGTCCGCTCGTACCCGCCGGTGCAGACTTCAAGGCCTGCCTGGACCAGGGCGAGGAACCCGGACACGCTCCAGGACGGTCTTGAACTGGGGAGAGTCGCCCCGCTGCCCGGGGTCACGACGATCAACATGGTCTTCTGCCCCTGCTCGACCGCCAGGTGCACTTTGGTGGTGAGCCCGCGCGAGCGCCCCAGTCCGTGGACATCCGACTCGACGAAGACGCCACCGGGTGACTCCTTCTGCAGCTCGCCCCGTTTCGGGCTCCGGCCGCGTGTTGATGGGCCCGAAACACCGTGGAGTCGACGTTGAGATCCCACGTGATCGAGCCCTGGGAGTCGGCCCGGGACCGGAGCTGGGAGAGGATCCGGTACCACGTGCCGTCCCGCTGCCGCTGCCACCGGCGGAACAGGTCGTAAACCCGGCCCCAGGGCCCGTACTCGGCTGGCACGTCCCGCCACGGGATGCCGGTCCGGACCCGCAGGCGTATGCCGTCGATCAACTTCCGCCACGGCCACACTCGAGGCCTGCCAGGCATCCGACCTCTCGGCAACAACGGCTCCAGCACTGCCCACTGTTCGTCTGGGAGATCTCCCCGCGCCACGAACCACGATCATCCAAAACTCAAGATCCCCCTTTCGACACCGGCCTACGACGGCTCACCGGGAAAGTTCAGCGACCGTCGTACTGCACGGACTTTTCGAGGAGCGTGAACGACTTGGTCGTACCGCCCGGCTGCGGCTTGCCTTCCTTGTGGCCGACGACGCGGTACCCGGAGTCGAGGTAGTAGGCGGTCAGACGAGCGTTGCCTGCCAGACAATCGAGGCGGACCAAGGTTCGGCCCGATTCGGCCACGCGGCGCTCGGCGGCTCGCAGAAGCCGCTGTCCCGTCCCCGGCGGGACCGTCTCATGGTCCACCATCAACCGATGTATGTATCCGGCTGTCGGGGGCTGGGCTCCCCAGGCGTCCTTGTCCTCCCACCACAACTCCCAGGCCCCGACGGCACGGCCGTCGGCCTCCGCGATCCAGACTTCCCCGTCGTCCATGATCCGCAGGAAGTGGTCCTCGCCCAGTTCCCCGGGCTGCCACTGGCCGGTGATGCCCTGGGCGTTCATCCAGCGTGCGGCGTCGTCACGGAGGCGTACGACGGAGGCAAGGTCAGCGTCGGCAGCCATGCGGAAAAGTAGATCACTCACGCCGCGATCTTCGCACAAGCGTCCGCTTCCGCCGGATGGGATCTCGGCAGAGTCCGACCGCAGCACCGGGCGGTCCCATCGGACCCCGTGGCCGCCGCGAGAGGTACCACCGCACTCCCGGCGCCACACTCAAATGCCACAACTCTCGGCGTCCTGACACGCAACCAAACCGCGAGCGACGTTGGCGATTCCCACGGATGCGCGTAGGTCGCGCTTTGAAAGATCACCCTCCCTCGTGATGATCTTCGCGTGGGTGGGGAAATCCGAGGAGATCCCGCGTGCCGTGACGAGTCCTACGGCGGTCGGCGGTCGTACTGTCGAACCGTTACCGAGGAGGACATCTGATGCGCAGCGTGACCTATTCGATGGGCGTCTCGCTTGATGGCTACATCGTCGGGCCGGACGGCGACTTCGACTGGACGGCGCCCGACGAGGAGGTCTTTCGCTTCTGGATCGACGAGATTCGACAGGTCGGCGTCCACCTGTTGGGACGACGGCTGTACGAGACGATGCTGTACTGGGAGACCGCCGACCAGGATCCATCACTTGATGACTCCATGCTCGAGTGGGCCGCGATCTGGAAGCCGCTCCCGAAGGTGGTGTTCTCCACCACGCTGTCGGCGGTGCAGGGCAATGCCCGCCTGGCCTCGGGCGGCTTGGCGGAGGAGATCGAGCGGTTGCGAGCCGAGCCCGGGGAGGGCGACATCGCGATCGGCGGCGCGACTCTCGCCGCCGAGGCGGCAGCGTTGGGTCTGATCGACGAGTACCAGGCCATGGTCTACCCCGTGCTGGTTGGCGGTGGCATTCCTTTCTTTGCCCAGCGCGAGCGCCGGGTGGATCTCGAACTCGTCGAAACTCGCACCTTCAGCTCAGGAGTCGTCCACCTCCGCTACCGCGTGGCGCGCCAGGCTCGGCTTTAGAGGTCATCTTGTTTGGGCCGTTGAGTAGCCTGCGGGCGTGGAGAACGAACCGAGCACTGACAGTTGGTTGGCAGACACGCGGACGTCCTATGACACCGTCGCCGCGAGCTATGCGGACCAGGTGCGCAACCTTCTGGACGAAACACCCGTAGAGCGTGCGGTCCTGGAGCTGTTCGCCGGCCTGGTGAGTTCGCGCGGCGGGGGGTCGGTCGCCGACGTGGGATGTGGGCCGGGGCGGATCACGGCTCACTTGCGCCAGCTGGGCTTGGACGCGTTCGGGATCGACCTATCGCCCGGGATGATCGAGATGGCCCGGCGTGACCACCCCGGACTGCGGTTCGAACTCGGCTCCATGACGGACCTCAGCCTCAGCGATGGCTCGATAGCTGGCTTGGTCGCCTGGTACTCGCTGATTCATATCCCCGACACACAGATCGGTACGGTCTTCAAGCACTTTCACCGAGTGCTGCAGCCAGGCGGACCGCTGCTCCTCAGCTTCCATGTCGGGGACACCTCGAAGGTGAAGACGGAGGGCTATGGCGGCCACCCGATGAAGGTCACGGTCCATCGTCGCCAGCACAGCCAGATGATTGGCTGGCTCGACGAGGCCGGCTTCACCGTCGACGAACACAGGACGCTCACCTCAGCCGAGAGCACCCTTGGGGGAATCCTCCTCGCACGCCGTCGGCCAGACCTTCAGTGAAACCCCTCATCCGGTAAACCGCCGGTAGCAGATGAGGGTGGCGGCGATGCCGGCGAAGGCGAGGAAGTGTTCGGCCTTGCGCTCATAACGCCGGTGCAGACGGCGGCATCCTGCAAGCCAGGCCACCGTCCGCTCCACGGTCCAACGATGTCGGCCCAGCCGCTGGGAGGACTCGATGCCCTTGCGAGCGATGCGCGGAGTGATGTTCCGTGAGCGCAGCCATCGCCTCAGGTGGCCATAGTCGTACCCCTTGTCGCCATGGAGCTTGGCGGGCCGTCGTCGGAGCGGTCCACGTCGGGAGCGGATCGGCGGGATACCTCGCACAAGAGGCTCCAAGGCCTGGCTGTCGTGGGTGTTCGCGGCGGAGATGCCGATGGAGAGGGGCAGACCGGTCCGCTCGGTGATCAAGTGGATCTTTGAGCCCTTCTTCCCGCGATCTACGGGATTCGGACGACCCGTCAGGTCCCCCCTTTTGCTGCCCGCATGTTCACCGAATCGATCACACACCGCGACCAGTCCAGGGTGCCACGTGCACCGAGCTCGTCCTAGACCAGGCGATGGAGCTTGCCCCACACCCGAGCACGGCTCCACTCCGTGAATCGCCGGTGTGCGGTGGGCCCGGATGGACCGAAGCCTGGCGGGAGTTGCCGCCACGTGCAGCCGGTCGTGGCCACGAACACGATGGCTGCCAGCACTTGGCGGTCTCCATACCGGCGTCGGCCGCCACCCTGAGGCCGTACTGGAGCAGCCGGGACCACCCGCTGGAATAACTCCCACAACCCGTCCGGCACCAGCCGCTCCACCATCGCCATCACGCCCACCAGCCGAGCGATCAGTCCAGTTGAGACGGTCTCTTAGAAGTTGCAGATGTGCTGTGTGAGCCCGTCAGGGAAGGTTCGCGGGCGGCCATCAAGATCGTGAGGTCGCCAGCAATCCGGCCTGTGCTGGTCTCGGTAGCGACGTCGTGTCCTCAGCCAGTGACGAACGGACCACTCATGGCCCGGAATCCCGTCGGGGGATCATAGGGACGGGCATCACGAGTGTGGTGAACACTACTTGGGCCGCAACTTGAAACAGCAGCTCTTCCACAATGTTGCCGAACGGGAGAAACCACGTGGGCAACAGGATCAGAGCGGTCACCATCGCCCTGAACATCGGTGGCTCCATCTCATGATGGGATAGGCCTGTCAGGACAATGATGAAGATCGACGGAAGCCCGATCAACACGAAACAATACATTCCCGTATCGAGATAGGACAAGAAAGAGTCCCAGCGCGAGAGTTGCTCGGAGAAGGAAGTGGTCTCCCGAGGCGCCACCAGCCCGATGGCCACCCAAGCCAGAGCATAGACCAGAAGATACAAGAGCACGCAGCGGACGATCCGCCAGGCAACGCCCATACGCCATGCCGACTTGGCCGGGCGGGATGCTCTCATCGCGACAACTCTCCTCGATGGGTCTGGCCGACATACTGACCGGGGAAGCGACTGGCGTCAGCCCTGCCGGTGGCCCCGCCACCGGCCACAACGCTTGTTATTGAACGTGGGGAGCGGCCGCAGCCGCTCCCCACGGCATCCGTCAAATCACGGCCGCACGATTGGCTGAACTAGGGCGCGTATTCGGTTGTGATCAAGGGCTGGTCCGGGTGAGGTCCTTGATCCAGATCAATGAAGCGCGCAGGTGGAGGCCGGCGAGGTA
>NZ_JBVIQR010000126.1:0-4976 GCF_055576875.1 Streptomyces sp. NPDC033229 | reverse complement strand
AGCCCACTATCCGGGTTCGTAAGTGATCCAGGTCCCATGAGCGGCCTCACACCACACCCCCCACCCCCACACACCACGTAAGCAGCCGGACACACGCCGTCCGGCGCGCGATGGGGCGGCCCCAGGGGCCGCCCCATCGTGAATCCAGCCGTTCCGGGCCTGTCTCAGCACTGAGGCCGTCGACCGTGGTTGGCTGCGTGCTTACGACGTGCCTTCTTCTTGCGGCGCCGCTTCGAGGACATGCCGACTCCTCTCTCCGTGGTGCTTTTCGGGGCGATTTCCGCCGTTTCCCTTGCTATCACACGCAGCGATCACACGACCCGCAGCTGGCGCGTGCGATCGCGTGAATCCCGCTGACGGAGCCGCGGCGGGTCGTCCGGCTCGGGGGCGAAAAGCAGGTGCGCGCGCAGCGTGCCCATGTCAGGCTGCGCCGGTGAAACGTGAAGAGATCTCCCGCCTCGCACATGCCGACCATCCGATCGCGGCCCCGCTCGACGACGTCTCGGTCCGCGACCTGCTGGACCACGGCCTCCCACGCGGCGACGAGCGTGTCCTCGACCTCGGCTGCGGCGGTGGGGAATGGCTCCTGCGCGCCCTGGCCGCCCGCCCGCACCTGCGTGCCGAGGGCGTGGACATATCCGAGGCGTCCCTGACGCGCGCCCACGGGGCCGCGGTCGAACTCGGCGTCCAGGACCGGCTCACACTCCACCACCAGGACGCCTCGGACTTCACCTCCCCGCACCCGTTCGACCTGGTGCTCTGTGTCGGGTCCACGCATGCCTTCGGTGGGTTGCTCCCCACCCTCGCGGCCGCGCGCGAGCATCTGGCTCCCGGCGGGCGCGTCCTGGTCGGTGACGGCTTCTGGGAGCGCGAGCCCTCGCCGGAGGCCCTCGACATGCTCGGGGACTTCCACGATCTGGCGACCACGGTGGACCACGTCGTCGCCGACGGCTGGACCCCCGTACACGGACACGTCAGCACACGCCGAGAGCTGGACTCCTATGAATGGGCCTGGACGGGGTCCCTGGCCGCATGGGCGCTGGACCACCCCGACGATCCGGGGAGCCCCGAAGCGCTCGCGGCAGCCACGACCCACCGTTCCGAGTGGCTGCGCGTCTACCGGGACACGTGGGGATTCGTCTGCCTGGTTCTGCGCGCGTCATAACGAGGTAATCGGCGTCGCGCTCCCCGGCCCACGCGACCGTCGCGCGGGCCTCGGTGGGCGTACCCGAGCTGAGGTTCACCAGAGCGCGGCCGGACAGGACGGCGGACGCGGGTTCGAGGATCTCGTACATGGCCTCGTAGTCCTTGAGGCCGACGGCCTCGTCACCGGGCTCGCGCCCCCGGCCTGCGAGGGGGTCGGCAGCGGACGGCGGTCCGAGGCGTAGGGGTGGCCGGGGCCTACATAAGGCCGGGACGGGGCAGGCCTGCGACCCATACGCCGGGGCCGGCCCCGGTGCGAGCGGGCCGGCCCCGGCGAAGTCCTGGCTCAGGAGGTGGCGGCCTGTCGACCGCGGGCGCCGCGCGCGTCCCGCAGGTAGAGGAGTCCCGCGCAGGCGACGATCCAGATGGCCAGCACGATGATGCCGCGCTCCAGGCCGTCGTGGTGGAAGTACGCCAGGCCTTGGATGGCGCGGACACCGGCGCCGACGGGCAGGACCTCGGACAGCGGGTGCAGCCAGCCGGGCAGGTAGGGGGCGGGCATGACACCACCGCTGGTGCTGTTGCCGAGGGTCAGCAGAACGACCGAGGCCAGCCCGGCGCCCGCCGCTCCGGTCCAGCGGATGAACACCATGGTCGCGCCGCCTGCCGCCATCGCCATCAGCGCGGTCATCCCGGCGATCCCGACGAACGAGCCGGGCAGTGCGCCGAATCCGGTGCTTCCGGCGAGGAGGGCGATGATGATGCCGCCCAGGACGCCGAAAAGCGCGAGGCTGGCCATGCGCTGCCTGAAGCGCAGGGTGGGTGCGGCCTGGTAGGTCATCATGCCGAACAGATAGCCGGCCAGGACCAGGCCGAAGGCCGCGTAGAAGATCGACAGGCCGCGGGTGTCGCCCTCGGAGGTGGGCAGGATGTCCTGCTGGGCGAGCTGGTGGCCGCTCGCCTTGGCGACCGGGCCGAAGGCTCCGGTGAGGGTTCCGGTGACGGAGGGCCCGTTGGCGCCGGCGTACAGCAGGGTCGGCTCGCCGCGGCCGACGAGGTAGGCGGCGAAGACGTCGCGGTGTTCGACGGCCTTTCTGGCCGCGCTCTCGTCGCCGTAGGGCCGTACGTCGAAGCCGCCGGGCAGGGCCGACTCCAAGCCTTTTTCGAGCCGGTGTATCTCCTGCGACGTGCCCACGGCGGCGACCGGCAGATCGTGCGGCCTGGGGGCGTGGAACGCGGCGAGGTAGACGCTGACGAAGATCGTTCCGATCGCGAGCACGACGGCGACCGGGAGGAGCACGCCCTTGAGACCGCCCTGCGGATGCGGAGCCGGGGCCTCGTCCGGTATGTCGGCGTGCGGGTGTGCCTGCCGCGCGGCGGCAGTGCGGGAGGAAGTGGGGAGTGACACGGAGACCATCCAAACTTGTAAGCTGCCTGATAACCGTAGCAGGAAATATAAGGTGCCTTACAAGTGGTGGTGTCCATGAACGAACAGTCCGCGACGACCGGCTATCTGGCCTGGCAGTTCTCCCAGGTCATGGGCACGCGCCTGGAGAAGGAACTGCGGGCGCTGAACCTGACGCTGGTGCAGCACACCGCCCTGATGCACATTTCCCGCAGCCCCGGCATCTCCAGTGCGGACGCCGCCCGCCGCACCTGCGTCACGGCCCAGTCCATGGGCGCCGCCGTGAACGGCCTGGTCGACCGGGGCATGCTGGAACGCAGGCCCCACCCGACCAATCGACGTGTGCTCTGTCTGCACATCACCGACGACGGCCGACACCTGACCGAGCGCGCCCAGGCCGTCGTCAAGAACGTCAACGATGCCACGCTGTCCGTGCTTTCCCCGGCGGAACAGGCAACCGCGCACAGCCTCCTGTACCGCCTGGTCGCGCACCTCAACCCGGACGCCCTGCCGCCCTCCGCGTGATGCGCGCTCATCGTTTCCGGCAGCAACGCAATGCCCGGATCGGGTGACGGGCCACGGTGGAGTGAATCGCACAAGCCCCGACCGGCGCTCCGCCCCGGGACTTCGGGGCGGTTGACGTTCATTCGAATCCTTGCGCCACCTCACGCCTCCTGGGGGCCGTGACTCCTCCGATCGGGGGTCGTTCTCCCGATCACTCGTCCGATCAGGATGTCAACGAGGAGGCGTAGTGCATCACCGTCACGACCGTCACACCCACACCAACAAGGCGCGGCTGCTGTTCGAACACGTAAGTCCGGCACCGTCCGCCAGGGCCGCCGTCGCGACCGCCGGGAGGTGGTCGGTGTGAGTCGCCGCGCCGAGAACACGAGCCCCCCGGCGGGTCCGGACGCGGAGGAGGGTTCACCCTCGGAGCGGTTGCTGTTCGGCGGACCGCTGCTGCACGACACGGGCTGGAACAAGCACGAGCGGGCCTACCTGGAAATGTCGCTGTGGGCGATGGCGTTGAGCCTGCCCCGCCTGGTCGCCTCCACCGTCCGGCTGGCGTGGCGGGCCGACCGCCGGGCCCTGTGGGCGGTGGGGTGCGCGGAGGTCCTGCACGGCGTCACCCAGGCCATCGGTCTCGTGGCGGTCAATGACGTCCTCGGTGCCGTGCTGGCCGCCGGACCCATCGAGGACCGGCTCCACGCCGCCGTGCCCGCGCTGACCTGGGTCGCGATCACCAGTCTCGTCGGAGCCCTGGCCCTGTCCGCCTCGACCGCCGGCACCGGACGGCTGGAGCCGAAGGTCGAGCGGGTGGCGACCGAGATGTACCTGGAGCGCGTGATCCGCGTGGAGTTGGAGGCGATCGAGGACGAGAACTTCCACCGGTTGCTGGACACCGCCCAGTACGGGGCGGCGGGGGCCCGTCGCATGATCCGGTACTGCACAGCGGTCGTCGGAGCGCTGGTCTCCTTCGCCGCGGCGGCCGGTGTGCTGACCGTCCTGCACCCGGTGCTGCTGCCCCTGCTGCTTCTGATGACCCTGCCGCGCTCCTGGGCTGCGCTGCGCAACTCCCGGACGCGCTACGAGTCGTTCCAGCGGTGGGCCCAGCACTCCCGGGCCGGCCGTCTGCTGAGCCAGACCCTGATCCGTACCGATCCCGCGCCGGAGATCCGGGTGCACGACGTGGGGCCGTTCCTGCTGGGCCACTTCCGGAGCATGTCCGAGAGCTCGGAGGGTGAGCAGACCCGGCTCGCGCGCAGCGCGGCCAGAACCCGGCTGATCGCCTCGGCCCTGACGGGCATCGCCACTCTCGTGACTTATCTCGCGCTGGGCGGCCTCCTGCTGACCGGGGTGATGGCCCTGTCGGTCGCGGGGACCGCCGTGCTGGCCACCCGCAGCGGGGCGGCGAGCCTGACGACCCTCATCCTTCAGGTCAACAGCCTTTACGAGGAGGCGTGTTACGTGATGGACCTGGAGCGGCTGTGTGTCGAGGCCGGGAAGCGGGCCATCCCCGTCGGCGGGCTGCCGGTCCCCGAGCAGCCACGGCTCATCCGGTTCGAGGACGTCACCTTCGCCTATCCGGGCGACTCCCCCACGAAGCGGCCCGCTCTCAGCGGTGTGACCCTCGACATCCCCATGGGAAAGATCGTGGCCCTGGTCGGGGAGAACGGCTCCGGCAAGACGACCCTGGTCAAGCTTCTCGCCGGCCTCTACCAGCCCGGTGAGGGCGCGATCCGGTGGGACGGTCAGGACGCGGGCGCGCTGGACCGGGCCGAGCTGTTCTCCCGGTTCGCCATGGTCAGCCAGGACTTCCACCGCTGGCCGCTGACCGCTTCCCAATGCTGAAGTCAAGCCATGGAGGTGACGGGCGGTACCACTTGGTAGCACCGTCGGTCACGGATGAGTGCCCAGATGACGTTGA
>NZ_JBVIQR010000125.1:0-5103 GCF_055576875.1 Streptomyces sp. NPDC033229 | reverse complement strand
AATCCACCACCCTGTGCGTACCGCATACCTGTCGACGTACCGCAAGGATCAAGACCTGTCAGCACCTATGACAACACGAGTTCAGCCTCAGTAAATGAGCAGGGGTACGACTCGCCACGGTGGGCTGGCCGGAAGCTCCGCATCGCCCAGCTTGAAAGCAAGGGCGAGCCCTTGAAGGCCCAGAAGCTTCGGGAGAAGCCGCTAAAGACTGCCAATTCGTGGTCCTGGACAGCAGTCCGCCAGATCGTCCTTTCTCCGGTAATCACCGGGCACCTGCCGCACCAGGGTGAGATCTACCGGCATTCACAGACAGGTGAAATGGTTCGTGTGGGGCCAGAGATAGCCTCCCTTGTCGACTATGCGCGACTGCGCGCAATGTTCGGTAAGAAAGTCCCGCACCACTGGACGCGATCAGCAATGCCGGGCGGTAGGTCAAAAAGCTCCGGTCGCCTAGTTACCGGGTTCCTGTCGGACTACCTGCACTGCGGGGAATGCGGCAGCCGAGAGACCTACGACACGGCATTCGTCCGAAAGGGAGAGGTGTGGGCCCGCTACCGCTGTCTGCGCCGCCACTTCGGCGGACGGTGCCCCGGGACGCTGATGAAGGGCGTCCACGCGGATCGCATCGTCAAGGAGGCCATGGTCTCGCGTCTGGCATCCCTGGATGACGATCACCCCGCACTCTTGTCCATCGCTGAACGCTGGGCGAACTTGCAGCACCCAGAGCGCAGCGCCCGCAGGAGAGAGCTGGAAGCGCTCATCCGAGAAGAGGAACAATTCTTGGACCGCCTAGAAGAGGAAAAGCTAAATGGCCTCTTCCAAGGGGCGCGCGGTGAGATTCGGTTCAAGGCCCGGTATTCCACCAGCAACGAACGATTGGACCGCTACGAGAAGGAACTATCCGAACTCCCGGAGGGGAACGTTCGGGAGATCACGTTCCTGCGCGACTGGATGCTATTCGAAGAAGCATGGGACGATTGGCAACTCGCCGAGCGCCGCGAAATCCTGGGGTTGGTGCTGGAGCGTGCATGGCTCTTCAAGGCTCCGACGTCAGGCGTGAAGCCCTCCGTTGACCGCTTCCGGTTCTGGTGGGTCGGCGACGAGCCACCCACAGACATCGGCGTTCCCATGACGCTGGAAGAGCAGGAAAGCGCGTAGCGGCTCTCTCGGGCCCGTTCCTCCGACTGGAGGGGCGGGCCCTTGTCGTTGTCCCGCCTGTCCCGCTGTGTCCCGCCACGCGCGGCGAAGCGAGTAAGTGGCGTCGGTTCCTGGCGGGCTGTGTCACGTGCACCAGTGCATGCCCTCGCAGCAACGAGCGGGGAAGCCCGCCATCCAAGCGAGCCGTGTCACGGCCCCCTGTTTACGTCTCTAGCAGGTACTCGCCTGGCACCCACGAGAGGACCCGGCATGAGCCACCCCGAAGAGATCCCTTCCGCACCCGCACGACTGGTCTCCCCACAAGCCAAGGGCGATCCGTGGACATTCCGCGTCGCCTGCCCTTACTGCCCACGTGTCCACATCCACGGAGCGGGCCACAGCGCCGCTGACGCTCACGCCCACTACGGCCCCCGGCGCACGCACTGCACGGACGTGATCCAGCGGGGCCGGACGGTGTTCGACGCGTCTCCGTACCGAGACCGCTCGTACCGACTCGTTCCGGCGGTGGCGGCGTGACGGACGCCCTGGGGGTGCTGGAGCTGGACGGGATGCTGTTCCAGTCGGCCAAGCTGGCGGAAGCGGAGGACGCGGCGGAGCCGCCGGTCCCCACGGGCGTGGAAGCGCTGGAGGCGATCGAGTCGGCGATCCGCCGGTTCGTGTGGTTCCAGCGCCCGCATCACTTCACGGTGGCGGTGCTGTGGACGGCGTACACGCACCTGCTGACGCAGTGCCCCGGCCTCCCGATCGCTCCGCGTCTGGGGATCTTCTCCGGCGCCCCGGGGTCGGGTAAGACGCGGGCTCTGGAGGTCTTTTCCAAGCTGGTCGCGAACGGCCAGGACGTGGGTTCCATGTCGTCGGCGGCCATGCTGCGGATCATCGCTTCGGCGGATGGCTCGGAGGAGCCCGGGGCGTCCCCGGTAGTGCTGTTCCCGGATGAGCTGGACCGGACGTATTCGGCGAACTCGGCAGGCAGTCAGGATGATCTGACGATCATCCTCAACGCCGGATACAAGCGCGGTGCGGTCGTGCTGCGGGCGCACAAGGACAAGCAAGCCGAAGTGGTCCGCTATCCCTGCTTCGCGCCGGTCGCGTTCGCCGGTCTGGCCACCGCCCGGCTCCCGGACGCACTCCTGACACGGACGTTCGTCATCCACACAACCCGTGCCCGGCGGGAGGAGCGCCCCCAGCCGTACTTCGCTATGGCGCATGACGCGGAACTGGCGGAGGTCCGGGAGTCGGTCGGGCGGTGGGCGCGGGACTCCGCATGGCGGTTTGCCACCCCGGAGAAGCTCCTGGAGGAGCTGATGGACCCGGCCGTCATGGAAGTGGTGGACGGCCGCGATCACGAAATCTGGTCCTGCCTGTGGGCCGTGGCCAGGTCCGCCGGGGGTGACTGGCCCGGCCGATGCATGGAGGCCCTCGTGGCGGCCAAGGAGGACGCCCGCGATAGCGCCGCCGGGTCATCCTCCATGCGGCTCCTGGCGGCTCTCAGGACCCATTACACGGACCTGAAGCACCGGGGCAGGGTCACGGTCGGGATAGGTCCCGACGACGCGTGTACTGCCGCTCTCGCACTGGACCCCGTGGTGTTCCACCGATTCGAGGGCCGGGAGGAGCTACGGCCGGAGGACGTGGGGGCGTTGCTGCGGCAACACGGGGTGAAGTCCGTCCGCGTCCGTACTGGCAACGGTCGCGCGTGGGGCTGGCACTGGGCGGATCTCCAAGACACCTGGGAACGCGTTCTCCCGCCAGTGGACGACGCCGACGAGGCAGTGGAGGAGCGGGAGAACCCCGGAGCCGACGTGTTCGGCCAAGGCCGCTAGGCCCTCCGCACGCGGCGGGACGCACCGGGACAGCGGGACACACCGCCTCCCGAGGCAATTCATGCCCTCCCCCACGGCGTCCCCTCTGGCTAAGCGGGCCAGGCGGCGCGCACGGGGCGGGCCCTTTCAACACCCAGGGTCAACAGGCCCTGCATTACTGATGGAGCACACCGATATGAGCAAGAACAACCCGCATGACGTCCTGGACGCCCGTGCGGAGGAGACCGTGGGCACGTGGCCGGTGTCGTCCATGACCTGGCACGAGCCGACGGCACCCAAGCGCGTCCACGAGGCATACGCGGCCCTTAAGGCCGCCCTGGCGGTCCGGGACGGACTAGAGGCGGAGTTCCGGGGCCTGCGTGCGGCTGATGAGCGCCAGGAGCAAGAGCGGCGCGACGCGCACACGGCTCACCTGGCCGGCGGCCCTGCTCCGAAGGCGTACAAGCGCGTGGACTACCTGGCCCAGCGGGAGGACAAGCTCCTGGCCGTCCGGGCGGCTCACCAGCGGGCCCGAGTTCTGCGCGACCAGTACGACGCCCTGGAGACGGACCCGGAGGTCCTGGCGGAGGAACGGCAGTTCCTGGTGAAGACCCTGGAGGGCGAACACGCTCGCATGGCGGAGCTGGTCGTGGAAGCGGAGCGCGCGTACCAGCGTTTCGCAGCCATCAAGGGGCGCGCGGAGTGGCTGTCTCTGAAGGTCGGCGACGTGGAAGCCCCCGAGGGGCTGAGGCACGCAAACGACGACGTCGCCGACGGCTCCGACTGGGACGCGCTTCTCCGAGTGGCCCACTCGACGGACCCGCTTGTGACCGGCGAGTGGCTCGTCTCCGCCCTCCAGGAACGTCGTGCTGCGGCGTAGGGCGCCCTTTCGGGGGCCTGGCAGCCAATGCCGGGCCCCCTTTCCCGTACCCGGTCCCTGGTGACCCGCTTAGACGCCTTGGAGGCAACCCCTGAACTTCGCAACCTGGCTCACGGGCCAGACCGACCGTGACGACGCCACGGGCCGCGTGGGCCTGGCCGTCGCCAACCACCTGGCGGATGGCTGGACACCTCGTTCCGGCTCCGTCGACGAGATCCGCAAGCTGGCCCCCGCCCTCGGCGTGGACCTGGCAGACGTGGACGAGGCGGACGCCCGCTATCGGGTGGGCCATATGACGAGCCCGTTCCGTGCGGAGGAACTGGAGATGGGGGCAACGCGATGACGGCTGCCCCAGTCAACGCCCGCCAAGAAACGGTTAGTTGGCTCCACGAACATCGAGACCCGTCGGTCACGGAACTGACGCACCGGGCCCGCATCCTGGCGGCCCTGGCCGTGGATCGACCGGAACTGGTGGCGGCCATCTCGGGCCGTGAATTCCGCGACCTGTGCACGCACGTGTTCAAGAACCCCAGAGGGGCCCACGTCCCCGGGTTCGTCCGACACCGCCAGGCGACAGCCGACCGGACGGCGTAGTCGAATCCCCCACCACCGAACACCACAGGAGTTCCCTTGCCCGATCACAGAGCGCGCGACCGAGTGGCGGACGTCGTCGCCGAAGTGACCACCCGCGTGAGCGCCACCCATTCCGGCACCCCGGAACCGACCCCCGCCATGCCGCTGTCCACGGTCACTCATGTGGGCCTTGGCGGGCTCGACCCTCGGGCAGTCCCGGCGGTGTACGACCCGGAGACGCTGGCCCAACAGGTGCCACGCAACCAGCCTGGACATACGCAGAGCCACGGGACGGGCTGGAGGGACGGGCAGCCCGTCTATCAGCGCTAAGGAAGAGCGCGGCTGAGGGTGCGGCGGCCAGGGCGGGGGCGTCGATCAGGCGGCCGTCCAGGCTGCGGAAGGAACGCCCCCACCCAGGCGAGTTGTAATGCGTGGTCTGCGCACGTGATGTTGTACGTGGTTCCCGGCGTCCGTCTTAGACGTGGACCCGTGTAGCCGCTTGCACTTGGCGGGACGGGCACGGACGACAACGTTCAACCGCTGTGTCGCCCGTGCCACAAGGTCAAGACGACTATGGAGTTCCGAACCGCTTTGACCTACTGATCTTTTCGTAAGTTCGGTGGGGTTGCTGAGTGGATGGTCAGGCCGGTGTGGGCGAGGAAGGACCATGGCAGTTGTGGGTTGTGGTTG
>NZ_JBVIQR010000124.1:0-5222 GCF_055576875.1 Streptomyces sp. NPDC033229 | reverse complement strand
TTCGAGGACGAGGCTGGCTTCTCGATGACGCCGCCCCGCGCCCGCACCTGGGGCCGGCGCGGACACACCCCTGTCATCCGCGTCCGTGGCAGGTCCCGCCGCCGGACCTCGGTCGCCGCGTTGTGCTGCTGCAAACCCGGTGAGAAGAGCCGTCTCATCCACCGTCCCCGCAACCATCTCCTGCTCAAGGGGGTACGCAAGAGCTTCTCCTGGAAGGACTGCCGCGACCTGCTGGTGCGGGCACACATCCAGCTCGATGGCCCGATTGTGGCGGTCTGGGACAATCTTAATACCCATCTGGCCGCCGGCCTGAAGCGGTACGAGGCCGAGCACGACTGGCTCACCACCGTCCGGCTGCCGCCGTATGCGCCCGACCTGAACCCCGTCGAGGCCGTGCCGTCTGGTCACTCATGCGCAGAGCGATGGCCAACACCGCCTTCGGCACACCTGACAACCTCGACCGCAAGCTCCGCCGAGAGTTACGCAGGATCCAGCTCCGGCCCCACCTGATCGACGGCTGCCTCACCGCCACCGGCCTGACCCTCGCACCACCGACCCCACCCTCAAAACCTCAGTAGGTTCCTGCGCTGCCCATACGAGTGGGGATGAGCTCAACACGGTACTGGCGCTCGGGACACGCGCCTTGCCCCTGATCTTGGACACCCGAGATAAGTGGATCTTGAGATTCCAGCAGAACAGAATGTAGCCGAGCTTGATGGGCACGCACCCACGTAGAGGTCGAGAGAGCCCGGACGGAAGAGGCCGAGCAAGTCCCGGAAGGATACGCCCGAGTTGCGGGCGGAAGTGCTGAAAGCTGTCCAGGGGACGACCGGGGCGAACCCGGCCCCTCAACCCCGCCGGAACTTCGGCAGCGGCGAGGACCTGACTTGGTTCGGTGAAGAGCTACGCCACGCGCAGCTTGCCGCCTGCGTCGTCCCCACTGCTGCCTCCCTAGCCCTGTGGCGAGCACCAGGAGCAGCTCGACAACGACAGCTACGTCCTGGTCAACGGCGAACGCCGCTGCCGCAGCGCCGCACATGTCGGTCTGGAGGGGCTCAACTTCGTCGTCCGCGACCAACTCGCCGCGGCTAAGGAAGACTTCGTAGACCACCTTCTCAAGGAGAACCTCGAGCGCGAAGGTTTCGACGTCATCGAACGAGCCCGGAGCGGCTACCAGATGATCGACGTGTGCGCCGCGGAGCAGGAGGCCGGAACGTGAACCCGGGCGGCCAACAAGCTTCGCCGTGATCGTTCCTGAGTGACAACTGATGTTTTCGGGTTGGTGCCGAGTGGGTGACGGTGGCTGATCCCTGTGATAAGCCGACAGCATGTGGTACGCGCGGGCTGGGGGTCTAGCTGCTGAGCGGCGGGCTATTCGGGAAGGGGCCCGGCTGGAGGCCGGGGAGTGTGGGCCGCGCGGGGTAAGGAGACGGCGGTGATCGCCAGAATTCTGCGGATGAGTGAGCTTTCGGCGGAGCGATGGCGCCGTGTCTGGCGTGAGGGCGCGGTGCTGGCGCTGGAGTCGAGGGAGCCGGCAAGCTGCCGGAACTGTCCGGTGAACAGTTCGCCCGTCTGGAGGAAGAGCTCGTCAGGGGCCAGCTGGGCACGGCTGGGATGGCCAGTGGTGGATGCTGGAGCGTGTCAGATGCGTGATCGGCAGGACGTTCCGCATCACTTGTACGGTTGTGGGGGTGTGGCGGCTGCTGCACTGGCCCGGCTGATCTTGGCAGTGCCGGGCCCGCCGGGCACTCGGACGGGGGTGCAGTTGTGGAAGAAGGACGTGTGGCCCCGCGGGTGGGAGAAGCGCGGCGGCCCTCGGAGCCCGCATCGTCTTCGGGGACGGGGCGGGGTTCGCGATGACGCCGCCACGCGCCCGCACCTGGGATCGGTGTGGTCACACGCCCGTCGTCAGGTTCCGCGTCCGGTCCTCGCGGCGCATCTCCACCGCGGCGACGTGTTGCTGCAAATCCGACGAGCCGTCGAGGCTGATCTGCCGTCCTCGCATCCTCATGCCCTTCAAAGGGCGCGCGGAAGAGCCTCGCGTGGACCGGCTACCGGGACCTCCTGGTCTCCGCGCCCGCCCGGCACCCCGGCTGTGCCCGTCTGGGATAATTGAGCCCCACCGGGCCGCCGGGATACGGCAGCACGCCGCCGACCACGCCTGGCTCATCATCGTCCAGCTGCCCGGCTACACCCCGGACCTGAACCCGGTGGAAGGCATCTGGTCGCTGTTGCGGCGTGGACCACTGGCCAACACCGCCTTCACCGACCCCGACCACCTCGAACACACCCGCAGCCTCAGCCACACCCAGCACGACCCCGAACGCATCGACGGCTGCTCCCCCAAAGTACGCAGACTCCGGTCATCACCGCCTGGCCAGGGGGGGCAATGAGCAGGCACGCCACCGCGTACGTACTCAGTCTCGACATCGCCAACGAGACCGCCCGCAAGGTCTTCTTGCTCCTGGCCGAACGCACCACTGCACCGGGCGATCCTTACCGCCCCGAGGACGTTCCCGAGATCATGGTCCTAGGCCTCCAGAGCCCCGACATCCCCGCGCTCGCCGTGCGCGCCGGGCTGGCTCCCGAAGAGTTCCGACAGCAACTGCGCGGGCTGAAACAACACGTGCGGATGGACGTCATCGAGTACAGCGACGGCCTCTGGGAAATTGTCTACGGGCCAGCCTACAACAGGCCCCCAAGGCCGCGCACGGCAGAGACCGATCTGCCCAAAGGCGGCCCGTACCCGTTCTGGATGCCGGACTGGGACAAGCACAGCACATGGGGATACGAGGAAGGGGGGCTCTGACCCTGGGCCTTGGGCACCGGTGACACTAGCCTTGATGGTCCAGGAGGGTTGTACCGGTCAAGGCCGGGTGCGTGGGAGTCAAGCCCCGGATGCTGAGGAACTGGCTCCGCTGCTGACGCACGGCGTTCGGGTTACCATGCGGCAGCCCAGGGGACCGTGTCGGCTCCGGACTCGGGGAGGGATCTGCCCCGCGTCGGCGGGTCCGCGAGCTCCACGAAGGGCGGGACACTCTGCGGAAGACCGCCCGGTACTTCGCCGAGGCGGGGCGGCGGACGCGCCGTGTTTGGACCGCCGGTAGTACCGCGTCCACCCTCGAAGCGGTGAGGATGTCGCAGGTCAGTAGCAGGACGGCGCTGACGGCGCCGGGCATGGAGGGGAGGCCGTTGGCGGCGGCCGGGCAGGAGTCGGGTAGGGGGCTCCAGCCGTTCCCGTGCCCGGCACAGCGACGACTTCGCCGGAATCCGCCATGGCCCCAGCATCCCAGCACCGCGCAGGCTCCGGTCCGGCCGCACGCGGCAACGACCCGGTCCACCAAACCGGCAGATATATCCAGGTCAGCCCAAGCCCGACAACTCCGGCACACTCGCGGCCACCGGCACCCCCCGGGCACCAGTCCCGGGCATCAGTCCGGCAGCATACGCTCGAACCAACGAACCAGTAAGGCAATGCCGTGACTCTGTTGGTGATCTTTCTGGGGGGCATGGCGTGGCGGTGCAGGGTGAGTGGAAGTGGGTTGGTCGGCGGTGGTCGTCTGGGGTTCGGTGGTCCAGTCTGCGACGCGGGTGAGTTGCAGGCCATGGCGGTCAGGACGTGCTGGACGTGGGGCTTGCGCAGGTCGCGGTAGCGGGTTCTGCGCAGTCTGCAGGTGCGGATGTTCTGGGAGAGGGTGGCCTCGATGCCGTCGCGGATCGCGTAGCGTCGCTGCCGTTCCTGGTTCTGGTGGTCGAGCCGGTTGCGGGTCTGGATCTCGTGGAGTTCGCGGGTGGGCAGGAGCGCGAGGGCCCGGGGCCGGTCAGCGGAGTTGGTGCACTGGCTGCGGACCGGGCAGGACAGGCAGTCCGCCTTGGCGAACTTGACCTGGATGTAGTCGTGTCCGCTGATCCGCAGCGGCCTCCATTCCCTGCTGACCGAGCCCTGGGGGCATATGGCCTTGTGGGTGTCCCAGTTGATGGTGAACGCGGCCTTGTCGAAGCCGCCCCGGTCCCTGGCCTGGTGGCTGTGGTCGGGCACGATGGGACCGAGCAGGGTGATGCCGTGCACCCGCTGGGCGCGTTCGACGCGGGCTGGACTGATGTAGGCGGCATCGACCACATGCTCGGTTGGGGCCAGCGCGGCGGCCGTCAGGTCATCGTGGATCCGCCCGGTGAGCTCGCCGTCCTGGACGGGGGCGATCGTCGTGGCCACGTGCACCACCACCTCCGGCCGTTCGGTGTCGCATGTCTCGCTGAGATGGACCCAGCCGCGCGAGACGGACGGCACCGAGGCCGCGGCCTTCACCGACTGCGCATCGATGATCCCGGCCGTCGGCTCCGCCTGGCGGCCCTCCCTCTCACGCACCCGTCCGCGCAGCCGGTCGTGGAACTCTGTGATCAGCCCGTGCTCGCGCCAGCGGCGGAAGAAGGCGTAAACCCGGCCGCAATCAGGGAAGTCCGCGGGCATCGCCCGCCACGAGATACCGCCCGCGACCAGATAGCGGATCGCGTCCAGCATCTGGCGGTGACAGTAGCCCTCGGGCTGCCCTCCCCGGCCCTGAAGCCAGGCCGGCACCGGCAGCAAAGGCCGGATGGCCGCCCACTCCGCGTCCGACATGTCCGAGGGATACCGGCGCACCCGGTCCGGATGATCGGCCGCGTTACCGTACACATGCGCGAGGCAATCACACGATGGAGCAGCCGAGTTGAACTGAACGGGTTCGGACGCGTACAACAACGACACCAGGGCCTCCCGGCACTGCTCGGTTGGATTCGCATCCCCGAGCTACCGAGAGGTCCTGTCTTCATGCGCGCACAACGGGAAGATCACCCCGGCGGGAAACCTGTTCGACCCGCACGTTCCATGATCGGTTGAGATGCGGCTTCTGAGGCCTGACCAAACTTGACACCTATAAGAGCATCTGCGAGGTCGAACGCTTCCACCGCCCCCTTCTCGACGAATGGGCCTACCAGCGGCCCTACACCAGCAACACCGAACGGACCGAAGCCCTGGCAGACTTCCTCCACACCTACAACCACCACCGATACCACACCGCACTCGCAGGCCAGCCACCAATCAGCCGCGTCAACAACGCTGCAGGTCAATACACCTAGGCCGCGGCAGCGGGAATGTGCTGGGTGCCGATCCGCTTGCGGAAGACCCAGTACGTCCACGCCTGGTAGCCGATGATCAGCGGCGTCATCGGCACCGCGACCCACGA
>NZ_JBVIQR010000123.1:0-5488 GCF_055576875.1 Streptomyces sp. NPDC033229 | reverse complement strand
CGCCCGAATCAAAACCTGGCGGGTCCTCCGCAAAGCCCGGACCAGCCCCAACCGGCTCACGTCCATCATCACAAAGCCAAAGCCATCCTCACCCTTGAGAGGCAAAGCTGAAAAGGCTCACGCACGCCAACCAACCCATGCACGCCCACGACCTCGCCGACCACATGGGACTCACGGCACCCCAATCCCGCAGGAACCTCGCTTCTCAACTCTGCCTCTGGACCCGCAACAGCCTGCTACTGAGATTGTCCTCGTGGTGTCGTAGGGGCTGACGGCTGGTCGGCCGCTGGGGTATCGCGGTGGGATGCGGTATCCACAAGGGGGCGGGCTGACAGCCGAACGGCAGTATTTCCGTGAGGAGTTACGCCTCATGGCGGCCGAGAGGTCCGCTCTGGGCGAGTCGAGTTCGGTGATGGCCAAGGACCTGAGGGTGAGGGTCCGTTCGGTGCAGCGGTGGCGGTGGACGTGGGATGAGGGTGGTCCGTGGGCTCTGAGGTCGCAGGGGCCGGCGTCGCTTGCGAGGCTGAGCCAGGAGCGGTTCGTCCAGTTGGAGGCGGAGCTGGCCATCTGACACTGCCTGAACACCTCGAGGAATCTGTAAGTAGCTGGAAAGAACACCGATGAAGCTATGTCGTCCAAGGGCATCCAAGGCTGAAGGAATCAACAGTAACGTTTTCGAGAAATATTCGTAGCCTCGACACGTCACCACGACTAATCACACCTGACCGCCTGATCGCCAGAGTCACCAGTAAATCCTGCGATGGCGCGGCAAACATCACCCATTCGCACGCCATCCAGTATGGCCGCCACCTGACTTTCCCAGAGCGCATGGCTATCATCAGTGATCTATTGCTCCACAGAAACTTTACCTTCCCCAAGCCGCTACTTGCCCACTCGTTACATGTCCCTGGCCTCTGGATGGGGCGCCGAGAGGTAGGAAGTAATGTATGAGTGGGCCGCCGCCTTTCGGCGTATACGGGAACACGGGCTGGCTTGCACGATAGGGGCGGCAGGGGTTGTAAGCTGCCGCATCAATCTTCGCCGGTATGTAAATTCCATCTCCGCGAGCCGACAAGTCGGTCCGGTCTATACTTCACGGTACAATCCCACAGGGAGCGTTTGAAAGGTCGCAGCGCTCCGAGTGGGACATGGTGTGGGCAGCACGGCGAAATACCTGTAACGTAATTCGTTTTTTCTCATATGCAAGTTCCATTTCTCCAGCTAAGATTTCCCGACCCCCTCACTATTACTACCGTGCGACTTCAGGAGGAAGTAAAGCATGTTACAGAAGTCTACAGCCATGCATTTTTCTTGCGTAGCCGAGGCGTTGAGAGTTCACCCGGAATGGATTCAGGACTTCACAGGACTGAAGCCCGACGACTTTGATCGGTTGGTGCGTAGCGTACAGAAGAAGGTAATAAGCAGTCCTCGGGTCGTAGGGCGGCCATGGTGCCTGCCGTTACGCGAACGGTTGGTGCTCGTGTCTATGTATTACCGGACAAACCTTGCAATGCGGCAGATCTCGACCTTATTTGGAATTTCGCCAGCGACAGTATGCCGAATTGTGCAGCAATTGGAGCCGATCCTTGCACTGGAGTCGGTCACGTCCCCAGACGGGGGAACGAGAGCCTCTTTGGCTCCAGAGGGAATACTGACCCGCAGTAGGGCGACTACGAAGGGTGATTATCGATGCCCAGCTAGCACCCAAGTCGTAATTGCCCAAACCCGACTTGCCGTGGCAGCGCAAGCGTCTAAAAATCATCAGCCCACCATCGCGGCTTGACCACTTCACCACTCGGTATTCCTCAACGACTACAGCTAGCCGATGATGAGTGTATTGAAGCAGGGCACATTCCGCTGTATTTTAATTTCCAGCACTAGGTTGCCTTTGACGCGATAGGAGAGGTGGTCTATTTGAGATCGGTTGACGTTTATAAGCCCGGGGAATATTCACGGGTACCGGATCACGATGCCGGGCTCCTGAGTAGCGACCAGGAACTAGTAGATTCCGCGAGAGGTGGTGACTCTCAGGCGTTTGCTGAACTTTTCGTTAGGTACCGGCGGCCTGCCTTCGGCCTCGCCGCCACTTGCACAACTGACCCGCACCTTGCAGAGGATTTAGTTTCCGAGGCATTTGCTCGGGTGTTTCAGTCAATAAGGGCAGGCAAGGGCCCTAGCTCGTCATTTAAATCCTATCTTCTTACCGTGTTAAAACGCGTCTCATGGGAATGGGCTAGGAGTACACGCCGATATATTCCGATGCCGGATGTCGGGATGCATGAACGTGAGACCGTGGAATGCGTTAGCAGTGAATTTATGAAATCTATTGAACGCTCAATGGCGCATACCGCGCTTGATTCATTACCGAGTCGATGGCGAGAAGTATTGAAATGCACGATTATTCAAGGCTTAGATCCTGCAGCCTTATCTTCTAAATTTGGAATTTCCCCAAACAGTGTGTCGGCTCTTGCGTATCGCGCTAGGGAAGGTCTCCGACAGGCTTACCTAACCGCCCATGCTGGCGGACACGGAGAGGAATGCAAAGATCTGATTCCGAAATTTGCCGCCCTCTTGCGAGGATGTTTGAATAATGAGGTCGAACGGGAACTGGAGAATCATATTCATATTTGTTCAGAATGTGGCCGACAGTACAAGGAAATGGAACTTCTTAACAAGCTGATCCGCGCGCGGCGGATGAGTTGAGAGAGCCTAATTTCCATCTCGGGGTGAGATTACGGTTGGCAATGCTGCGTTACTTCTTGAGCTCTGACGCGGTGGCGGGTTCGATTCCCTCCTCTCCCACGTGGGATTCATTGATCTGGCAGTTCGGCAGGCGCTGCAGTCGCAGTGTAGGCATCGAGTGGGAGCGGTCCTGGTGGCGGGAAGGCGTGTCATGGCAGCCGCACCAAATCGGTTCCGAAATTCACCGTCGATTGATTTCGAAAATAGCACATTTCACGCAGAGGAGGCTGCGCTGCGTCGGAGACGGGTTTCCGTTGGCGCGGCTATCTACGTTGCCCGCGTAAGCACCTCTGGTGCGCCTATGCTTGCTCGCCCTTGTGATAAGTGCGTAAAGAAGCTGTCGCTTGCCGGTGTAAGCCGCGCCTACTATACATCAGGACTCAAAAACATTGAGTGTATGTATATTCCTATTATGAACGGCAGGTATTGAGGCGGAAATGTTGGGTTGCCTATTGGAGAGTCTGGCCGGTGTAGAAGTTGCCGTGGGTGATGTGGGGTAGGTTGGCGCTGGCGTCGGTGGAGCAAGCGGCGGGTGTCGTGGGCGAGGCTGTCGGCTGAGCGGGCCCATGCGGCATCTGCGTGACGTTTCCTGTCGGCGATGAGGAGTTCGTCGGGCTATCGCAGCTGGGTTCCGCTTCTCTTATGAGCCCTTCACCCGCCCCCTCGACCTCGTGGACGTGCCCTGACCTGCGCCGTCACTCAACCACCGGGACTATGAATCAGCTCTGACCACGTGCTGCGGCGACATCACTTGCAAAGCTGTCGGCACCTGTATCTCGCCACGGTGACCGACATCTACTCGCGGCGGGTAGTGGGCTGGTCGACCGCGGACCACATGCGCACCTCGCTGGTCACCGACGCGATCGAGATGGCCGTGCCCGCCCGCGGCGGCCAGCGGCGTGAGTGAAGGAGGCCGGGCCTTGACCCCGAATCCTGGATACGGGTTATGCGGCTTCGGCCAGCGTGGTTGATGTTGTTGTGGTGGCGGTTTCGTAGGCGATGGGGCTGCGTTGTCCGAGGCGGGGGTGCCGGCGGCGGGTGTTGTACCGGTTGAGCCATCGAAGAGCGTCGAGGCGGGCCTCGCGCTCGCTGGGCCGGCTCTTGTGGCCTTGGAGCGTCTCTCGTTCGAAGGTCGCGTTGAAGGACTCCGCGAGCGCATTGTCAGCGCTGGACCCGATCGCGCCCATGCTCTGCCTCACCCCTTGCTGACCTGCAGACTTCAGCAAAGGACATGCTCGTGTACTGGGCGCCGTGGTCGGTGTGCATGATCGCTCCGGCGAGGCTGCCGCGGGTCCGCCAGGCGGCGGCGAGGGCGTCGGTGACGAGTTCGGCTCTCATGTGGTCGGCGATCGCCCGGCCGGCCAGGCGGCGTGAGGCGAGGTCGATCACGGTCGCGAGGTAGCAGAACTTCCCGCCGTCGATGGGCAGGTAGGTGATGTCGCCGACGTACTTCGTGTTCACTTCGGCAGCGGTGAAGTCACGCCCGAGCAGGTCGGGAGCCTTCGCCGCGGCAGGGACCTACGGGGTTCCCAGGATCACCGCTGAACTCCGTGACCAGGGCGAACGCGTCAATCACAAGCAGGTCGCCCGCGTCATGCGGAGCATCGGTCCAGCCGGAGTGCGGCTTCGCCGCAGGCACCGCACCACCACACCGGGCCGCCTGCCGGGCGGCCCGGTCACCGGCTGCCGAACGCCAGTAGTAGAAGCTGGAACGAGAGATCCCCGGGATATGACACAGCCGCTTCACGCCGTGGCGGCGCTGGTGGTCGGCGACGAACTGGAAGCGGTTCACCAGCGCGTCTCCCCGGCGAAATACTTCGCCGCCTTCCGCAGGATCTCCCGTTCCTCCTCGAGCTCGCGGATCTTTTGACGAAGAGCGGCGTTCTCTGCCTCGAACGGCGTCTGTGTCTCCTCGGGGGCTTGGGAACGGTGCCCCCGCGGCCGGCTCGCGCCGGCCGCCCGCACCCAGTTGCGCAGGGTCTCGGGATTGATCCCCAGATCGGCGGCGATCTGCCGGATCGTCGCCCCTGGCCGCGACTCGTACAGTGCGACCGCGTCCGCCTTGAACTGCGGCGGATAGTTCTTCATGACCACGAGATGTCCGTCCTCAGATCCACAGGATCCAGTGTCTCGTGTGTCCAGGATCAAGGGTCAGGGCCCTCCCACCCGCAGCGGCACCTCCTCCAGCTCCGAAGCCCACACATCAGGCCGCACATCATCCTGCACGATCAGCACAACAGCGATCACGTGCCGCCGGTCACGAACTTCGACAACATGACGACACATCAGATGAGTATGCTCAGAAACCAACCGCTGACCAGCAGGAATAGCGAACTACAACTGGAGTACTACAGGTTGTCCCGTAAGGGGTTGTTGGGTCAGGCTGAAGCACCCGGGTCTGTAAAGTTTTTGGTGTGACTGGGTTGGTTTGTAGGCTCAGATGCGGTTGTTGGTGAGGTGTCCGTCGAAGGCGATGTCGAATGCCTGGAGGGCTCGCTTCCAGCGGGTGGTCCGGCGTTTCCGGCCGGTGCCGGTCGGGTCGAGGGACATCACTGCGAGGTAGACGCACTTCAGGGCAGCGTTCTCCGAGGGGAAGTGGTCGCGGGCGCGAACGGTCCGGCGGATGCGGGCGCGTTCACGGACTCGATGGCGCCGTCATCCCGGACAAGGACATGGGGATAGGACCCGATAGGCTGCTTCACCTGGAAAGTGCCTCCGACAGGGGCGGGAACAAGGACCTCAGCAA
>NZ_JBVIQR010000122.1:0-5553 GCF_055576875.1 Streptomyces sp. NPDC033229 | reverse complement strand
GAGCTTCGTTGTGTTCGTGACGGCCACCTGGAGAAGCATCACACAGCAGCGACCAGCAGCGTCACATGATCACCTGGACTTCGAATCAGCCCTGCACAAGGACGGGTCCTTCCTGCGCTGCCGGTCAAGCAGGCGGTGATCCCTAAGAAGAACGGCAAAGTCCGTTATTTGGGAATTCCCACCCTGCGAGATCGCGTGGCGCAGATGGCGCTCAAGCTGCAGCAAAAGTTCCGCGATCTGTTCAATCTCGTCTATGACCTGGGCACTCTTCGGGTGGCCTGGCAGCGGGTGCGAGCCAATCGCGGATCGCGTAGTGCCGGGGCGGATGGGGTGACCTGTTCCTACATCGAGGAGAACGTCGGTGTGGAGCCCTTCTTGCGGGATATCCGATCCCGGTTGAAGGATGGTACCTATCGGCCCATCCCGGTGAGGGAAGGGGCGATTCCGAAGAAGGGCAGCAAGAAGGTCCGTCGTCTAGGAATTCCGTCCGTGACTGACCGGGTGGTACAGATGGCGCTCAAGCTCGTCTTGGAGCCGATTTTCGAGCCGGACCAGTACCGGTCGAGCCATGCCTACCGGCCGGGACGCCGGGCGCAGGACGCGGTAGCCGAGATTGTGCATTACATCAACAACGGCTACACGTGGGCGGTCGAGGGCGACATTGCAGGCTGCTTCGACAACATCAGGCATGACGTTGTCGTCGAACGCATCCGCCGTCGCATCAGCGACCGCCACACGGTGAATCCGTGCAAGGAGTTCCTCAAGGCAGGCGTGCTTACCGAGCTGGGGCGGGCCGAGCGGCGCCTGACAGGCACGCCGCAGGGAGGAGTCATCTCTCCGCTGTTCGCGAACTTCGCGCTGACCGCGCTGGACGAACCCTTCGAGGAGTTCTGGGCGGCCACATCGAAGTATCGCCGACAGCGCAACTATCTGCGCTCCAAGGTGCTCGCCACCTATCGCCTCATCCGCTACTCGGATGATTTCGTGATCATGGTGCACGGGAACCAGGCGCAGGCAGAAGAACTGCGGACCAAGACCGCTCAACTTCTGGAGAGTCAGGGGCTGACGCTCTCGGTGGAAAAGACGCACATCACCCACGTGGACGTGGGTTTTGACTTCCTCGGCTTTCGTATCCAGCGAAGGCCGAGGGAAGGGAAGACCCCGTGCGCTTACACCTTCCTGTCCAAGACCAATCTCAACGCGGTCAAGCAGAAGGTGAAGGCGCTGAACCGACGCAACCGACTCAACCTTTCCCTGGTGGAGGTCTTGATGACCATCAACCCGATCCTTCGGGGCGTGGTCAACTACTTCCAGCACGCCGCGGTGAAACGGACCCTTCACTACCTCGCCTACTACACGTGGTGGCGGGTAATGCGGTGGCTCCGGGCCAAGCATCCCAAGGCAAACTGGAAGTGGTTCAAGGACCGTTACTGGGGCAAGGACAAGATTACGGCTGCGGGCGGGGTTCTCTTCCGCCCCGATTCGGTGCCGGTGACTCGTTACCGCTACCGAGGGGCGAGGATTCCCACGCCGTGGAACGCGGAGATGCTGAACGGATAGCAACGCTCATCCGCATGCCTGCGGAGAGCCCGGTGCAGGGACAACTTGCACGCCGGGTTCGGAGGGCGGGGCGGAGAAACGGGCTGGTTCGAAAGACCGGTACCGTGCTCCGCTCCGACCCTACTCTACCCGTCCAGTTACGGGTATCGTCCTGGACGTCGGGCCCAGGACGCCATCGCCGAGATCCACCACTTCACATGCAGGCTGTCCGGCATTGAGGTTAGGCGTTGTAAGCCTGGCAGTATCATTCAATTTGGTAACTGTACGCAAAGAAGGAGGGATCACTCTTCGCCCTATTGCTCAGCCTGTCGGCTTTGCTGGGGTCGCTGTAGTCGATAAATTTATCTGGAGTAATAATGTCCGTCAGAACCGGAGAGAATGAGTTATTCGCACAGATCTGCGGGGCTGTGTTGCCGGGGCCGGTTACGACGAAGCTGCCCAAACCAACGAACAGGTCGTAGCACACATTCTGGGTAGCAGTGTTAGACGTACTAGGCCACTCGGAACCCTGCAGCTTGATCTGGAGTGTAAATTCCTCATACGCGATCCCGGGAGGCGTGCCTTGAACGCTAGTTTTCTTAAATTCCCATCCAGATGGGGGCATCCATTTACCATTACGGGACCTACTGGCGGAGGCGGAGTCAGCATAGGGAAAAGGTCGACCGTACATAAGCGTCTGTTTCCCGTCTTTACGCTGAAAGAGGCGGATATTAACCTCTTTATCGCCCAAGGCGTAGCCTTCTACAGGGTAATGCTGCGTATGACCGAACGTCGACGTCGAAGTTGGAAAATAGATGCCTTTAATTGTGATAATTCCATTGAGGGGGGGGAAACTTGGTGCGACTGTCCGTAGCTTCAAAGGAGTATTGCAAGCGACATCGATTTGTTGCCTCTGATGTAGTGCGGCCTTCTGCTGCGTCTCATATTTTGCAATATTTAGCTTTAAGTTGCCTACGCGCTGCAGCTCAACATCGCGAAATTTTTCCAGCCTGAGCTCCTGCCCTACCCAGGTCGGCTTAAACATATCCCACAGTAAATCAACTACGCCAACAAGAAAGCCGGCCAAGGCTGCAATTGGAATACCCACACCCGTGGCGGCAATCGCGGCGATAGCGGTACCGAGAGCAACTACCTTGATTCCCACTTTAATATAATCTTGTTCCTTCACGCCTTGATAGATGCCGATGGCGCTTATGGCGGCATCGAAACCCGCAGCAGATTTCCCTACCACCGCAGAGCCAGTCTGCGAACCTGCCAGCCCGAATCCCCTACTGGCCAGGCTCATAACAGGGGCACCCAGGCCTAAGTAGGCTTCTGCATAGTCTAACGGTTCCGACGAAGGGTCCTTGTGTGTCTCAATGATATTATTGATGGCGAGTCCAGCTGCGGTGCCCTGTAGAGCTACCCCCAGCCCCCTGTTTAGTTTCAATTCTTTCTTGAGTGTCTCTCTCGCCCCTGGGCTGAGTTTTGCATAAAGTTCCGTATCCTTCTGCAGGACCTCATCAATAACCGCTTCTAGCGCATCTGCGCCTTTTGACTTCGGATCAACCCATTTAATCTCTGCTAAATCTGATGTTTTTCCAGGCTGGCTCTGTAAGTGCGCCTCTTCCAGAATTCCGCGAGACTTTGCCTTCTTGAATACTTCTTCCTCGATGGACTTGAGATCCTCGTTAGTCATGCCGTAAGGAAGTAGATTACAGTTACTCCCAGACGGAAACATGCTCTGCATTTTCAGGAATTTAACCGTCCAGTCAAATACAGCTTTTCTCTTATCGCGATTCCAGTATTCCCCCTCCCGTCCAGGCGGGAGCTGCATATCCTTTACGCTATCCGCGCTAGCTACCCGCTTGTTGATATCCCCATCGAGTTCGAACTTATTTGCAATACTCTCAAGGAATGGGGTTAACTTGGTCCCGAAAAGAGTATAGGAGAGATCGACGTTACCTGTTCGGCAATTGCTCCCATTCACTTGGCATCTCAGCTTCGGCGCGCTGATTTTTTTGCCAGCGAAGGTAAAATTGTCCAGCGGCTTAGAGTGAGGAGTTTCCGAGGTGGCCTTCCAGACCGATGAGATTTGAGGATCGGTCCAAAACTGATTGAAGAGGTGGAGTGAGTGGATAAGCATGGTCTGCTGCGTGTCCGGAAAACCCGGGAATTCTTTGCTTTCAGGCCTCTCGTCATTGGTTTTCAGGAAATAATTCTGCTGGAGTGTGTTATTCGGCCCTCGGACGGCATTGGCGGGTGCCGGAACGGAAATGTGAGTGCCGGCTAGCAGGACGGAGATGATAATCGAAAGTTTAATAAAGTACGGTAAAATTTGATGATCCTTGGCCGGCGTGCTTGTGAGTTTGAGGTGCATATATGAATTCCCGAGAAAGTGGCTGCTTTTCTTATTGATCCGAAACATTTGAGGGCGGTCTCAACTGGTAGGTGCAAAAGTTGCTGCGAGTTTATTAGCGGGGCTTTCGTAGCGGGTGTTCTGCGGGGGCGGGTGTTGAGTCGCAGGGCTATGGCATCGAGCCCTTCCTGCGTGCAAGGGGAGAGGCTGCTTGCTTTGGGGAAGTTCTACCGAAGGAGGTCATTGGTATTCTCGTTCGAGTCGCGCTGTCAAGGGCTCTTCGGGGCGCAGAAGCAGACCTGGATGTCGGCGGCGGCGGTGAATCTCTAGTGGTGGACGATTTTGGTGCCGCGGTCCCGGGTGAGGGACTTCATCAACTCACCCGGCAGAGCGCGTACATCGGTCAGAGCGCTGACGGCGTTTGCGGTGTCCGGGGCCTGGCCGGTCCGTGGCTGGGGGGTGCGGGCACTTTGACGGGCATCACGCAGCGGGAACGGCGCTCGACGAGGGTGGCTATGCGGCTGTTCTCCGCCCCGGTGATCAGGCCGACTTCCCCGTGTCCGGCGCCCGGTCTTCTGCTTCTTCGGGGCGTTCACGGATGGACACGGCATCACAGACCTACCCGCGCTGCTATCCTGCGGTTGTGGCCGGGTTTGGACCGGCGCGTGGTACGGCGTCGGCAGAAATGCCCGGTGAGTTCCTTCTTTAGGGCACCACGAGCCTGGATGAACAGTGCGCAATAGATCGTTTCACGCGACACGTACAAGCGTTCCTGGCGTCCGTAGCGGCGGGCAAGCCCCCCGGATATCCGCTGCGGGGACTACTCGAGTGCGAGCCTGGCCGCGGCCGTCTCCCGCGGCAGAGGATTACGCTGCAGCAGGCGGGACTTGGGCCGCCGGGTGTTCTCCCACGCCTGTTAAGAGCCCGGAGCCACGCCACGATGACGCCAGATGAAGCACACGAGCCAAGAGATTTTTTTAGGTGGCGGACCTGCTGACCGGGCTGGGGCCCCCAGGCATGATCGCCCTATTGGTCTGAAACGCTTGTGGTTCTGGGTTGTTGGGCTGGGTGTGAGCAGTCTGGGTGGATGCGCGGCGGGGGCGTGAGGACGTTGCGTCGGTGCTCGGGGTGTCGCTGGAAGCCGTGGACAACTGGTGGGCGAAGTGGCAGGCCGGAGGCCAGGACGCGCGGCTCGCACGGTCGCGTGGCCGTCCGGTAGGGGGGCATCAGCTGTTGGGCGAGAGCAGGCAGGCCGCGGTGCGGGGCAGGCGGTACTCGAGTACCGGCCGTGCGACGTGGGCCTGGCCGACCAGCTGTGGGCACGGCGCCTGATGTGGCGGCCTGATCATGAAGCTGCACCGGGTGCGGCTGACCGAACCGGGGGCCCGGGGATCAGCAGGTGTCTGAAGCGATGGGGGGCTTTCCTTTCAGCGTCCCGACGGAGCCGTGGAACAGGACCCCGAAGCAGTCCGGTGAGCGAGCCAAGAATGATCTTCCGGTAGAGCCTTCACGGCCCCCGGCTGGGGCAGCCGAAGAGCTTCGCCTGGAGTGACTACCGGGACCTAGACGAGTCATTCCGAATGCTGACGGTGTGTCCGGGAACGCAGACAGGGCGTCCAAGATCGTTGTGTGACGAACAACCTGGACGCCCTGCT
>NZ_JBVIQR010000121.1:0-5565 GCF_055576875.1 Streptomyces sp. NPDC033229 | reverse complement strand
ACCACGGACACCCCCCTCCTCGCGCGGCAGATCACGGGTCGCGGTCCAGAAGGCCTGGATATCGAAGGCGCCGGGCCGGTAGGCACCCTGCGCGGGGCAAGCGAGATGAGCGCGGATGTTCCTGAGCCCCCGGCTGCCCCCGGGCTGGGGTGAGCCGGTCGGAGGTGGTGGGTTTCTCCCAGGGCTGGCGGAGGTCCTCGGCGATCGGCTGGCGAGCCTGAGCTGGGTGTGAGCGACAGTCAGACCAGGTCCAGCGGTCCGCCGGCTCAGGAGTACGGAGTTTCGGATTGGTTCAGCCGAGGGTGTGCTTCGCGAAGCGGAAGGTGTGCTCCAGATCGAAACGGCGGAGAAATACCTGCCAGAAACGGTCCACGTCATCCGGAGTGGCGCCGGTCTTGGAGAGCCATAACCACACCGGCGGGGCATCACAGTCCTTCGACAGATGCTCGACCTTCAACCACATCAACGTGCCCTCGGTCAAGGGAAGTTCACCGTCGTAGTTGAGCCAAGAGGCGCGGTGAGTGAGCCTTGGCTCGACCCGGTCCCGCGCTTGAGTCTCGGCCTTGCCGTAGTTGGTGGTTGCGGTGACCGTGGCGATCGCGGGCTCGGGCCAGGTCTCCGGCTTGGCGAAGCGGAACTCCGGTCCGTGCTTGGGTGGCCGACTGTTGACGCCGTGCATCCGAGGTGGCTTCGGCAGGCGCATGACGCGGTCGGAGCGGATCCGGCTGACCAGCTCGACCGGCAGGTCACGCAGGACCCCGGCCAGGCGGGTGACATCGTAGCCGGTGTCGCTGACGATCACGATGCCCGGGTCCCCGGCCTGCCGCTGCCCCAGGACGATGAGCCGTTCAACGACTCCTCGGAGCTGGTCGGCGGTGACGGCGGTCGCTTCGTCCTCCGGTCCGAGCCGGGCCGCGTCCAGGATCGCCGTCCAGGACGTGGCGCCGCTCCAGCACGAGGACCAAGGAGTACGGCCAACCTGGGATGACCTGCGATGCCGTCTTCGCGCGGCCGTAGACGTCGCGGAATAACCACTCCGCTGAGCACGGCGGGCCCGAACGAAGACACGGCGAGACATCGACTGCTAGGCCGGGGCTCAGCGCTCAAGGAACTCGAACAGCTTCTCCCAACGGTAAACGGTCTTGTCTGCCGCGTACCTCTGGATATTGATGAGTCCCCGCTCACCCATGGTGTCCCGCAACTGCTTGTCTCTCATCAGCAGACTGAGCCGTTCAGCGAAAGCCGTTACATTGCCCGGCGGAACCAGCAGTCCGTCCTCACCATTCTGGACGATCTCCCGCACCCCAGGCGCGACATCGAATGCCACACATGGCAGCCCCGAGGCCATTGCTTCCAGCAATGTGAGGGGAAAGCCCTCAGCACGTGAAGACAGAGCGAAGAGTGATGCGGCGCGCAATACGCCGGGTACATCGCTGGTTTGCCCCATCCACTGGACTGAGCTGTCGAGGCCAAGCCGGAGGCTCTGTTGGGTGAGGAGCTGCTCGTCTTCCCCTTTGCCATAGATCCGCAGGGTCCAGCCAGGATGCTCTTCGACCGTCAGCGCCCAGGCATCGAGCAACATGTCGATGCCTTTCTCCTGGCACAGCCGGGCGACGGTAACGGCCACTTTCCCGGCACGTTTCGATGGTTCTTCTGGCATCCAGGGCAGCGCATTTGGCATGAAACCGAGGTTGTTCAAGCCCTGGCGGATCCACAGGTCAGCGTCTTCTCTGGTGAGTGCTAGCAATCGGTCGACATCCTTGTAGTTCCGCTTCACGCGTCCGAACCGGGAGGATTGTTTGCAAGCCTCGAAGGATTCGTGGGTCATGCCGATCACCGTAAACCCGGAGATGTCGGCCATATTCACCCACTCCATGGCCCACACCTGGGCCACAATGATAATTCCTCCGGGCCTGGCTGACCGGAAAAGCGCCGACATGATGTCAGCCTTCTTTTGCATTTCTGTGTGCCGCCGCGACTGCCCACGGCGAGCCTTGATATTCGCATAGTCTCTGATCGTGCGCGGAGACCAGGATTTCGGTGGACGGACCTCGTAGAGGGTGGTCATCTTGTAGGGGGAATTAATTGGGAGCTCATGCGATACGGCCGACGGGGCGATGCCGATCAGGTGGACTCGATAGCCACGTTCAGCGAAGAGACGCGCCATTTGATGTGCCCACGTGGTGACACCGCCAAGCTCATCAATGCTGTTACAGACGACGAAGATGCTGCGGCTCATGCTCTACTCCTGGGAGCAAAAAACATATTCACAATTTGCTCGGCAGCATTGCCGCGGTCATATTCTCCAAATTCTTTGGCAAACTCGCTCCGCGCACCGACCCATTCGTCCTTGATCCTGGCTAGGTCATCCAGGGCCTCAAAGAAATCCTCTTCATTCCGAACCACGGGCCCTGGCGCATGATACGCAAGGTCGAAATATGTTCCCCGGGTATCTTTAGCGTACTTCTCAAGGTCATAGGGATAGAACAGCATGGGCCGGTCAAGTAGAGCGTAGTCAAACATGGCAGAAGAATAGTCAGTGATAAGGGCATCGGCGAGCAGGTACAGTGGGGTCACGTCATGTACATCGGTCACATCGATAACGGCGCCTAGGGCGGTGGGCGGAATCGCTAGCCTGTTGAGGTAGTGTGCGCGTACCAGGAGTACGTAGCGGTCACTGAAGCGGTCGGTGAATCCTTTAAGGCTGAAAGGCGGTTCAAAAGTGGGCGTCTTGCCGTTTGCCCGGCTCCGGAATGTTGGAGTGTACAGCAGGATTTTCCGCTCTTCTGGGATGCCGAGTTTCCCGGCGAGCGGACTGCGGGCCTGGCTGCGTCCCTCCAGTTCGGCCTTCCGTGCTGCGACGAGGGCGTCATTGCGCGGTGAGCCGGATCGGACGATTTTCGATTCAGGCAGCCGAAAGGCTGACACGAGAGTGCGGACGTCGTGCTGCGAGCGGACCAGGAAGTGGTCGAAGCGGTCGATTCCGCTCTGACGCTCCTCCTGCTGAGCCAGGGACTTCAGCCGCCACTCGGGGCTGTCAAAACCCATTTTTTTGAGTGCAGAGCCATGCCATGTCTGAATGTAAGTGGTCCCGGGGCGTTTTCGGAGTCTGGCTGGGTAACCCTGGTTGTCAATCCAGTACTCTGCCCGGGCAAGGCAAAGCAAGTACTGCCACGACCAGCGCCTGACGAGTTGTACGCCCTCTGGGAAGCCCCCGGTTTGTTTCGCGTAAGACCATACCGGGGTGAACTTTACGCCTCGCCTGCACAGCTCCTCATAGATGGCACGAGGGCTGTCGCTGTACTGCTTGCCGAGGTGGCTCTCGAATACCACCAGGCCTTTGCGTACCGGCATCTTGCAGAACACTTCATGATAGACACGGACCTTTGTGTTCTCGGATTGCGCCCGACGAAGCAGGGCCTTTGCTTTCCGGACTCCGGCACGGGCTACAGCCCCCACGGGTGCCTGAAACGCCCGGTCGATGACCTTGCGGCTACTCCGGCTGATGATGCCACGGGAAGCGAGCTGGAATACCAAGTGCCCTTTGGCAGAGATCATCGGCTCCAGCGTGTCAGCCACCAACCGGCTGAGCCGCGGCCGCATCCGAAGGCGCGTATCGGAGCTCAGCGATACACTGCCGACCGTGATCCGGGTACTCGTCTTCTTGCCATCAGCCGAGAGGATCAACCGCACGTCCCAGACCGCGTCAATGAAGCCCAATGGGCGCAGAGACTTTGTGAGTCTGGCAGCTGCAGCCCATTCGATGCCGTCGCCGCAGTGGCGCAACTCTATCACGGGGAAGCGGAATGCCCTCTGGGGAAGGCGTCTGGCTCGGAACTCGAGCTCGCCGGACAATTTTGCGCGCGATGTGATGACGCCGAGAGGATTGACGATGCGGCCAGCCAACTGCACACGGGAAGGGGTATGGCTGTACGAGAGAAGCTCGTTGCGGAGGCATAGGGCACTGATGTCCTGTGTGTGGTAGCCGGCCTCGGTCACGTTGAGAACCTTGAGGCCAAGGGGATCATCGAGGTGATCAGCGCACCAGTAAACGTGACCGCCTTGTTCCTTGAGCGGCGACGAGAGCTTGCCGCAGTTGATAAGGCTGTCCACACAACGCAGGAGATTCGGCCAGTCGTCCTTTACCAGAAGGTAGGCACAGATCGCTTGGACCGGCGACACAGCTCCGAGCGCCGCTTCGTCGATATCTGCGAGATAGGCTCGGGCGATCTCCGCAAATTTGCGCCGAAAATCCTCACTGCGGAATGGAATATCGCGCAGGTGGAGCACAAGGTCATGCTTGAGGAACTTAATATCCTTGGCAAGCCGCAGTTCGTTGAGCCCTCGGCTGCTCAGGAGAGCATCGATCCGCCGGTGGATCTCAAGCCGGTCAGCGAAGTTGCTAATCTCGTGGCGACGGTTCGTGACCGACTTGACATGAACGTTCTTATAGACATTCCAGCGGTAAACGTCGTTGGGAATTAGAACGATCCGCTTTGCTGTCAGATAGGCCTCAGCAACGAATAGTAGATCTTCATAAAGCAGGCCTTTAGGGAAGCGGAGGTTATTGCCCAGCAGGAAATCGAGTCGGTAAATCTTGTTAGTGGACAGGGTGTCGAACGCGAAGAGGTCCGGTAGGTCCATGATGGACTCAAGAATCCGAGTTCTCCGGTACAGCCACTCACACCATCTATGGGTCTCTCCGCGCCAACTATCGACGTACGTACGCACGCACAATCCGGAAGCCATGTCTGCATCCGCATGGAGAGCAGCTTCGAGTAGATTCCGACACGCATTACGCTCCAGTACGTCATCACTGTCCAGGAACATGACGTACCGGCCGACGGCCTTGCCAATACCTACATTACGCGGCTCGCCACCCGCACCACTGTTTTCTAGCAGCCGGAACGCCCGGACCCGCCTAGGGTGACGAGAAGTAAGCTCCAGAGCAACCTCATAGCTACGGTCTTTACTGCAATCGTCAACGATCACAACCTCTACGCTCTGCAGCGTCTGACACAAGACAGACTCCACCGCGACAGGGAGGCGTTCAGCATCATTGCAGACAATAACAACTACCGTAACCTCAGCCACAGAGCGCTCCATCATGGAAACATGGTACGCCGCCGACATAACATTTTGGGTCATTGCAGTGTCCTGACCTGGGAGCCTGGCTCTGTCCACGTCGAAGTGCAGCGGTTCCTGACGAGTTCAGGCTCTGGTCCACTTCTTGGATGTACCGGATTTCGAACATGTCTATGCGGCTTGGGCCAGGGTAGTTGCCAGCGGGAAGCATCGAGTTGCGCCTCACGCTCGTTCGACCAGCCTTTGCGGCCCTTGAGTGTCTCTCTCTTGAAGGCCGCGTTGAACGACTCGGCGGCGGCGTTGTCCGCGCTGGACCCGACCGCGCCCATGCTCTGCCGGATCCCTGCTGACCTGCAGACTTCGGCGAAGGCCCGACTCGTATATTGCTCGGACTCAATCGGTCGTCGCAACACCGGCTTCTTTAGTTGAGGATAGGTGTTCGTTGAGGGCTTCGGCGGGTGTCTTCCATCCGAGGGTTTT
>NZ_JBVIQR010000120.1:0-5929 GCF_055576875.1 Streptomyces sp. NPDC033229 | reverse complement strand
GTGCAGACGTCGCAATCCACACCGAACCCAGAAGGCCCTCACCTGTTCAAGCACCCAGCACGCGTGTCACCAACGTCCCGGGACAACACACCTAGCCACGGGCACGCTGGGTGACCGCGATGCAGACCAGCACGGCGACGGCGGCGGCCGGCGCGGCGGGCGTCAGCCGCTCGCCGAGCAGGGTCACCGACCACAGCAGGGTGAGCAGCGGCTGCGCCAGCTGGAACTGGCTGGCCTTGGCCACGCCGATCACGGCCATGCCGCGGTACCACACCACCATGCCCAGCAGCTGGCTGCCCGCCACCAGCCAGACGAGCCCGGCGACGGTGTGCCCGGTCAGCCGCACGGGCTCACAGAGCAGGGCGACGGCCGCCCCGGCCAGCGCCAGGGGCAGGCACAGGACGAGCCCCCAGCCGACGACCTGCCACCCGGGCATCTCCCGCGCCAGCCGGCCGCCCTCCGCGTAGCCCGCCGCGCACACCAGCAGGGCCACGAACAGATAGAGATCGCCGACGGTCGGCGTGCCACCGCTCTGCACGAGGGCGAACGTGATGACCACGGCGGCTCCCGCCAGCGCCGCCGCCCAGAACACGCGCGAGTGCCGGGCCCCGGTCCGCAGTGCCGCGTACGCGGCCGTGGTCAGCGGCAGCAGCCCGACGACGACGGCGGCGTGCGCGGTCGTGGAGGTCTGGAGGGCGAGCGTCGTCAGCAGCGGGAAGCCCACGACGACTCCCGCGGCCACGATGGCCAGTCCGCCCCAGTGGCGGCGGGCGGGCACCGGCACCCGCAGCGCGAGCAGCCCGCCGCACGCGATGAGGGCCGCCAGCGTCATCCGGCAGGTGGTCACCGACCACGGGCCGAGCCCCTCCAGGGCCCAGGCGGTGGCGGGGAAGGTCAGCGAGAAGGCGCAGACACCAAGCGCGGCGAGGACGGTGCCGACGGTGAGGCGCGCGGAGTCGCCGCCGGGACGCTTCGGCTCGCCCGTCGGTGCGGTGGGCCGGTCGAGGCCGCTCACTGCTATCGCTGTGGGGCGGGTAGCGCTATCTTGTGCTCTCATGCATGAGCGTAGCAGCGTCGCTGAACTGGCCGGTGTTCTTCGAGGAGAGCTGAACCGCTACTCTGAAGGTGAGAAGCTGCCGTCCAGTCGGGCCCTGGTCGAACGGTTCCGGGTCAGCCCCGTCACCGTCTCCCGGGCCCTGGCCGTCCTGGCCGCCGAGGGCCTGGTCGTCACCCGCCCCGGTGCCGGGGCCTTCCGCGCCGTTCCGCACGGTCCGGCCGTCCGCCTCGGCGACACCTCCTGGCAGCAGGTCGCCCTCAGCGTCGAGACCCCCGGCGAGTCGGTGCCCCGGTCCGTGGACGCCTCGGGCGTGCTCGCCACCCTCTCCGAGCCGCCGCCCGGCGTCATCGAGCTCAACGGCGGCTATCTCCACCCCACCCTCCAGCCCGAGCGCGCCCTGGCCGCCGCCCTCGCCCGGGCCGGCCGCAGACCGGGCGCCTGGGGCCGCCCGCCGGTCGAGGGCGTCGGGGAACTGCGGGCCTGGTTCGCCCGCCAGATCGGCGGCCCGGCCGGCACGGTCGCCGCCTCCGACGTACTGATCACCGCCGGCGGCCAGAGCGCCCTCACCGCCGCGCTGCGCGCCCTCGCCCCGCCCGGCGCGCCCGTCCTCGTCGAATCCCCCACCTACCCCGGCATGCTCGCCGCCGCCCGCGCCTCCGGACTGCGACCGGTGCCCGTACCCGCCGACGAGCGGGGCGTGCGCACCGATCTGCTCGCCGAGGCGTTCCGGGCCAGTGGGGCCCGGGTCTTCGTCTGCCAGCCGCTCTTCCAGAACCCGACCGGCGCGGTCCTCGCCGACGAGCGGCGGCGCGAGGTCCTGCGGGTCGCGCGGGAGGCCGGCGCCTTCGTCATCGAGGACGACTTCGCCCGCCGCCTCGCCCACGAGGACGCCCCGCCGCTGCCGCCCACGCTGGCCGCCGACGACCCCGACGGCATCGTCGTCCACGTCTGCTCACTGACCAAGGCCACCTCGGCCAGCCTGCGGGTGGGCGCCCTCGCCGCCCGGGGGCCGGTCCTCGACCGGCTGCGGGCCATCCAGGTCGTCGACAGCTTCTTCGTCCCCCGGCCCGTGCAGGAGGCCGCGCTCGAGCTCGTCGGCTCACCCGCCTGGCCCCGCCACCTGCGCAACATCGCCGCCCAGCTGCGCACCCGGCGTGAGGCGCTGCTCACCGCGCTGGCCACCGAACTCCCCGGGCTCACCGTGGAGTTCGTACCGCCCGGCGGCTATCACATGTGGCTGCGGCTCCCCGACGGCACCGACGAGAGCGCCCTGGTCGCCGCCGCCCTGCGGGCCGGGGTCGCCGTCGCCGCCGGCCGCCCGTACTTCTCCGCCGAGCCCCCCGCCCCCCACCTGCGCCTCAGCTTCGCGGCCGCCCGGGGCTCGGCGGAGCTGGCGGAGGGCGTCAGCCGACTGCGCGGGGCCTGCGAGGAGACGCTGGGGTGAGCGCCCGGCGCGATGGCCGGGCGGGGCCGGGACTCGGCTAGCCTGAACGCACAATGAACTGTTTGACGACGTCATGGGGCGAGTTCACGCTCACCCGCTTCCCCGAGGACTCCCGCGACAGACTGCGCGCCTGGGACGCCTCCGACGAGTATCTGCTGCGGCACCTCGAGGGAATCGACGGCGAGCCCACGGACCTGTCGGGGACGGTCGTCGTGCTGGGCGACCGGTGGGGCGCCCTCACCACCACGCTCGCCGGACACCACCCCGTACAGATCACCGACTCCTACCTCGGCCGCCAGGCGACCCGCGCCAACCTCGCGCGCGCAGGTGTCGACGAGGACGCGGTGCGGCTGCTGTCGACGCGGGACACGCCGCCCGAGCGGATCGACGTCCTGCTCGTCCGGGTGCCCAAGAGCCTCGCGCTCCTGGAGGACCAGCTGCGCCGCCTCGCGCCCGCCGTCCACGCGGGAACCGTCGTCGTCGGCACGGGCATGGTCACCGAGATCCACACCTCGACGCTCAAGCTGTTCGAGCAGATCCTCGGGCCGACCCGCACCTCACTCGCGGTGAAGAAGGCCCGCCTCATCTTCTGCGCGCCCGACCCCCGGCTGGCCCGGACCGCGAGTCCCTGGCCGCGCAGCTACGCGCTGCCCGCCGACGTCGGGGCGGCCTCGGGCCTGACCGTCACCAACCACGCGGGAATCTTCTGCGCCGAACGCCTCGACATCGGCACCCGCTTCTTTCTGCGCAACCTTCCGCGCCGCCGCGGCCCCGAGCGCGTCGTGGACCTCGGCTGCGGCAACGGCGTGGTCGGCACGGCCGCGGCCCTCGCCAACCCCGAGGCCGAGGTGCTCTTCGTCGACGAGTCCTACCAGGCGGTGGCCTCCGCGGAGGCCACCTTCCGCGCGAACACCGGCACCGCCGCCCGGGCGGAGTTCCGGGTGGGCGACGGGCTGTCGGGCGTACCGGCCGCGTCGGTGGACCTGGTGCTGAACAACCCGCCGTTCCACACCCATCAGGCGATGACCGACGCGACCGCGTACCGCATGTTCGCCGGATCGCGCGAGGCGCTGCGCCCCGGCGGCGAGCTGTGGGTCATCGGCAACCGCCACCTCGGCTACCACGTGAAGCTGCGCCGTCTCTTCGGCAACTGCGAGGTCGTCACGAGCGACCCCAAGTTCGTCATCCTGCGCGCGGTCAAACGCTGACGGCGCCGGGGCCCGGACGGCGCCGGGAATGTTGCGGGGGCGTCCCGGCGGGCGGAGATTGGTACGGGGCCGTCACCGCGACGGCCGGGGGCGGGACCGGACCGACCACCCGAGGAGCCCTCCGTGGCGATCTTCATGCATGCCAGCCTGCCGGGCGTCACGGCGGCGCAGTACGGCGCCCTGAACGCCGCGTTGCGTGATCTGCCCGGCGAGCCCTTCGACGGGTGCCTCGCCCACGTCGCCGTCACCACGGACGCCGGGCTCCAGGTCTTCGACCTGTGGGAGAGCGAGGAGGCGATGATGAAGTTCACCGAGCGGCTGACGCCGCACGCCGAGCGGGCGGGCTTCCCCGCGGCGGACGAACCGCCCAAGGCCCTGCCGGTGCACAACTACTGGCTGCCCGGGGCGTAGCGGAACGGGCCGCGCCGCGGGACGGTCCGGGCGCGCCCCGTCAGCGGTGCCGGCGGGCGTTGAGCCGGGCGGCCCGGCGCGTCAGGTGATCGCGCTCGGCCACGTTCGTTGCCTTCCGGGCCGCCTCGGCGTACAGCCGTGCCGCCGTCGCCAGGTCGCCGTCGCGCTCGTGGAGGTACGCCGCCACGGCGGCTCGGCGGGGCACGGGGTGCCCCCGGCTCGAAGGGCCCGGGGAAGAGCCGTCCAGCGCCGCGAGCGCCGCCAGTCCCGCGCGGGGCCCGTCGGCCTCGCCGACGGCCACCGCGCGGTTGAGCCGGACGACCGGGCTGTCGGTCAGGCGCACGAGCTCGTCGTACCACTCGACGATCTGCGCCCAGTCGGTCTCCCCGGCGGTGGGCGCGTCGGCGTGGAGTGCCGCGATGGCGGCCTGGGCCTGGTACTCGCCCAGCCGGTCGCGGGCCAGGGCCGCCTGGAGGATCCCGACGCCCTCGGCGATCGACCGGGTGTCCCACCGGCCGCGGTCCTGCTCGGCGAGCGGCACCAGGCTGCCGTCGGGCGCGGTCCGGGCCGCCCGCCGGGCGTGGTGGAGCAGCATGAGGGCGAGCAGCCCCGCCACCTCGGGGTGGTCGATCGCGGCCGCGAGCTGCCGGGTGAGCCGGATGGCCTCGACGGCGAGGTCGACGTCTCCGGAGTAGCCCTCGTTGAAGACCAGGTAGAGGACGCGCAGCACGGTGGCGACGTCACCGGGCCGGTCGAACCGTACGCCGGAGACGGTGCGCTTGGCCCGGCTGATCCGCTGGGCCATGGTCGTCTCGGGCACCAGATAGGCCTGGGCGATCTGGCGTGTGGTCAGCCCTCCGACGGCCCGCAGCGTGAGCGCCACCGCGGACGACGGCGTCAGCGACGGGTGGGCGCACAGGAAATACAGCTGGAGCGTGTCGTCCACCGTGGGCGTGGGGCCGGGCGCCGGCTCCTCGTCGACGAGGCCCTCACGCCGGCGGCGGGCGGTGTCCGCGCGGGTCGCGTCGAGGAACTTGCGCCAGGCCACGGTGACCAGCCAGCCCTTCGCATCCCGCGGAGGGTCGGCCGGCCAGACCCGGACCGCCTCGACGAGCGCGTCCTGCACGGCGTCCTCGGCCGCCGCGAAATCGGCTCCGCGGCGGACGAGGACGGCGAGCACGCTCGGCGTGAGGCTGCGGAGCAGGGCCTCGTTCAGCTGAGAGGTCACTCCGTGACGGTGGGCGACGACACGCCGTAGAACGGGCGCACCTCGAGCCACTCGTGGATCGGCTTCCCGCCCGCCCCGGGGGCGGCCGACAGCTCCCCGGCCAGCTCGACGGCGCGCTCGTAGCTGTCGACGTCGATCACCATCCAGCCGGCGATCAGGTCCTTGGTCTCGGCGAACGGCCCGTCGGTGACCGGCGGGCGGCCCTCGCCGTCGTAGCGGACCCATGCCCCCTCGGGGGCGAGCGCCTGACCGTCGACGAACTCACCGGTCCCCTCCAGCCGGGCCGCGAAGTCCTGCATGTATCGCATGTGTGCCGAGATCTCCTCCGGCGTCCATTGGTCCATGGGCACGTCGTTCACCGGGGCCGGGGCGCCACGGTAGTGCTTGAGCAGCAAGTACTTGGCCATGGTGATTCTCCTCGAGTCTGGTGCGACCCATTCTGGTCGCGTTCACTGCGGGGACGGAGCCGGACACGGGTTCTCGACATGTGGTCGGGTAGCCGGAGACCATTGCTGATCCCCGGCCCCCTCAGAACCGGACGTGCGACTTTCACCGCATCCGGCTCAAGCAAGCCACGCGGG
>NZ_JBVIQR010000119.1:0-5937 GCF_055576875.1 Streptomyces sp. NPDC033229 | reverse complement strand
GCAGGGCGTCCAGGTTGTTCGTCACACAACGATCTTGGACGCCCTGTCTGCGTTCCCGGACACACCGTCAGCATTCGGAATGACTCGTCTAGGGGAGGAGGACGGCGACCCTGAGAAGGCTCGGAAAATCATTCGCGCCCCGATTCCGTGCTGACTACAATCGCCCGTCCTGCCGCCTCCCGAGTCCTGGGAGCGCCGCCGGCCGGACGGAAACCGGCCGGCCTCCCGCTCACCCCTGCCGCACCCCCGGAGGCACCGCCGTGTCCGCGCCCGTCCCGCACGCCGCCCATGACCCGCTCGAGCGCGAGCGCGCCCACCTCTCCTCCTCCCGGTCCGCGCTGCGCGCCATGCGCGCCGACGTGGAGTCCCTCGACATCAAGGACGTGACCGCGAACTGGGTCAACGCCGCCGTGCTGCAACGGCAGATCGAGGACCGCATCACCGCCCTCGCCGACCTGGCACACACCCCGCTGTTCTTCGGACGCCTGGACTATCTGCACGCCCCGGGCGCCGAACAGGCCGAGGGTGCCGAAGGAGAACAGTTCTACATCGGCCGTCGGCACGTGCACGACGCGGACGGCGACCCGATGGTCATCGACTGGCGCGCGCCCGTCTCCCAGCCCTTCTACCGGGCGTCCAAGAAGCAGCCGATGGACGTGCGGCTGCGCCGCCGCTTCGGCTACACGGGCGGCGAGTTGACGGCATACGAGGACGAGGACCTGACCGACGCCGCCGGTGAGGAGCAGGCCAGCCGGCTCCTCCAGAGCGAGATCGAGCGGCCGCGCGTCGGCCCCATGCGGGACATCGTGGCCACGATCCAGCCGGAGCAGGACGAGATCGTGCGCGCCGGGATCGGCGGCTCGGTGTGCGTCCAGGGCGCCCCCGGCACCGGCAAGACCGCCGTCGGCCTGCACCGTGTCGCCTATCTGCTGTACGCCCACCGCGAGCGGCTCGCCCGCACCGGCACGCTCGTCATCGGCCCGAACCGGTCCTTCCTCCAGTACATCGAGCAAGTCCTCCCCGCCCTCGGCGAGTTGAACGTCGCCCAGGCCACCGTCGACGACCTCGTCGCCCATGTGGAGGTGCGCGGCACGGACACCGCCGCCGCCGCCCGCATCAAGGGCGACGCCCGCATGGCGGAGGTGCTGCGGCGCGCGGTGCGGTCGGGGGTGACGATGCCGGTGGACCCGGTGGTCGTCGTGCGCGGCTCGCGGCGCTGGCGCGTCCCGGCGTACGAGGTCGAGGAGATGGTCCGCGAGCTGCTGTCCCGCGACATCCGCTACGGCGCGGCCCGCGAGGCGCTCCCGCAGCGCATCGCGCACGCCGTGCTCGTACGGATGGAGGAGGCCGGCGAGGCCCCCGACGACCGGGTGCAGGACGCGGTGGCGCGCAACACGGCCGTGAAGTCGGCGGTCAAGGCGATCTGGCCGCAGGTGGATCCGGCGAAGCTGGTCCTGCGGCTGCTGTCCGATGCGGAGTTCCTGGCGGAGCACGCGGAGGGGATCCTGGATGCCGAGGAGCAGGCGGAGATCCTCTGGGACAAGCCGGCCCGCGGCGTGAAGTCCGCCAAGTGGTCGGCGGCCGACGCGGTGCTCGTCGACGAGGCGGCGGACCTCGTCGCCCGCACGCCCTCGCTCGGCCATGTCGTCCTGGACGAGGCGCAGGACCTGTCCCCCATGCAGTACCGCGCGGTGGGCCGCCGCTGCACGACCGGCTCGGCGACGATCCTCGGCGACCTCGCCCAGGGCACGACTCCCTGGGCGACCGGCAGTTGGCCGGAGGCCCTGACCCACCTCGGCAAGCCGGAGGCCACGGTGGAGGAGCTCACGATGGGGTTCCGCGTGCCGCGCGAGGTCATCGCGTACGCCTCCCGGCTGCTGCCCACCATCGCCCCCGGCCTGGCCGAGGCGACCTCGGTCCGTGAGGCGGCGGGCGACTTCGCGGTACGGGAGGTGGAGCCGTCGGACCTCGACGCGGCGGTGCTGGCCGCCTGCGTGTCGGCTCTCGCCAAGGAGGGGTCGATCGGGCTGATCGCGGCCGACGCGCGGATCCCCGCACTGGCGGACGCGCTGACGGCGGCGGGCCTGCCGTTCCTCTCCCCCGGCGAGGAGACCTCCGCCGACGCCCGCCTCACCCTCGTCCCGGCCACGCTGGCCAAGGGCCTGGAGTACGACTACGTGGTCCTGGACGAACCGAGCGCCGTCGTGTCCGGCGAGCCGGACGAACGGACGGGGCTGCGTCGGCTGTACGTGGCCCTGACACGGGCGGTGTCGGGGCTGACGGTGGTGCACGCGGCGCCGCTGCCGGAGCAGTTGGGGTAACGGCCCGCTGCGCGGGACCGTTCCGGTCTCCCGGGTGCGGCGCCGTGTCCCGCTGCGCGGAGCGGTGCCGCTGCGCGGGCCTTCGGTTGTTCGGCAGGTGCCCCGCCGCGTCCCGCTGCGCGGAGCGGTGCCGCCGCGCGGGCCTTCGGTTGTTCGGCAGGTGCCCCGCCGCGTCCCGCTGCGCGGAGCGGTGCCGCCGCGCGGGCCTTCGGTTGTTCTGCAGGTGCCCCGCCGCGTCCCGCTGCGCGGAGCGGTGCCGCTGCGCGGGGCGGTCCAGGTGCGGTGTCGGGCCTTCGCGGGTGCTGTGCCAGGCTGCTTCGCTTTACGCCTGGCACAGCACCCGCTCCGACCCGCCCCCTCCCGTGGGTGGGTGGGGAAAAAACCGTGGCCTACCGCCCCATCGCTGTCATCAGCGCGTCCGTGAGGCCGGGGAACCTCGTGTCGAGGTCGGCCTTGCGGAGCTGTACGAGGCGGTTGCGGCCGGCCACGCGCGTGGCGGTCACACCCGCTTCGCGCAGCACCCGCATGTGGTGCGAGACGGTCGACTTGTGCAAGTGGTCGAGCCCGAGGCCGCTCAGGTCGCAGCCGTGCTCCTTGCCGTCCAGAAAAACCGACAACAGCTGCATCCGCACCGGGTCACCCAGTGCGTGCATGACCTTGACCAGCTCGATCTCGTCGGTCGCAGGCTGCGGAAGCCACTCGTCCACCACGTTCTTCTCCTTCGCACCCCACCCGGAATTGTTTGACAATCATCCACCCTTCCCTATTGTTTGACGAGCATCAAACTATGATCATGGGAAGGGACCCCGTGCGCCTCCGCCTACTCCTGCTCGCTCTCGGCACGTTCGCCGTCGGCACCGACACGATGGTCATGGCCGGAATCCTCGGCCGGGTCGCCGACGACCTCGACGTCTCCGTGGCGGCCGCCGGCCAGATGGTGTCCGTCTTCGCGCTCGCCTACGCCCTGCTGGCGCCCGTGCTCGCGACGCTCACCGCCCGCTGGCGCCGCCGCCGACTGCTGCTCACCGCCCTCGCGGTCTTCACCGCGGCCAACGCGCTCAGCGCACTCGCCCCCGATTACCAGGCCCTGCTGGCCACCCGGGTGCTCGCCGCGGCCGGAGCCGCGCTCTACACCCCCACCGCCAACGCCGTCGCCACCGCGCTCGTACCGCCGGAGCGGCGCGGCCGGGCGATCGCGACCGTGCTCGGCGGGATGACCGTCGCCACGGCTTTGGGCGTACCGCTCGGCACGTACGTCGGCCGCGCCGACTGGCGGCTCACGATGTGGCTGGTCGTCGCACTCGGGGCCGCGGCCCTGCTGGGCCTGGCCGTCTTCCTGCGCGAACTCCCCGCTCCGGCCCCGGCCGTGGGCCTGCGCGAGCGGCTGGCGCCGCTGCGCGAGGGGCGGATCGTGGCCGCCGTGGCGACGACCTTCGTCTTCTTCGTCGCCTTCCAGGCCGTCTACATCTACCTGGCCATCGCGATGCGCCCGGCGACCGGCGACGAGGCGGGCCGGCTCAGCCTGATCCTGCTGGTCACGGGTGTCGCGTCGGTCGCGGGCAGTTGGCTCGGTGGCCGCGCGGTGGACCACTGGGGCATCCGGGCCGTTCTGCTCGTCACCAGCTCCGTGGCGGCACTCGCCTTCGCCGCCCTGCCCTGGCTCGGCCTGACCATGGTGGGAGCCCTGATCTATGCCGCGGTCTCCCCGCTCGCGGGCTGGGCCTTCTCCGTCGCCCAGCCCCACCGACTGGTCTCCCTCAGCCCGGCCCACGCCCCCCTGCTGATCTCGCTCAACAGCAGCGCCCTCTATCTGGGCATGGCCGCGGGCGGCGGCACGGGCAGCCTGGCGATGACCCTGCTGGGCGAGCGCTGGTTCCCCCTGGTCTCAACGGCCCTGGCCCTGGCGGTACTGGCACTGGCGGCAACCACGACGTCCCGGCCCGCAGCACGGAAGGTGGCGGGTCGGAGGCCCGCGGAGGCCCGACACCGCACCACTTCAAGCCCGTCCAGCGATTGAGGACGCCCCGCGCGGCGGGAAACGGCGGGGCACCCGGCAAACAGCCTCAGCCTCCGAGGGCCCCCCGCCAAACCGCAACCGCAGCCGCGGAAACCGGCGCAGCCCACCCCGCAGGGCGAGCCGCCCCGCCAATATGGAACGCGGAAATCCCGGCTCCGAGCAGCACCGGCACATGCTTCAACTGGAGCCCGCCGCCCACGAGGATCCGCGGCTCGTACCCCGGCTCGTCCCCGCGTGCCGCTTCCGCGACGAGCGTCGCGAGACCGTCGTCGACGCCCGACGCGGAGCCCGCGGTGAGGTAGGTGTCCAGACCGGGCTGGTCGGCGAGCTGCTTGCGCACGGCGTCGCGGTCGGCGGCCCGGTCGATGGCCCGGTGGAACGTCCACCGGGCGCGGGGGCCGACGGCCTCGGCGAGGCGGGCGACGGACGGCAGGTCGGCCCGGCCGTCGTCGGTCAGGAAGCCGAGCACGAACTCGTCCGCGCCTTCGGCGGCCAACGCCCTGGCGTCGTCGCACAGCGCGTCGAGCGCCGCGGCGCCACCCGCCGAGAAACCGTCGGTGGCCCGCAGCATGACGCGCACGGGGATGTCGACGGCGGCCCGTACCGCCGCGAAGGTCTCGAGGGCGGGCGTGAGGCCGTCGGCGGCCATGTCACTGACCAGTTCGAGGCGGTCCGCCCCTCCGGCCTGCGCCGCCACCGCGTCCTCGACGTCGAGCGCGATCACCTCAAGAATTGGTCTAGACATGTAGGACAGCCTGCCATATCCGCCGTGCACGTCGAAAGCCGTGCTCCACAATTGGCCTATGTCAGCTACGCCCGTACACCCGTCCGGCCCCGCGCTGCGCATCCGCTGGCGTCAGACCGTGGCGAGAGCCCGCGCCGCGGTGGGCCCGCACACGGCGGTCCCGCACGTGGCCCACCCCGACCCCGACCCGTACGCCGACGATCTCCTCGCGCGCTGGGCCGAACCGCAGCGCCGCTATCACACGGTCGACCACCTGCTGGCGGTCCTCGACCGCGTCGACGAGCTGGCCGAGCACGCCGACGACGCCGACGCCGTCCGCTTCGCCGCCTGGTTCCATGACGCCGTCTACCGCCCCGACCGCTCGGAGAACGAGGAGCGCAGCGCTCGTCTCGCCGAGCGCGCGCTGCCCGAACTGGGCATCGACCAGGCCCGCACGGCGGAGGTCGCCCGGCTCGTGCGGCTCACCGTCGGCCACGACCCGGCCCCCGGCGACTGGAACGGCGAGGTGCTGTGCGACGCGGATCTCGCCGTCCTGGCGGGGTCGCCGGAGGACTACGCGGCCTACGCGGCGGCCGTCCGCGAGGAGTACGGATTCGTGCCCGACGACGCCTTCCGCGAGGGCCGCGCCGCGGTGCTGCGACAGCTGCTGGAGCTGCCACGGCTGTTCCGCACTCCGTACGGGCACGAACACTGGGAGCCGGTCGCACGACGGAATCTCAACTCCGAGCTCGGACTGCTGGGCACAGCGTCCGAGGGGCCCTAGGTGTGTTGTCCCGGGACGTTGGTGACACGCGTGCTGGGTGCTTGAACAGGTGAGGGCCTTCTGGGTTCGGTGTGGATTGCGACGTCTGCAC
>NZ_JBVIQR010000118.1:0-5966 GCF_055576875.1 Streptomyces sp. NPDC033229 | reverse complement strand
CGACTGGCTGGACTGGTACAACTACCACCGACCCCACACCGGCATCGACGGCCACCCACCAGCCAGCCGCGTCACCAACCTGTCCGAACAACACAGCTAGGGCCGGCCCACGCTCAGGTAGGTGAAGGCGAGATCCCGCATCGTGGCCGGGTCGAAGAGGTTGCGCCCGTCGTAGAGCACCGGGCGGCGCATCAGGCCCCGGGCCTCACCCCACGGCACCTCCCGCAGCTGGGGCCACTCCGTCACGACGATCGCCGCGTCCGCGCCGGTCACGGCGTCCAGCACGTTCTCGTGCCGGGTGGTCGACCTCCACGGCTCGACGTCGCCGGGACGGGCCAGCGGGTCCCAGCACCGCACAGCGGCGCCCTCGGCCAGCAGCCGCGATGCCAGGACGGTGCTCGGGGCCTCTCGCATGTCGTCCGTGCCGGGCTTGAACGTCAGCCCCAGCAAGGCGATCTGGGTGCCTTCCAGCGTCCCCAGTTGGTCCTTGAGCTTCTGGATCGCCCGCCGCTTCTGCAGGTTGTTGACCTCGATGACCGCGCTCAGCAGCTGCGGGTGGTAGCCGGTGTTGCTGGCCAGCTGCTTGAGTGCCTCGGAGTCCTTGGGGAAGCAGCTGCCGCCCCACCCGATGCCGGCCTGCAGGAAGTGCCGACCCAGACGATGGTCCAGCCCGACGGCCCTGGCGACGTTGCCGATGTCGGCACCGGTTGCCTCACAGACGTTCGCGATCTCGTTGATGAACGAGATCTTCGTCGCCAGCAACGCGTTCGACGCCATCTTCGCCATCTCCGCAGACGGAATGTCCATCACCACGACGTCGCCGTTGACGCCCTGATGCAGCTCCTCGACCAGACGGGCTGTGTCCGCATCCGATGCGCCGATCACGACCCGGTCCGGGTTGAGGAAGTCGGAGACGGCACGGCCCTCGGCAGTGAACTCCGGGTTGGAGGCATAGCCGACATGCCCCAGCCCGACATCGTCGAGCACCGACCGTGCGCGCGCGCCGGTTCCCACCGGCACGGTGCTCTTCACGACCACCGCGGCAAGACGCTCCGCCCCCTTGAGGGAATGGAGAACCGACCAGACCCGCGACAGGTCGGCGTCGCCAGCCGACGTGGGAGGCGTGTCCACGCAGACGAACACCACCTCGGCCTGCGCGAGCGCCTCGTCCACGTTGAGGGTGAACGCCAGCCGCTCCTTGTTCTTGATGATCAGATCACCCAGACCAGGCTCGTAGATCGGGACCTGCCCGGACTGCAGCAGCTTGATCCTCTCGGGCTGAATATCCCGGACGACCACGTCGTGACCGAGCTCAGCGAGACAAGCCCCCGTGACCAGCCCGATGTATCCCGCACCGAAGACAGCAATCTTGCGATTGATCGTGTGAGCCATACGTGACATTCCGTTCTCAAGTCGTGAGGTGGTGGGACGTCAAACACCGAACACAGTCGCGGATCTCCACACGATCCCCAAGGCGAACTGCCCTGCGCAGCCGCCGCCTTGCCGCGAAGGGCCGTGGGCCAAACAGCAATCTGCCACACCTAGTGAGGCTCAGGCGGCACAGCTCCTCAGATACGCACGCTTCGACGTCTTTGCCGGCGACTGCCGCGATCAACCTGGCCGCCCCCGCGGACCCGGACGCAGTGAAGGCCCGGCAGCCAAGCTGTCGGGCCTTCACGTGTGAGTAGCGGGGACAGGATTTGAACCTGCGACCTCTGGGTTATGAGCCCAGCGAGCTACCGAGCTGCTCCACCCCGCGTCGGTACGGCGAACACTACGGCATCGACCGACTGCGCCGGACCACTTTGCATCCCTCGACGCTCCACCATCGCAGCCAGGACCTGAGACCTTCGCCGACGTCTCGACACCGAGGCGCGCTGGCACAGACGCTGAACGGCGGGTCAGCTAGCTGCTGCCGTTGACGCGTCTCGCTTTTCGGCACGCGGTTCGGCCTTCCAGCCAGGCAGCAACATCGAGAGCATCGGGTCGCTTTCGATCTTCTGCTGAGTGAGCCGCATGCCTTCGTCGATGAGCGCGTCCCACTTCTCTGTGGCGAGCTCGACGCGACACGGCAAGCTCTTGATGATCGTCGCGTCCACGGTCAGATAGTTCGACGCCCGCCTCCCAGCCCCACGGACCGTAGGCACGTAGGCGTTGGCGCCAGCTTGGTCAGGAAGCAGAGAGATGAGGACCGCCTCGCCATCCTCGGCGATCCTTCGGGCCGCCTTGTGGGCTGCCGAAGCCTCCGCCTTGGAGGGATTCCGTTCCAACATCTCGATCAAGGTGCCGCGGATGCTGACTGTGTCCCGACCAGTGGCCAGCGCCTTCTGCAGAGCCAGGCGGAAGGCTTCCGTCATCGATGTCATGACCGCGATTGTCACGACTGGCTGGCCGGGGGGCGTGCGCTTGAGGGCTTCGCCCGGAGTGTTCCCCCGTACGGCAGATACGTACGGGGCGCGGTCGCCGACTGTTCGCTGGAAGATCAGGCGCACTCCCCACAGGCCTGAACAGTTCGGCGATGAGGTACTGGGCTGGCAGGTCGGGCGTGCGGCCACGTTGCCACCGGTAGACGCCGTCCTTGCCGGTGCCGACCGCGACGTGCCGCTTTTCCCCCAGGTCGCGGATGCGGTGGGCGAGTTCGGGCGGCAGCCAGCCGCGTGCGCGTAATGCCCGTGTCAGCAGATGCATCCTGGTTTCGCCCTTCGCTCGCCGAGCCGGGGCCGAACATATCGACGGTAGCCCTGGACCGGGCCTGTACGGAATGGCGGCGGAGGGTGCGCTTGGGGTGCTCGTAGCCGCACCCGGCCGCACCCGGCCCGCGGCTTCCTCCTGCTGCCCGGGGCCGGGATGGTGATGGTGCGCAGCCCGCCGCCGGGGCCTCGCCGGCCGGAGATGCCGGGGTGGTCGGGCGGCGGTCCATCCGAGACAACGACGTCTGGAGGACGCCATGGAGTTCATCAAGCAGACCGAGGAATACATCGCGCCGACGCTGACCGTGCTGGGCACCGTCGCCGAGGTGACCCTCGGCACGGCGGGCAACGACGAGCCGGACGACACCCAGTACTGGAAGTGACCCCGGCCTCGCGTGTGAGTGAGTGAACCCGGCGCCCGGGAGCTGGCTTCGAGCCCTCCCGGGCGCTGTCGCGTCTACGAGCAGAAACGAGGTGGTGACGGTGCGGTTGATCGCCGGACGGCACGGACCCGGAGGAGTCCCGGGTGCTGGTGTGCGGCTGCGTGACGGGCGGGAGATCACTGGCCTGGCCGGGACACGGATATGGACGGTCGGCCACGAAAGGGGGGAAGTGCGCTCGGCGTGCTCCCCGGAGGGCGCGGGCCTGGTGGCGGTGGGCTGCTGCCTGGCGACGGAGCAGGAGCTCGACGGCGCCCTGGCCGCGCTGGAGCGGGGGGATGCCGCGGGCGCGACGCGGCTGCCCGGTTCGTACCTGGCGGTGGCCCGCACCCGGGACGGCGTGCGGGTGGCGGGGGACCGGGCCGGGGTGATGACCGTGTACTGGCTGCCGATCGAGGACCAGGTGCTGTGGGCCACGGCAGCCGTGCCCCTGGCGGCAGTGACACAGGCCCGGGCGGACCTGTCTTTGCTGATGTGCTCCTTCATGCTGACCGGGGTGGACGTCCTCGCCGCCCACAGCCTCTTCCACGGCGTGCGCCGGGTGCCGCCGGGCCACGTTCTCGTCCTGCCCGACCACGGCCCCGCCCGCACTGCCCCCGCCCGCGAGAACTCCCCGGCCCTCTCGCCCGCGGAAGGGGCGCGGCGGCTGCGGACAGCAGTACGGACAGCAGTTGCGCGCCGCGCGCGGGCGGCCGGCCAGCTGTCGGCGGACCTGTCCGGCGGGATCGACAGCAGCAGCGTCACGTGCCTGGCGGCCCCGGAACGCCCGCTGCTCGCCGTCACCTACACCGATGTGCACCTGGCCGACGACGACGATCTCCGCTACGCCCGCCGCCTCGCCGACACGGTCCCCGGGATCACACACCAGGTGGTCAACGGCCAGGGCACCGGCGGTCACTTCGCCGGCCTGGAGGACGCGGCGGCGCTTCCCCGTACGGACACGCCGTCGTTCACACTCGGCCTGATCGCCATCAAGGACGCCCAGTTCGCGCCCGTCATCGCCCACGGCAGCACCGCGCACCTGACCGGACGGGGCGGCGACGACGTCCTGGACGCCGTCCGCAGCCACCCCGTGGACCTCTGCCTCGCCGGGCGCCGGATCGAGGCACTGCGCCGGGCGGCCGGCTACGCCCGGTCCCGGCGCAGCAGTGTGCACCGGATGTGGGGCGAGCTGCTGCGCACCGCGGCCACCGGATACCCCCAGGCCCTCGCGGCCTTGGCGGCCTCCCTCGCCCGGCCCCCGGCGGGAGTGCGGCCGTACGGGGCGGCGCCGTGGGAGGCGATGCGCTGGTGCTCGACCAGCGGGGCGGAGGCCTGGCTGACCCGGGACGGCCGGGTGGCGCTGTCCGTCCTGGTCGAGAGCCGCGCCGCCCAGGCCGACCCGTACGTTTCGCCCGCGCGGCTGCACGAGCGTCTGGGCCTGGAGCTGATGGCCGACGGCCACGCCACCTTCGACACCGTCGCCCGCACCCGCTGGGGTATCCCGCTGCATGCCCCGTTCCTCGACACCGCGGTCGTCGACGCGGCTCTGGCGATTGAACCGGGGGAGCGCGTACGGCCCGGCGTCTACAAGGCGCTCGCCCGCACCGTCTTCGACGGCCTGGTCCCCGACTTCCTCCTGCACCGGCCCACGAAGACCACGTTCGCCTCCAGCGTCTACGCCGGGCTGCGCCGTAACGCCCCCGTCCTGCGGGGCATCATCGGCGGCTCGGCGCTTGCCCGCGCGGGCCTGCTCGACGCCCGCCGGGTGCTGGAGGACCTCGAGCGTGCCGTCCAGGGCGTGCCCGCTCCGCTGGCCGGCCTGCACGCCCTGGTGGTCACCGAGTTGTGGCTCGCCACGCTCGACACCGCCCGGCACACCTGGTGGGAGCGCGACGAGGAGGACGTCCCATGCCCGTGAGCCGCCGCGTCTACACCGCCATCACGTCGGCCGGAGCCGCCTTCCTCGACATCCGGTGCACGCGCGGCCGGTGGGTGTTCCTCAACCCCACCGGGGCCGCCCTGTGGCAGGTCCTCGCCGCCGGCGTCCCCGCGGAGACCGCCATCAAGGAGCTCACCGCGCACTGGGCCGCGCGCGGGGCCGACCCCGGGCAGGTCCGAGCCGACCTCGCCCTGCTCACCCAGTCCTTCGCCGCCTCCCGCCTCGACCCGGCCACCAGCGCACACCCGGCTCTCCCGGCGCCGGACACCATCCGTTTCACCCGGCCCGGCTGGCCGCCGAAGACGGCGGACCGCCTGGCCGGCATCACCGGCCTCGCCACCGCGCTCGTCCTGCTGCGCTGCCTCCCCGTCCGGACGGTCATCGCCCTGGCCCGCGTTGTCGTCCGCCTGCCGTTCCCGCCGGCGGCACCGCAGGAGGCCGACGCGGTCTTCGCCGCCGTGCACCGCGCCGCCCGTGCCTGGCCCGGCCGCGCCGCATGCTTCGAGGAGAGCCTGGGGGCGTTCCTCGCGGCCCTGCTGCGCCGCCGCCGGGTCCACTGGGTTCTCGGTGCCCGGTTCGCGCCCGCCGCCGCCCACGCCTGGATCGAGACGGCGGAGGCCGTCATCGGGCAGGACGAAGCGGACCGCGCCTGGCCGTACACACCAGCCCTACGTGTGTAGGTCCGCACAGATATTCGCCACCCTTCGCCACCGCATCCACTCGTTCGGGTGAGTCGTTGCGCTGGGCGTGACGACCTCAACCGACCACCAGGACCCCGCTCCCGCCCCGGGGGGGGGGGGGGGGGCCCCCCCCCCCCCCCCCCCACAACCCCCCCCCCCCCCCCCCCACCCACCCTAGGAACAACACCACGCCGAAACCCACAACAACCAAATCCACAGACCCCTCCCCCCCACC
>NZ_JBVIQR010000117.1:0-6061 GCF_055576875.1 Streptomyces sp. NPDC033229 | reverse complement strand
ACCGGCCCGCCCTCCTTGAAGGCTGCCTCACCGAGACAGGGCTCACCCCGAACCCCAGATAACTCACTGCGACAACACGAGTTCAGTCTCAGTAACGCCCTATAGGAAGAGGTTCATCGTCGCGGCTGGCTCTAGTTGGCAACCCCCACATCACTCTCGGCCGCCGTGCCTGGCGGGGGTACTGTCCAAGTACGGTCCCCGGCAAGCACGGAGCGTGCGATGGCTGATGAGCCCACGATCGGTGAGAACCTGGCTCGCTTGCGGGCTCAGACCGGTCTCACCCAACAGGAGCTCAGCAACAAATCCGGGGTGAGCGTGGCCACCATCCGCGTCCTGGAACGCAATGGCCGCACCACCGCGCTCATGGGCACCCTCGCCAAACTGGCCCGTGCCCTCGATGTGAAGCCTCAGGCCCTTCTCGGGCAGCCGCAGACGCTGCACCAGGAGGACGGACACCGTGCCAGCGTCGCCGCGCTGCGCCGGTCCGTGCTGGCCCTCGACGAAGTACCCGGGGTGCCCTTGCCCACGGCCGCCGGAGTGGACGGCGCCCCGGACGCCCACGAGTTGAGCCATACGGTTGGGGTCCTGTGGCGGCAGTACCACCACGGGGAGTTCTCTGGCCTGGTCGCCGGACTGCCGGGGCTGCTGGGCGGGGCGAAGGCAGCTGTGCGTGAGGCGCGGGGAGCTGGGCAGCGGGTGGCGTCAGCGGAACTGAGCCGGGCCTATCAGGTGGCGGCGATGGTTGCTGTCCATCTGTCCCAGGATGATCTCGCGCGGTCCGCGCTGGAGAAGGCCATGGCGGCGGCGGACAGGGCGGAGGACAGGCTGCTGATCGCGGCGGGATGCAACGCGCTGTCGTGGGTGCTGCTGCGGCAGGGCGAACCCGGGCTGGCCGCGCAGCTGGCTGTGGGGGCGGCGGAAGAGCTCAACCCGCGTATGGCGGCCTCTGACTACACGGCGCTGCGGATGTGGGGCCGGCTGATGCTGTCTGCGGTGACGGCGGCTTCCCGGCAGGAAGACTTCGACGCAGCTACGGAGCTGCTCGTGTCGGCGAAGCGCTGCACCAAGGTGGTGCGCACCGACCGGATGGACTACGTGAACGGCGGTCACGGAGCAGCGTTCGGACCCGCCAAGATCTCGATGGTCGCCGTTGAGCTCGCTATGGCGCAGGGGCATTCCGGTGAGGCGCTGAGGCTGGCGAGGAGGGTGCCGCCGACCCGCCGTCTGCCGCCCGCGACCCGTGGTCGGCACCTGCTGGACGTAGCGCAGGCCCAGACCTGGGAAGCCCGGTTCGCCGACGCGGTGACGACCCTGGTCCGGGTGCGGACCATGGCGGGGGAGTGGATGCGCTACCAAGTCCTCGCCCGTGAAACGGTCCAGCAGATCTTCGAGGGCAAGGGCCGCCGTCGTATCGAGGGGCTTGTACCCCTGGCCAAGCACATGAACATCGCCATGCGTTAGCCCCAAGGGCCGAACGCCAGAGCCGTACTGATACACCGCGTAGCACCTCGTTGCGGGCTATCACCTTGGCGGTTGTGTCCGCCGTTCCCTCCTCCGGCGCGACGCGGTTACCTCATACCCGGCCCTGGGGCGCGCTTTCGAAGGCTGTCGCACCATCGGCCTACCTCGCCCCATGACCGACCCGCCGTCTCCATGTTTTCGGCTGGGCGCGCGTCCACGACGCCGACAGCGTCGTCGCGCTCGGCTGCCTCGGGCACCTGGCTCAGCCCGAGTACGACCACCCGCAGCACACCGCGCCGCCCCGGCTGAGGTCCGTGAACAGGGCCGAAGTCCCGGCCGGCTGACACATCACCGCCCCCCGCCCTGCCGCGCCCGCACGTCCCCGTCCCGGGGATGGGGGTGCGGCATTCGTAGATTGGGGAACTCCCGATGTATAAGCACGTAGTCATCGCAGGTGCCGGGCCCGCAGGCCTTGCCTGCGCCCGCGCGATCATCATGGAGCAACCGGGCGCCGACGTCCTGCTGCTCGAGGCCGGCCGCCCCTACCGGCACCGCCCGTGTCCCGTGGACAAGGGGTTCGCGTGCACGGGTTGCGCCGGGGTGTGCAACGTCGTCAGTGGCTTCGGGGGCAGCATGCACTACGGCGACGGTGCCAAGCTGAGCCTGCTGCCGTCTGGGCGCAGGCTCAGCGACCACTTCGGCAGCGAGCGCGCCAGCGATTTGTGCGCCATCGCCTTCGACTGGCTCACCGCGCCTCTCGATCTGCGCCCAGACATCCTGGGCCAGGGACTGTCCGCAGGGGCGCGGGAGGCGTTCGCGTCCAACGGGCTGTCGATCCGCGAGTATCCCGTCGCGGTGCTGGGCGAGAGCGACCTGCGCCGGGTCATCGAGGGCTGGCACACCCACCTCGCCCCAGCCATGGAACTCTGGCACTGGTCCGAGCTCGTCGGGGCAGAGCCTGAGGGCGCCGGTATGAGCGTCGCCGTCCGTACCGCCGACGGCGTCCGGCATCTTCACACCGATCATCTCGTGTTAGCGACCGGCCGCCGGGGGGTCACCTCCACCGCGCGGCTCCTGCACCAGCTGGGTGCGGAGATGACCGAGCCGGACATCTCTGTCGGAGTCCGGTTCGAAATGGCCGCCGGCCTGCTGACGGCCATCGGCGACGAACACCCGGACCTGAAGATCACGCAGCTGGAGCACCTTGAGAACAAGACCAAGACGTTCTGCTTCTGCGGCGGCGGAAACGGCGGGCGGGTGAAGTTCACGAACTACGGGTCCGCTTTCGGCGACCCGGTGATCACCCTGGACGGCCACGAGACAACCGAGCGGGTGGCTGGCGAGCGGCCCCTCGCGGCGAACTTCGGCCTGCTGTGCCAGGTCCAAGGCCGGGGAACCGCCCGTCAGGCCCGGGACTCCTTCCTCGCGATCTACCGGAAGCTGGCCCGCGGCCGCCCCTTCACCCAGACCCTCGGGGCCTTCCTCCACCACCGGGACGACGCCGGGGACTGGGCCGGCCTGCGGGAGCGGCTGCCGTTCCAGCCGTCCGTGCGGGACCTTGCCACTGGCCGGGTCGATGAGCTGTTCACCGGGGGCGAGCACACGAGCCTCGCGACGGGCTTCGAGCGACTCATGGCCTCGATCCTCGCCCACTCCAGCACCCCCTCCACCGTCGCGGACCTCCACGACCAGGTGATCGTCATCGGGCCCGAACTGGAATTCCTCTGGGAGCGGCCACAGATCGACACCGGGTGCCGCGTCCCGGAGTTGCCCGTCTACACAGTCGGGGACGCCGCCGGGATCGCCCAGGGCATCGTGCAGGCCGCCATGATGGGGATCGCTGCCGGACAGGCCATCGCCCGCAGCTGTGACCTTGCCGGGCCTATGACCGCACCCCGGGGGAGTGGTCTGCGGTGACCGCTCCGACAACGGCACTGGCCCTCGCGTCCCAGACGCGGGGGCTTGACACGCTCTACCCCCAGGCGGCGTGGGAGCTGCCGGTCAATCCGGCGCTTCCAGCCCCTCGGCGCGCCGATCCGCCCGTGGAACGGTGCAACCTCGGCGGCTACCGCGACTACTACGACCCCAACATCGTCCGGGAGTTCCCCGTCCAGGGGGAGCGGGAGCGGCTTGCTGTCATCGACAAGGCGTTTCCGCACAGCCTTTACGACGTGATGCTCCTGGTGGCCAGGGATGACGTCATACGCCAGAGCGTCAGCGACACCCCCGCTCCGGTCCTCGCGGCTCTCCTGCGGGCGGCTCGGACCTTCATGGTCCTCCTCTCCGACCCCGTGGTCCTGCGGCGCTTCGGGCTCGACGGCGGCCGGGTCACGGTGAGCTGGAACCACGACCCGACCCTGGACCGTGACAACGGGCAGTGGTGGGACAAGCGCATGCACTGGCACCTCAACTGCTGGCCGTCCTTCGTCCAGCGCACCGTGGCACCCGTACGGCTGGCGGACGTCACGGACGTCACCATGCGCCGCTCGCTGGTGGACCCTGCCGCCTACCTCGCGCACCGGGTGATGACCGATGCCCTGCGAGACGCCGCCCTGCCGGGCGGCTGCCGCCTCATGGGGCCCGATCCCGTGCGCGACGCGGAGCGGGCCCTGCCGGTCGGGCTGAAGATCCGCATACCCGGCTGGGGCTTCGTCCCCACCCTCCAGTGCCAGGGGCTCCTGCGGGCGCTCCACGACACCGCTTCGGACGTCTACTGGTCCCTGCACCAGTGCTTCACCGGCTCCGACGACATGCCCGCCCCGTGGCAGCGGCCCCGGCTGCTGCACGTCGACGACGTCGAGCACCGCCTCGACGGCCTGGTGTGGCTCTCGCCCGCTGCCCGTTCGGGCCTGACCCGTCTGCGGCGCGTCCTGCGGGACGTGACACCCGGCGAGATGCGGTTGCTCGCGGCCCGGCGGGGCGTCGCCAACCGGTGCCTGACTCTGGGCGGGCTGAGCTACAACCTCGCCCTCGTCACCCCCGAGCCGGCCAGGGCTGACCGGCCGCTCATCGAGACGAACGAGCTGTATGTGGTCATGCAGTTCAAGCTGGTCAGCTTCGTCGGGAACAGCCCGGCCATCGGAGGCGCGGCTGCCTCGGTCATCGACCGGATGGGCGGGCCGGTGATGACGCCCGACGACCATGCGCGCCGAAGCGACTTCCAGCACCAGTACACGGAACTGCTCCAACGCTCAGTGCCCACAGCGCTTCGCGCTCCTGAACCCCCGGGAGGACACCGGTGATTGACCCAGAGATCATGCTCTACTACAGCCGGGGTGCGGAACAGGAACGCCTCCGTGACTCCCGCAGGTCCATCGAATTCCATCGGACCACGGACATCCTCCTGCGGCATCTGCCCGCGGCCCCCGCGTCGGTCCTCGACGTCGGTGGTGGTGCGGGCATCTACGCCATGGCGCTGGCAGCAGTCGGCTACGACGTCGCTCTCGTCGACCCCGTGCCCTTGCACGTCCAACAGGCCCGGGCCGCGTCGCGCGCGGCAGACCGCCCTCTGACGGACATCGGGGCGGGCGACGCACGGGCCCTGGACTGGCCCGACCAGTCCTTCGATGCCGTGCTGATGCTCGGGCCGCTGTACCACTTGGTCGAGGCGGCTGACCGGCACCAGGCCTGGAGGGAGGCGCGCAGGGTGCTCCGCCCGGGTGGGATCGTCGTTGCTGCGGGCGTCTGCCGGTACTACACGACGTGGGAGATGCTCTCCAAGAACAAGCTGGGCGCTGCCGGAGCTGAGGAAGCGGTACTTGCACACCTCGCCACCGGCCAGCACCGCAACCCGCGGCGGGACTTCGACCAGTTCTTCACCACCGCCTACTTCCACGCCCCGCAGGAACTCGCGGCGGAAGCGGCCGGGGCCGGGCTCGAGGTCCGGGCCCTGCTTGCCGTGGAAGGGCCGGCGAAGCTCCTGCCGGACCTCGCGCAGCGCATGCAGGACGATGCGGCGAGGGCACAGATCATGCGAGCACTGGGGCGGCTGGAGGCGGAGCCGAGCGTCCTCGGCGCCTCCGAGCACGTCCTGGTGATCGCATCCAACACCGAGGAAAGGACGGAGCGGTGATCTCGAACGCTGAGGGCGCACGGGCGGCCCGCACGAACGCGCTCGTGCGCGCTGTCTCGCAGTGGATCGACAGCTCGCCGGAGAACCAGGACCGGGACCCGGAGGCACTGCTGTGGGGGAGGGTGGCCAAGGTCGCAGAGGAGTCCGGAGAGGTGATCGCCGCGCTCGTCGGGGCCACCGGCCAGAACCCCCGCAAAGCCACGTCGGCGACCATGGGTGACGTGGAGCGGGAACTTCTGGACGTCGCTATGACAGCCCTGTGCGCCGTCGAGCACCTGCACGCCGCCGACCACGTCCCCGCCGACGTGATGGCCCTCCTCGCGGCCCACGTCGAGACCGTTGCCCGCCGCGCCGATCTGACATAGAGGGCGGTAACGCAGTGCGGCCCCCGGGGAAGGACGCTCTCCCTGGGGGCCGCACTGGGGTGGCGGGCTCTAGGTGTGTTGTCCCGGGACGTTGGTGACACGCGTGCTGGGTGCTTGAACAGGTGAGGGCCTTCTGGGTTCGGTGTGGATTGCGACGTCTGCA